>NZ_JBMPPJ010000013.1:0-177214 GCF_049339865.1 Undibacterium sp. TC9W | reverse complement strand
CTACGTCAGCTTTGTGGCCGAACAGGTTGTTGTAGATGGTGTTGACGGTGTCTTCTGTTGTTTTACCAGCGAATACGGTGGCGTATTCTGCTTGTTTGGAGAAGCTGTCGGCGATTTGGTTCAGTGTGAAACCTTGTGCCATCCAGTAAGCCAGACCATTTGGGTCTGCAGGACGGTTGAAGTAGGCGATGTAAAGCTTTTGGATGTCTGCTGCTGTGTTTGCCATTAGGAACCTTTATCCCGTATTTCGAAGTGTTCACACTTCTGATGATGTGGTTTGTTTGTGCTTGCCCCTGTGGCGAGGTCTGAAGTCGGTTAATGCATGGGCGTGTAAGCGGCACGCCGGACTTGTCACAGCTCATTTGCGAAAAGCAGGGTAAACATTTGGCAACGATCTGGGAAGGGTGAAATTAGTCATACTCCATCCACTTCCCTCTTATAGCTCAATGAATCATTGACGCGTTTATTAAACAGGGCCAGTGAATCTTTCAGTGTCTGTACCCAGCGTGCAGAAAAGGTATTCTCAGAAGTATTTCGTCCATCGTTGTATCGCTATCAATAACACATATAGAAATAAACTTTTTCCAGAATGATGATTTGTGATCTGGTTTCTGTTTAATTCTCTTTATCTCTCCATTACCGTCTCAAGTCCTTATTCGACATTTTTAAGGGGAATAAGGGAGCATGGCATCGTTAAATAGCCTATTGTCATATATCAACGTAAGAGGATCGTAAGTTAGCTATTTGGTCAGGCGAATCATCATTGTATTCAGGTCATTCAGGGGCGTTCGTTTGCTATCTGAATTGGCCCAGACAGTTCGATCCGCCTCCCACTTCCAGGCGAAGGCCAACATCAGGTCTTGCGTTCGCCTCAAATCCCAGTTCTTTCAGATCCAAGTGAAGTTTTTTGAGCTGCGTCGATGCTTACGACTTTTTTCAGTATTACGTCCGCAAGCAACATTGCACATTTATCGATGGCCCTGGTTGTTTGTCGCTCCACACAGGCTGGCTCGGTGACTTCAGAGCGCAGATAGCGCCGGACAGTGTTACCAGAGATGCCCAGCGGTCTGGAGATCTCCCACAATGGAATCTGGTCACGAATGTGCCAGCGTCGAATAATACCTAGTACTCATTTCATAAATAGGGATGAGATGCGTTTGTCTCATAACGTGGGCTGGCCAATGGTAAAACTATGGACGAGGCAGTCAATAGCGGTGCTATTGATAATGAGTCCAACGCAGTCCAGCGCGCGTTATGAGGCAACCCCTCCGGGAACTGACGATTTGGGCGCATTGCTGCGTTGCGCCCCTCGCTAAGGCACCAGCCTTAGCAGCGGGTCACGCCTTGCACTGCATCCCAAATCGTTTTGTTCGCACTCACCCCTATTTATGAAATGAGTTCTAGTAATGCCGCATCATTCACCCAGTTTCCCTACTCATCAAGATAAGTTGGAATTCGTGCTGGACGTGAGTCAATTTTCAGTGCAAATCAACAAATAGGCGACATATTGAGTAACGGCGACGAAAAGATCTGAATAAAATGGGTGAACCGAAAAGTTCAGAGTTAGCTGATTTTTACAAAAACTAATCTCTCACAAAAAGGTAAGTCGTTGATATTTAAGATTGTTGAGTTCAGAGGAACGACAACACCTATTCCTTTGACGCCGTTCCATCTCCATATTCTTCTATAGCCGGGTCCAGGTTTTCCGGTGCATGAAGAATAGTCGGTCCCCTGGAGCAAGCCTGACGGGTCAGGTATTCTGTCAAACCTTCTGCTTGCACGGCGGGTGGGATTGTTGCCTGCATCTCAGTCAGCAATTCTTCTGTTGCCTTGACTATCCATTCCACGCTGCGATACTTGGGCGAGACAATTTGTATATTCTGCGAATCAGTCTGGTCAAAGAAACCGTGCTGCAGTTTATGCCTGACGTAAGAAAGTGCAGTGATACCAGGTATGGTGCGCTGTTCCAGATAAGCCTGTTTGCCTTCTTCATCATAACGGACGACGATGTCAGGGAATTCATAACCCTCATCTTCCAGCAGCGCTTCGCTGACGATCGCTGGCAATAGTGGCCTGGCGTCTTCATGCCCGACTTCAAACAGCAAAATTTTCTTGAGTTTTTTCATTTCCTTTTCCTCTTCCGTGTCCGTTTTTTGTATGGCGATCGTCGGGAAGTACTCACGGATAAAGGCATTGGATTTACTGATCAACTCGTCCCTGCTGACTTCAGGTCTATGCTTGAAAAATCTGTCGTCCATGTCCATCATCTTCCAGGCATGGTTCAGATCATGAATCAGGAATTCGAGCGGAGATTGCCAGAACTCATCGACATACACAGGTTCGGTAGATACGCCGATAAAATACACTGGCGTGCCGCGTATTTTCATGAGGTCAGTCGCAGAGATATTATCGAAACTGGGGATGATGATGACCTCTGGCAAACGTCGCATGAGTTCTTCATAGCGGTACCAATATTTTTTTTGAAAATGCGTACTTAAATTCCTTTCAGTACGGCAAGCCACATCAAAAAAACCTACGGCCTCAAACAGGAGGCGCAGGGTTGGTTCATACGGGCACATCGCGCCATTCTGTATCGTGACGTGGTGCAGCTTGTGCAGCAACTGATCGCGCATGAAAGCCAGCGCTGCATCGTTGCGGCATTTTTCTTCCATCGCCGGGAGCATCATCTGGCTGCGAAAATACTCAACCACGGGCAATAATTCCAGCACCGATGTATTCAGGCTATTGTGGTTCTGTTCAAAGCGCTGGCGCAATTCACGGTATAAATCTACCGGATTTTTCACCCATTCACGTATCCATTCATGGTGAGAAACACCCTGCGTCCTGCTGAAATTTTTTGCGACCAGTGCTGCAGCTATCTGCTTGTGGTGACCAAAGGCAAACGAGCCTTCTTTCGCATACGGCGTTGTCATCACGCTCTCAGGCAACCACCTGCCGTGAACGTCTTTGGTGTCGGCAATTTCGACGAGCAAGCCCAGCGTATCGACAATATGACGCGGGTCAGAGGGAACGGCAATTTCTTTCAGATGGTCGCGGTAACTGTGCGTCACCGTCCTGTCCATGTAGATACGGGCTTCATTGCTGGCTGCATTTTTTGCTTCGCTACGGACAAAATAGTATTTGCGCCCGTCTTGTTCTGCAATGCCGTATTCTGGTGCCAGGGATGCAAACACCTTGCTGCCTGTTACCCGCAATGCGGCAAAAATATTGGCGGGAATGCCGCTCGCATTTTGCTCATCTTCATCCTGCAACAGCCCGCCCGGCAGCGCAATACCTTCTGGAAAAATAGTGCGGTCCAGGACCAGAAATTCGCGGCCATGTTGTACTTCCCGCATGACCAGCACATCAACCGTCTTGCGCACCATGATGCCCTCATCTATGCGCTGCCTGGCCCCGGTTTTAAGCTGCTGATCCGACAGCAAAGCTTGCACCGCTGCTGATTGAGGGGCCAGATCCAGGTATTTACCTATGCACTCTTGCATGGTGTTCTTGCGGGCCGGGTCACGCAGGCGATGGAACCAGTAAATCATGTACAACAGCGATTCGGCATACAGGCTGGCGGGAAAGCTTTGCGTATTGAGATGCACTGCGTGCTTGTCAAGTATGTCGATAACGGTATCCGCGACCTTGTCTGCCTGCACATCCGGGAGAGGAGCTGAAGATTGCGCGCTCGTTTCTGGAGCAGACGCAGATGTATTCGATGTCATATTGTTTTCCCTAACAAGTTCTCAGATGTGGCGTATTCGCATGAAACATGTCTGTATTGACCTCTGACATTAGCAGAATTGATGCATGTTCTCATATTGCCATTAAATCACATTGGAAACCATCTATCATACTGCTTGAACTATGCGGCAAGACAAATCCTGCCGCATCCGGGATTTTAAAAAATACTAAACACACCAGAAAAGCCAGGTATGGTCCACTGCGCCGGGAAATACTGTAAAAAATCAAGCAGCCTCATCCTCAGTATATTCATGCTGCTGTTAACAACGACATGCCAGGCAGAATCACTCACTCTCGCTGGCAAAATAGGTACATCGCCTGTTGTTATGGAACTGGACTTGAATAAGGGAGATGTGCAGGGCCGTTATTTCTATCGCAGGCATCATCTGGATCTGGCTCTTGAAGGCCAGGTGCATGACGACGGCAGCCTGGCCTTGACAGAAGTCATTGCAAACTCCACGGCAGCGAATGCTGAAATGGTATTGCGACCAGGCCCCAATGGCAAATTGCAGGGAAGCTGGAAAACCCGCACGCGCCCTGCTGCACTGCTTGTGCAGTTGTCGCCGTTAAAGGCACTTGCCAGCTCTGCTGCCGGGCCAAGTGCCTACGAACTTGAACGGTTGCAAGGCCTGCCGCTGCGTCGTGACCATGCTGAAGCGGTCGCGGATAAAAAGTTGCAATGGTGGATAGAACCCGTCTCTGGAGTCAGGGCTTTTCGTTTTGACAGTGGCTACGACACCACTGTCATGGCAAGTCTTAATGCACGGCTATCACAAGAACAGACCACAGCCATTACCGCTTTTTTCGCTTGCCAACTCGATTATTCGCGCCGTTATGGCCCCGGGCAAACCGCTGATTTCAGCTTCAGTGCTGAGCCACGTTTATTTTCGACGACGCTGGTCAGCATGCGCTTTAGTACCGTAAGCACTTGCAACAGCGGCGGATTGTCTATACATGGATCAAACATGAATGTCCAGATTCCTGGCATGCGTGAACTTGAGCTTTCACAACTGATCCGGGGTGAGGATAAACCAGCCGCAGTGGATCAGTCTGCACTTTCCAGCTGGATCGCAAATGCCATGCAAAATCTCTACGGCAGCGACATGGCCGACCTCAGAGAGCGATGTGCCGCCAAGGATGAAGATATCTGGCGCCAGCCTGCATGGTCAATGACAGCAGCAGGGATCATGCTGGAGCCTGTCTTTTCACAAAACAAGCAAGGGCCATGCGGTGGAGAATGGCTTTTGCCATGGACCATGTTCAAGCTTAAGCCAGGGAGTTGAGGGGCGACGGTGGCTGGCCCTGTAAAGTCTGCGTTGAAACTAGCAGAGACATCAGGTATGCGCTGGCGTACAATGTAAAAAAGCCCCGTTCTGAGCCTGGCTGTGGCGACAATCAGGGGCGCATAAAACATAAAATGGAGGCGATACGTGGCTGCTTTCGGATCAAGCATCAAAGGCACACGCTGCTTTATTCTGTGCATGGCGTCTCTTCTATTTTTTGCCAGTCCAGCCTATGCACAAAGCCTGATCAGGACAGCGGCGCAAGAGGCATCTGCCCCCAAGTTCATCTCTGTGATACAAGATGGCAAACCCGCCGTTGGCGGCGTATGTGTCGATATCATGCGGGCCATAGAAGCGGTGGAGCCCGGCATCAAATTTGTCGGTGACCAGAACTGGCTGCCACTGGTCAGGATCCTGGGCGGGCCTGTCGATGCGATTTGCGGGATACTGCATACCAAAGAGCGCGCCCTGCTCTACGACTACGTCGATACGCCTATTATTTCTGTCAATTACCTGCTGGCGGTGCGCGCCGACGACGACATACAGGTATCAGGCTGGGATGACATACGCAAGCTTGGCAAGGATGGCATTATCCTGTCCATGCATAACTATGCCATCAATGAACGCTTGAAGAATCTTGGTGGCTTGCAAGTCGATTCCAGCGCAGTCTCATCCAGATCCAACCTGAACAAATTGCTTGCGCGCAGGGGCCGCTTTTATTGCCACCGCTCGCCCGGCATCGCTGCAGAAATAAGGCAGGCAGGGCTGGAGGGCCAGATCAAACTGCTACCCAAGGTGATGCTGAAAGATGAACTTTACATGGTGCTGTCAAAAACACTGGCAGTGGAAGATGCGAAGAAGATCAGGGCGGCAATCACCTTGCTTGACCGCCAGGGTACATTGGCGAAATTATTTGAAAAGTACCAGGAGTGAGCCTGTACCTGTGCAGCTCTGAAACTGACAATCCAGCCAGATTGACCAACACATCTGGCTCATTACATCCGGGCTGGACCCAGTACCAGCTACCCAAGAGATAACAGGTCACAGGCCCGTTCCAGCGCCTGCGCAAGCTGGTGCTGTACCTGTATTCAACATCGTCCCATCAGCAATCATCCATGCTGATAAAAAAGAGCTAATACCACTGTTGCAAACTGTCAGGGCTGGTCTGATCAAGGAACAGTCAAAGCAAGGCACATACTGTTTACCTGATTCTTATTTCCATTGCATCTTGTTGCCTGTCAATTAAGTGGTATCTAAGTGGCAAGATAAAAACAAAACCAGTTGACGTCCAAATTCAAGGCCTACATGCTTGAATCCTGAGCGCTTGTCTGCAGCAAGGGCAAGCGTATCAAGAATGTATCTGGGGGAATAAACACATTTTCTGAATTCACAAAATCACGGGGGAGACGGCAGTGGAAAATACAACTTTAAGAAACCTGATTCAAAACATGCTGGTGTGTGCGACGAGCGGTAGCTTGCTGGTTGCATGCGGTGGTGGCAGTGGCAGTGCAGCAGGCAACGGGCAGGCAAACACGCCGCCACAGGCTCCGCCAGCAGTGGCTTCAACAGCGTGCTATGCGGCCTGGGATGCAGCAACTGCCTACAACGGCGGTGCCCTGGTCAGCACCGGTGGCAATAATTATGTGGCAAACTGGTGGACGCAAAATGAAAACCCCGCTTCCAATAGCGGTGCATCTGGAAGCGGCAAACCCTGGACAGGTAAAGGCGCTTGTGATGCCACGCCTACTCCAACACCAACACCAACACCAACGCCCACACCGACTCCGACTCCAACGCCCACACCGACTCCGACTCCAACGCCCACACCAACCCCGACACCTACGCCGACTCCCACACCAACCCCGACGCCGAGCTGTTCTGCCTATGTCGCCGGTACCCAATACGCCGCTGGAAAAGTGGTCAGTAATGCAGGTGGCTTTTATCGTTGCGATGTAGCGGGCTGGTGTTCTACCGGTGCATCTGCTTACGAGCCTGGTGTAGGCTGGGCCTGGACTAGCGCGTGGACATCAGTCACATCAAGTGCCTGCCCTACGCCGACACCTACCCCAACACCTACCCCAACACCCACTCCGACACCAACGCCGACGCCCACACCAACGCCAACACCGACTCCCACGCCAGTCCCTGGCCTGGCCAAGCATGCACTGGTCGGTTACTGGCACAACTTTACCAACCCTAGCGGCAATACCTATCCTATCGCGCAAGTCAGCAATGACTGGGATGTGATCGTCGTTTCGTTTGGTGACAACGCAGGCGGTGGCAATGTGAGCTTTACGCTGGACCCAGGTGCCGGTAGCGAAGCGCAATTTATTGCAGACATCAAAACCAAGCAGGCGCAAGGCAAAAAAGTCGTGCTGTCACTCGGCGGCCAGAATGGTTCAGTCTCGGTAGGCTCTGATGCAGAGGCCACCAACTTTGCCAACAGTCTGTACGGCATCATCAGCAAATACGGTTTTGATGGTATTGATCTTGATCTTGAAAACGGCGTGGCGCAGGGTGCCGCTATCCAGACTTATCTGCCGGTCGCTGTCAAAAAACTGAAAGCCAAAGTCGGGGCAAACTTCTACCTGTCGATGGCACCGGAATGGGTATATGTGGAAGGTGGCTTTACTTCTTACGGCTCAATCTGGGGTGCATATATCCCCATCATCAATGCGCTGCGCGATGAGCTGACTATCCTGCATCCACAGTATTACAACAATGGTGATATTTATACACCTTATCAGTCTGCGCCACTCAGGGCAGGCTCGGCAGACCAACTGGTGGGCACGGCAAAAATGCTGATCGAGGGCTTTACCTATGGCGGTAATAGCTTTGCTGGCTTGCGTCCTGACCAGGTTGCTTTTGGTGTGCCGTCTGGCCGTAGTTCTGCCAATTCCGGCTTTACCACGTCAGCAGATGTCAGCAATGCGCTGAACTGTTTAACCAAGTTGCTGAACTGCGGCACCATCGTTCCCAAACAGGCTTACCCTGGCTTCAGAGGAGTCATGACCTGGTCTATCAACTGGGATAAGCATGATGGCTACAACTTCTCGGCGCCTACCAAGGCTGTCTTGAAAACCTTGCCTTGATGTAGAAATGCCTTGCCTGTCAGATGACAGGCAAGGCATGGATAACTGATACAAAAGGACTGCGCTCCGGCATACGCCGGAAGCGCAGTATTCTTATGATGAAAGACTGTTGATCAAAAGTCGTGATTGGCCGGATAATTACTGAAGAAGTCATTATCCCAGCGGAAATTCGTCGCAGCGATGGTGACAGAAATATCCAGTGATTCTACAAAATGCCACCAGCCCACAGGCAGGAACAATATCTCGCCAGGCTCCAGTATACATTCCAGCACAGGCACATCCCGCATCTGGGGGAAGCGTGTCAGGTCGATGTTGCGGCCATCCACAGGCGTAAAGCAATGGCGTTCATTCTGCAGCTTGGCGAGGTGGCATGGCGCGATGAGCTTGACGCGCTTGCGCCCCATGATCTGCATCATGAAATTATTGGTCAGGTCATGGTGGAAAGGCGTAATCGTGCCCGCCGGGCCAAACCAGAAAAAGCCCTGCTTGCCCTGATCGGTCTTCAGATACTCTGGCAATGAAGGCACGTCTTCCCACAGTTCATTAAGTGCGTTACGGTTGCTGGAATCATTATTCGCAGTCATGTACATGTCATTGCTATGACCGGTTTTTTCCACCAGATCGACATACTCACCAAAGCGCATCTGGCGTTTGTGGGCGATGCTGTTCATTTCATAATTGGCGTCGCTATTACGGCCAAATTGCACTTCTACCTGGCGTTCAGAAAAATGTTCACGGAACCAGGCCAGGTTCCAGCGGCTGCGCGCCGGGCAATCATCGAGCATGCCGGTAATAATGACGGGGCGGTTTTGCTGGTAATAGTCATGCAAAAACTGCTCGCCAGATAATTGATGCTGACGTTCCAATACAAGCGGCTGTATCTGATCAAGTTTGGCGGAGATGGCCAATACCCAGTCACGCTTGTCGAGTCGGTTTTTGAGCCTTAGCACGCCTTGAAAATAGGGACTGGATAAAGCTGCACTAATTTCCAGTCGTGCCGTGTGCAGGCTGAAAGAATTTTTTTGCAAGACATTTTCCAGGGTTGCCGGGTGCGCGCCGAGCAGCAAATTTTCTGCGATCCAGCGACGCCATTCATCGCTCATGGGCTGGGCTGTTTGCTTTATTGGCGCATGCAAATCAAGTTGTGCATTCATGTACTTTCCTCTCGCTGAAAAAACTGCGGATGTGATGGTATTGTTCATCACACCCGCAGCCCTACACTATTAATGGACTATACCATTCCACTAATCAGGCTTATCGCCCTTTCCAGACTTCGCTACCCAGGGTACCGCTGGCATCGCCGTCAAGCTCCCAGGTAAATGCGCCACGCAGGTTCTGGTCACGCACATACTTCATTTTAATGGCAATGGCAGCAGGGTCATCATAACTCCACCATTCGCCATTATTGGTCAACAACATCAGTTGCTTGGTCACCGGATGCAGGGTGCGCGTACCAGTCTTGTTTTTCAAGACCTTGTAGTCTTCTATCCCTGCTTCATAAGTAGCCGGTGCTGGCCCACCAGTTGCCTGGTACAGGCCGTTGCCATTTGGCCCTGCACTGACGCCTTTCCAGCCACGCCCGTAGAATGGAATGCCCAGCAAGATTTTATTGCGTGGCATACCAGCCGTGACCAGGGCCTGGATGGCATCGTCACTATTGTACTTGGCCAGCACACCCGTGGATGGATCTGCAGGGTCATGGTACAGCGGTGAATGGAAGTTGGTGGTGTTTTCCCAACCGCCATGGAAGTCATAGGTCATGACATTCACCCAATCCATGTACTGGCTATACAGGGCCGGTTCGGTCTGGGCGATCTTTTCAGTGCCCGCGCCTATCGCTGCAGTCAGCGCATAACGCTTGTTGTCGAGAGCCCCTTGCGCGTCAAGTTGCGCACGGAATTCTGCCATCAACAAAGTGAAGTTATGTTTGTCGTTGACAGCATCAAAAGTGTTATACGGCTGCCCGCCACCACCTGGGTATTCCCAGTCGATGTCGATACCATCAAACACACCTTTGGCTGCACCAGGACCACCGCGGCCATCCTGCACCGGCAAATCACCTGCGATGAATTGCTTGACGCAAGACTTCGCGAGTTGCTTGCGCAGGGCATCGGTCTTTGCTGCGGCAGAGAAGAACTTCGACCAGGTCCAGCCACCGAGTGAGATGAACACCTTGAGGTTAGGATGTGCCGCCTTCAGCAATTTCAGTTGCGCAAAATTGCCGGTGAGCTTGGCGTCCCAGGGTATGGTTTTGCCATCCACGGTACGTGCTGGCTGACGCTGGTAATCGGCAAAGGCATCACCACCGGTACCGGCATCGGCAGGCGGCGGAGTGTTATTGCCGGTCTCTGCCTTGGTGACCATATCGCATTCATAGCCACCATTTTTGGCATACACATTGCCGAAGGCATAGTTAATGAAGGTCAGTTGATCAGCGACGCTGGTCTGCACGCCATTCACTGGTGTCTGCGTGGTGTGGATATCAGCCACTTCATAGCCACGGCCATACACACCCCATTGGGCAAAGTAGGAACCAACTTCGCGGCCACCGACTGGCGTTGGAGTCGGCGTAGGCGTTGGAGTCGGCGTTGGCGTTGGCGTTGGCGTTGGCGTTGGCGTTGGCGTAGGTGTTGGCGTAGGTGTTGGTGTCGGCGTTGGGCAGGCACTGACAGTCACCGCAGTCCAGGCGCTGGTCCAGGCCCAGCCTACACCGGGCTCATAAGCAGAAGCACCGGTAGAACACCAACCCGCGACATCGCAGCGATAATAGCCACCGGCATTGCTGACGACACTGCCTGCCAGATAACTGGTTCCTGCCACATAAGGCGCACACCCTGATGTAGGCGTAGGAGTAGGAGTCGGCGTTGGTGTCGGAGTGGGCGTCGGCGTTGGTGTGGGTGTCGGAGTTGGTGTGGGCGTTGGAGTCGGTGTTGGCGTGACCGCACTCACTTCCCATGGTCCCCACTGTTCTGTGCCCGGCACATTCCCCAGCGTCCACCATTTGGCTTTATAGGTAACGCCCTGATAAGTTACGCAATTGCCCTGGGTATAAATCTGGGTATTGCTCCAGACTGCGCAACTGCTTGGCACTTCTGCCGGCGGCATTGCCATGTGCGCACCTGCCTTGGGTGTATCTGTCAAACTGCTGGTGTTACTTCCTCCACCGCAGGCTGCCAGCATACCGCCGACCAGACTGAGCATGAGGTGATTAATGCGAATTCCAGTTCTATGTCTCATCCTATTCCCCCTGAACTGTTGATAGATAAATGCCCCGGTTTTGTGGGGTCATTTTCGTCGTTCCTGTTTCATTTTGAGCAGAAACTGAGGCAACGATGTTGCTTAAATATCAGGCGGTCAAGTGGTTTTTTTTGAAACAAAATCTTGTTACAAAAAAAGAGTCCAATTGAATAAACCGGGTTTTGGAAAATAAAAACTGAGAGGCGTAGCGATTAAATCAGTATAAAAAATTAAATACCATAACAATACCAATATTTACAATTAATCGAAGTGGTATTATCGTGAAATTTAGTCCTGACTAAACAGAAAATTCCCGCTGACCAAAAAAATTATGGACTTGGATAAAGAATTAATTGAACCTTGCTAAAGGATGCCCACCCGGAAGTACTCCAGCACACATGACCGGGCACCTTGTTTTGCTATGCAGCAAAAAACAACTCCCCCTTCTTTAGCTTGACTATGCCGACATGTAAAGCTTCAGGCCCAAGCAAGACTCTTGCTGCGACTCATCGATGTTTAAAAATTTTGACTGGCTTGGCACCAAAATCGACTTGCACAGCACAAAGTCAGATTGATACGGCAGCTATACTGAACTTGTTTACATCACCCGTCACTGACATGCTTGCAAACTCACTTTTCTACTTGCTGCCTCATGCCCTGGGCATTGCAAAGCCCCGGCTACACATCATCACAAGGGGCGCAAATTGACTGACCACGTCGCTTATAAACCAGACCAGACTGCCGCAACACGCGAGATCCATGTCAGAAAAGAGCTGGGTATTGCCGCCCACGTCATGCAGGCAAATGGGCTGGAGATAAGACGCATTCATGTACAGCAACCAGCGCTCGTAGTCGTTGAGCGAGGCAGCAAATCTGTACGTACTGATCTTGGTATCTGTGTCCAGGCTACTGCCGGGCAAGCCATACTGCTCGGTGGCAATCAAACCCTAGACTTCACAAACCTGCTGGAAGCTGGCAAAGCTTATGAAGCTCGCTGGTTGGTCTTTGATGCGGCGTTACTTGAAGACGCCTATTATCGCCATCGGGCAGAAACACTGAAAACCACCGACCAGAGTCACGCACCGGTGCGCCTGATTCCAGAAGTCAAAGATAGTTTGCGCAGTGCCTACATGCATGCATGGCACGCTCTGGTTAGTGGCAATGGCATCCCGGACGCAGTGGCGCGCCAGCGCACGCTTGAGGTACTGCACTGGCTACTGGAAGAAGGCATCCTCCTGCGCAATCCTACGCTCATCGAAAATGTAACACGCAAGGTCAGGGACTTGATTGCCCAGTCTTTGGACTATGCCTGGACCGCTGAACGCATCGCCAGTGAGCTGGCACTGTCAGAAGCAACACTCAGGCGCCGCCTGGCAGCAGAGGGCAATACCCTGACAGATTTGCTGGTAGATACACGGATGGCAACCGCACTCACACTCTTGCAGGCAACAACGCAGCCTGTATCTGCAATAGCGCTATCGGTTGGCTACGAATCGTCGTCCCGCTTTGCAATCAGGTTCCGGCAACGCTTTGGCTTCGCGCCAACCAGTGTGCGTGGTCATCAGCGGGCGGGCTGAGTTTTCCGCTCTTATTTTCAACTCTCATTTTTTTAACTCTTATTTTCAACCTTATTGCGCATCTAAAAGCTCATGATAACTATCCATCACCTCGGACATTCACAATCTGAACGTATCATCTGGCTCTGCGAAGAACTGGGTCTCCCGTATGAGCTGGTGCATTACCGGCGCGATGCTAACACCAGGCTATCGCCACCTGAATTAAAAGCCCTGCATCCTCTCGGCGCGGCACCCCTGATTGAGGATCAGGGATTGCTGCTGGCTGAGTCTGCCGCAATCGTCGAATACATTATCACCAGACATGGCAGTGGCCGCCTCAAGCCAGGCCCTGACCATCCTGACTATGCGGATTTTCTTTACTGGTTCCATTTTTCCAATGGCAATCTTCAACCAGTGATGTTGCGACTCATGACCGTGCATAGCGCCAAGCTGCCCACTGATCATCCTATGCTGGTATCTGTACAGGGCAGGCTGGACAAGGTCTTGCACCATATGGACACGCGTCTGGGCAATGCCCCGTATCTTGCGGGGCAAGAGTTAAGCGCTGCCGATATCATGAGCATATTCTCCCTGACGACCATGCGCCTTTTCCAGCCTGTTGATCTCAGCCCTTATCCCAATATCCGCGCTTATTTGCAACGCATAGGAGAGCGTCCGGCATATCGCAGCGCAATGTCCAAAGGCGACCCGGACCTGACACCATTGCTGACATGATCCGGCATGCTTGCTGACTTACTAGCTGATCGTTCACCCCTTCACCGCCTCCGCCAGCGCAGCTACATCATAGGGCTTGATGAGCGTGACTGCACCCGGCAAACTGATTTGTTGGTGGCGTCCAGATGCAAACACGACGTGCAATGTGGGCAGGATATTGCGGGCCTGGGTGGCAAGGGTTTCGCCGGACATGCCGGGGAGCTGGATGTCGGTCATGAGGACATCGAATGGTGTTGCTGGCAGCAAGCTCAGGGCTTGTTCGGCAGTGCTGGCTTCAAGCACGGTATGACCCAGCAGGGAAAGTAACTCTGTCGTATTGGCACGGATGACCTCATCGTCTTCCACCAGCAAGATGCGTTTGCCGCGTAGTGGTGTGGGTGGCATGTCGGGCGTAGCGGTAATAGCACTGGCACTGGCAGTGGCACTTGCATTGGCACTCTCAGACGTGGCCGCGGCAGCCTGTTTGCGCTGCTTCTGGTTAGCCAGCACGTGGCGGATTTTTTGTGCCAGGGCAGCGCGGGTATATGGTTTGCCCAGCAACTCTACACCGGCATCAAGGCGGCCACCGTGGACGATGGCGTTTTCAGTATAGCCGGAGGTGAACAGCACAGCCAGGTTGGGCAGGCAGCCACGTGCTTCGCGCGCCAGGTCAGGGCTGCGCAGCGGGCCGGGCATGACCACGTCAGTGAACAGCAAGTCGATGGCTAGGCCACTTTGTACGATAGCGAGTGCGCCTTCAGCTTCACCGGCCTGCAAGACGCGGTAACCGAGGCCGCCCAGCATTTCAACAACGGTCTTGCGCACACCGGCATCGTCTTCCACCACGAGTATGGTTTCTTCACCGCCGACGATTTCGCGGCTGTCGATAATGGTGGGCATTTCTTCTGCCGCCATTGAGCGGGGCAGATACAGTTTGACGGTGGTGCCGTCGCCCACTTCGCTATAAATCTTGACGTGGCCACCAGACTGTTTGACGAAACCATAGACCATGGACAAACCCAGCCCCGTGCCCTTGCCTTCTGGCTTGGTCGAAAAGAAGGGTTCGAATGCCTGCGCCATGACTTCAGGCGTCATGCCGCTGCCGGTATCACTGACGGCGATCATGATGTACTGGCCGCGCTCTACTTCAAGATGGTTGGCGGCATACTCATCGTCAAGGGCAACGTTGCCCATTTCTATGGTCAGCTTGCCGTTGGATTCCATCGCATCACGGGCGTTGATGCACAGGTTGAGGATGGCGTTTTCAAGCTGCGGTACATCGACCAGGCAATTCCACAAACCACCGGAGGCGATCATTTCTATATCGATGGCTTCACCGAGGCTGCGGCGCAGCATGTCTTCCATCGCACCTATGTAGCGGCTGACCTTGACGACTTTGGGTTCAAGCGCCTGGCGGCGGCCAAAAGCCAGTAAATAGCTGGCCAGCTTGGCCCCGCGTGATACGCCATCGAGCGCATTGTCGATCTTGCGTTGCGCACGAGGGTTATCCTTTACTTCGGCAGCCAGCAATTGCAGGTTGCCAGAGATGACTTGCAGCAGATTGTTGAAGTCATGGGCCACGCCACCGGTCAGCTTGCCTATGGTGTCCATTTTTTGTGATTGTATGAGCGCCTGTTCGGTACGCTTCATGGCGGCGGCAGCAGCACGCTCGGCGGTGACATCACGGCCTACGGCATGGAACAGGCCAGCATCACGCGAGCCGGTCCACGACACAAGATTGTAGCTACCATCAGCGCGGCGCACGTGTTTTTCAAATTTGAAGGTATTGTTACCATCAGAGGAGGCAAATAATTTGCCACCTGCGCGTCGCTGTTCGTCGGGATGTATGAGGCTGACAAAGGGCATGCCCGCGACATCAGCTTCCGCCCAGCCCAGGAGCGCAGTAAAGGCCGGGTTGACCGAGGTGATATTGCCATCCACATCAGCCACCAGCATCAGGTCTGTTGCCAGCCGCCACATGCGGTCGCGTTCTTCTGTGCGTTCACCTATTTGCTGGGTCAGGTTCAGGTTTTCATGCGTCAGCACTTGTGAAGCGCTCTTCTGGTCGTGGATATCGGTGTTGGTGCCTATCCAGCGCAAGATTTCACCCTGCTCATCACGGATTGGCAGTGCCCTTACCAGATGCCAGTGGTAATTGCCGTCATGCTGGCGAATGCGAAATTCTGTCTGATAGACTTCACCAGCAGTAACGGCAGCTATCCAGGTCGCGGCCACTTCTGCTACTTCATCAGGGTGAAGGATGCTCGCCCATTTGTCGCCATCAAGCTCACCCGGCCTGGCACCGCTATAGCTATACACGCGGTCGTTGAACCAGTACAGCAAACCGTCTGGCGATGCGGCCCACACCTGGTTGGGTACGGCTTGCGCCATTGTGCGGAACAGGGCTTCACTTTCCAGCCGAGCTTTTTCTGCCAGCACGCGGTCGGTGACATCAAAGCCCTGCACGAAGATGCCAAATATCTCACCAGCATTATTCTTTAGTGGCTGATACACAAAATCGAGAAAGCGGTCTTTGGTGCCACAGTTAATATCATCGACCAGAGAAAATGGTATCGCATGGCCTTCAAATATTTCGCCGCTCGCATATAGCTTGTCGAGCAGATCGACAAAGCCCTGCTCTGCCGCCTCTGGCAAAGCTTGCGCCACGCTTTTACCCAATACCTGGCGATTGTTCACCAGCGATGAATAGGCGCGGTTGGTCAGTGTAAAAATATGCTCTGGCCCGGTCAGCATGGCCGTAAAACCAGGCGTCTGTTCAAACATGGCTTGCAGGCGCTGATGTTCGCCCTTGATCCAGCGGTCTGCCCTTACTTTATCGGTCGTCTCTACCACGGTTGCCAGCACTGCTGCAGTGACACCATGCTCATCGGAGACGGCAGAGTAATCAAGACTCAGAAACACCTCTTCCAGCATACCCTTTCTGTTGAGAGCAAATTCCTGGTCGGTGTAGGTAATTCTTTCACCGGCAAATACGCGGCTGATAATCATGGCATTGAATTCTGCCACTTCTGGCCAGCCTTCTTTGGCCGTCATCCCCAGCAAGTGTGGGTGGCGCGGGCCAGCGAATTTTGCATAACCCTCGTTATAGATCATGACACCTTCCACTCCCATCAACATCACCATGGGCATGGGCGAGCGCAACATCATTGCCACCACGGCCTTGACACCGGCAGGCCAGGTATTGATATCACCTAAAGCAGTGGCGGCCCAGTCAAATTGACTGACCAGCTCACCAATGACGCCGGTATCGTTCAAAAAAGGCTGATGCGCGCGTTCGCTAGGGATGGAATTGATCATTGGCTTAGTAAATGGTATCTGGGTACCCGTAGCCAATTCCATCAAAGGGCAATGACGCAGGGTTCATACGAGCCTGCCATTATAGAGCACAATATCAAACGGAATAGCGCATTTTACAATCACACCTTTCGAGAAAAGTCTTTTTAAAACAAAGACTTAAAGTCACAAGATGTGGGTATAAAGCGACACCTGTGCTGCCATGGACATGCTTCCATACTCCATGTTATCGCCGCATTGTCGCCTGAGCATTGCTTGATTATTGCCTCATTATTGCCTGATCAGGCTGCCATCAGCTTGCCGTCAGCGCTCCGCTGACGACCAGCAAACCCGACCACATGCTCAACACCAGTAAAATTTCAGGCAGATAAATCCGCATTGGAAGGCGCCGTGCCAGCAGCAGAATGCCGAGCAACACGGGCAAAAGCAGGCAGGATTCAAGCAACAGATTGCGCCAGAACGTAAAGCTGGCAAGACCGGTGTGTGCCGCCCCCGGCAGCATCGCCACAGGCAAGAAAAACTCTGTCGTGAGAAAAGGCCATAACAAAGGCAAAGAGCGCCCCACCAGTATATCAAGCAAGAGATGTGAACAGGCAGCCAGCAGCAGTTGCAACAATGTCGTAAAGCCTGGTTTTGTCCATGCTGGCTGCAGCGGACGATATAGCAAACGGTACAAACGGTACATCAGGTAATACGTGATACCACCCGCCAGCAGGCAAAACGTCAGCGAATGCGTGTAGCGTTGTTCAAAACGCAGATGCAAAAACCAGATTGCGAAGTAATCAAAGTCAGGCAAAATTGCCAGCAAGACCAACAGGCCCGCCAATGCCATGCCCGGATACGCCGGGTTTGCCTGGTCGTCGCGCTTGCAAAAATACAGGGTAAGGCCAGCGGCAACATGGGCCAGCAATGAAGACATAGTCAAGCCGGATAAGACGGCGGTAGTAAGCAAACCTGCAGCTTAACCAGTGCATGTGAAGCCAGTATGTGCTGGCTGTGAAGTGAATTTCAGCGATGAATTTCAGCTACACATTTCAACCCGCAAATACTGTGATGGAAGGGGCCATATCTTAATTACCCCAGCTCCCATATTCCAACAACATCTGATTTACTTCCTGCTCGCAATATACCTTAGCCCCCTGAGTCGATTTTTCGCTGGATTCTGGCAAAAATAATACTAAAACATACGCTTCCTGCAAAATCCTACGCAAGCTGGTTCCGTCTTCCTACATCCATTTTGGCTTGGAAAATTCATCATGCTACTCATGAGCAGATAATTTCACTTCCTTATCACAATATCCCCGGGGAAACACAAATGAACACATATACAGGCAACAATGCCGGCAACAAAAAAATAAACAGGCGCAGGCCAAAAAAACTTTCCCCTCCCAGTATAGGCCTGGCTTTGCTCATGCTGGCATCAACGGTGCATGCATTGATCAAGCTGGCATGAATTGTGGAAGATGCTAATCCGCATCACGCGGCCCCGGCATATTGCGGCCATTCTGGTGCAAGACCAGGCCGCTGATTTTGCCATCTGCCTGACGCTGGAAACTCAGTTGCGCATCGACGACTTTCAAAAAGAATTTGTCCTTTGCCTCGGCAAAGATAGCATTGCTACCCTGGCCGGTAGCCTGCGCATACAATTGCCCGGCCTGCTCGCTGATGATGAGCTTGAAGCCCGGTGCCAGGGTGTAGCTGCCGGTATATTGTTTAAGCTGTTCAGCGGGTAAATTTATTTCTGTGCGCTTAGTTGCGTTTAAAGCGGCTTCTGGTGCAGCCTCGCCTATGCGCGGTGCCGGTGAAGCATGGCCGTTCTGATGCAGTGTCACTGACTGTATCTTGCCATTGGCATCGCGCTCAAATTGCAGGCTGGCTTCCACTACTTTATAAAAGAATTCATCTTTCTTGCGCGGGAACACTGGCGCCTGTGGCTGGCCGCTCAGTTGCGCAAGCAAGCCATCTGGCCCGGCGCTTATGTTGAGGATGGCACCGGGAGCAAGCTGATAGCGCCCTGAGTATTCTGCCAGCTGTTTTGCGCTGAGCTTCTCAGTGGCGGCATTGCCGACATCAGCAGCAGGAGCTGGCAACAAAGCTGCCATGCCTATGTCATCAACATTGACACTGGCATTGGCCAGCACCACGACACCACGCTGGCCGTCTGTCGTAAAACCGATGAAGGATGCGTATCCACCCGTCATGCCGTTATGCCAGACCACGGTCTGACCGCGCGCACTTTGCACATGCCAGGCCAAAGCTATCTGCAAACCTGGCATGCCGGTAGTACGTTGTGGCTGTTGCACCAGTTGCAAACCTGCAGGTACTTTGACATTGGCACCATGCATGTGCGCCTGCAGGTAACGCAGCATGTCTTGCGCGCTGGAGCGCAAGGCACCTGCACCTGCGAGTGTGGGCATGTCCCAGTTGGCGACAATCTTGCCTTGTGCATCATGGCCCGTCGCCAGATTTTTTTGCATGGTGGCAGTCAGGGCGATGCCGGTATCTGCCATACCTAGCGGCTTGGCAATACGCTCTTGCACCAGTTCTGCATAAGACTTGCCAGCGCGTGCAGACAAGGCCTGGCCCAGCAAGCCAAAGCCAAGGTTGGAATATTCATACTTTGCGCCTGGCGCGCGTGTCAGTTGATAGCTGCGCAAGAAGTCACGCAGATTATTCTCTGAGTAATCCGCATAGGGGTTATCCGCTAGTTTGGGCATGAGATTGGCAGGCAGCCGTGGCAGGGCCGACGTCTGGGTCGCCAGATCAAGCAAGGTGATGGCACGACCCTGGTATTGCGGTATTGTGTAGGCAGGCAGCAAGGCTGCTACTGCATCATCAAGCTTGAGCTGGCCACGCATCTGCATATCTGCCAGCAATAAGGCCGTGAAGGTTTTGCTGACTGAGCCGATTTCAAAAACGGTATTGGCATCTGGTGGGTGAGACTGCGACTGGTTTTTACCGTCGCTACCATTTGTGACGAGACCAAAGCCCTGTATTTTTTGCTCCTGACCATTCACGGTCACGACCACCAAGCCAGGAATCGCGGCACCGCTGACGCGTGCGTTGGCGACTTTTTGTGCAGCTGCAGCGAAGTCCTCTGCCGCAGCGACTGGCCCCAGAATGAGGAGGCCGCATACTGCAAGCAGGGCTGATGATATCTTCATGTACATTCCTTTATGTATATTTTGCATGCCATTGGCAAAAAAATATGTACGTGCATTATGCAAAGATGCGCGATGCACCTGCCCGACCCTGTCACTGCATGACATCATTGCCCAGCAAAATGCTGCTCATATTACAACAAGACAAGTAAAAAAAGAACAATTCCAGAGCTGCTTCTGACAAAGCTGCCGCTGGGACGCCTGGCAAGTGTGGCCGCTCAATGGCATACTGATGCCTGACCAGCTTTTACAGCAGTACCTGCACCTGTCCTTATCTGCCATTGTCTGCCCTTTTTCAGGAAATCCCCTTGCGACCTGCCGTTCTTCCAATTTTTCGTTTACTGCCCATCTGCTTATTTGTTTTATTTTGTTTATACGGTGCCAATGCACAGGCCAGTGTCGTCAACTCAAATTATGAAATCGACTGGGTAGCAAATACCAGCGCACGCGGGAATGATGGCGAAGTCTTGTATCTGGGCAGGCGCTTGCGCACTGACGTGTTTTTACTCCCATATAACATTACAGATGAAGGATTTGTCATGGGCGTCAAGGGCAGTCCGACTGACTATTACCCCTTGTCGCCAGAGCGTATCAAAGAGCTGCAGCAAAACGGCATGCTGCCCACACCCTTGCCTGGCTACCGCATCAGGTTGATCGATTACCTCATCGGCAATGCCTTGTGGATGCCATTTCTTATCCTGCTTTTGTATTTGCTGTTGCGCATGACTCAAGTTGTACATGCACGCAAGCAAAAATTTGCCGACGAGTTTTCATCTGCGGCGTTGGGCAAGCTGGTCGCCAGCTACCAGAAAAACTGGTCGCTGCAGAAATTGCATTACTTGCTCCTGATTTTCTCTTATTTGCCACTCGCCATGGGTTGGACCATTGCGTCCTGGCCGGTTTTTTTGCTCGGCATTCTCCTTCTCACACCTGCGCTGCTCTTGATTGTCAGTCAGTTCAACTACCAAGTACATGTTTATGAAAAAGGCCTGACCGTACAGGGCCCTCTGGAGGCCGGATTGATCAGCTTCTCGACGGAGCTCAGCATTTATGAGAATCACGCACGTAACAGCACCAGCATGGCGGCGCTTTTTTCCGGGCGACTCAATGATTGCCTGATTTTAAAAAACCGTAGCTCCCGCAGCACTGAACTGATCATCCCCAGCAATATCGCTAATATGGGTGAACTGCTGACCCGCCTGCGTCAATTGCAGGAAAAAATCCTTTTTCCACATTTATTGGAAAAATATGAACAAGGCGCAAGCCTGGATTTTTCTGCCTTAAAAGTACGCAAGACCCAGCTCATGACTGCGAACAAGGTGATCAATGCAAACGATATCGGCAGCATAGAGGTGAAGCATGTTCTGTACAGCACAACGTTGATCATCCGTGACAGGACAATGAAAAGAAGCTTGTTAAGCCTGAACTTGTCCGCACTGGCAAATTTTTGCGCTCTGATCCCTCTGCTGAACATGTATTTCAATCCAACGACCAGGCGGCCATTTCCGCAAGCAGCATCCCCTGTGCAAGCTGACCAGATGCAAACCCACAGCGCTGCCACCACGACGGATGCCGTAGCAGATTCCCTGCTGGCAGCCATCAGCGAGCGCCGGAAAACCGAGCCCTTGATCGGTGCCAGACTGGGTGGTAGAGAAATTCTCAAGCGCCTGATGGAAGCCATGAAAAATGACAAGGGCGTGCACATAGAATCGCTGTTGAGCATGCTGGGTGCGCTGGCTGGTTTTTCCTGCCAGATGAGCGCACGGGCTCAAATGCATGGCACGCCATCTGGAAATGCGGAAATCACCAAGGTGGAATGCGAAGATGGCACAAGCTACTTCATGGGCGATGCCATCAACCGTCCATTGGCAGAAAGCCAGTATTCAGTCTGGTCAATGATATGCGGCGCAGCCGAAAGCAATGGCGCAAAACCGCAAGACAGGCCCGACCTTCACGCACTGTTCAAGCATGTGAGCAACACCTTGGGCAGTGCAGAATTTGGCAAGCCACGCTTGCCCAGTGGCTTTCCGGCGTCAGATACACCGCTCAATTACCTCAAGAATTTTTGGCCTGCCTTGCAATCCACGATAGAAAGATTTTGCGCCAGTCCTGATGAATGGCCCATCGCCTATGCCTTTGCCATACAGGATGTCATAGACCAGGTTAGCACCACCACGCCAGCGTATGTCGCTGTTGCCATCGCCATGGAAAGTGCGGTACCCATGTCCAAAATCAATCCAGCTTTGATCGGTATCCGGGTTCCGCAAAAAACATGATTGCGGCTTGCGCCAGGCTTCACATATAAATCGCCTGCCAGCCAGTTGCCGGCATGATGAGGTTACCCTTTTCTTTGGCGACATCCTTGGCTGCAAAGCGGGCGCAATGGACTTTGTTTTTGAGAGGGTCGGTCGCATCACTGTTGGCGGGCAGTTGCTGTTCTTCATTGCCTTTGACCAGCACGGTCTGGTTTTGTCCGGCATAGCAAATGCCTATGCTATTGACCGACGGCATGAACACGCGAAAATACCAGGGTACCAGTTCCTTGATGGCCATTTGGGCAGCCTCTATGCTTTCACTGATGTCGGCATATTTGAAGACATCTTGCGGTAGTTTAGGCAGCAGCAGGATGTTGACTTCCATCGAGCCCTTTTTCTGGTTGGTGACAAACTCTGCACCATCGGCATAGGCGGCCTGATCCAGTGGCACGTTGACGAAACCGGTTGCTGAAATTTCCAGTTGCTGACGGGTGTTCTTGCCGTCGAGGTAGATGCTCAGGTTGGGTACCGGTGCGTGGGTTTTTGCCGAGGTGATGCGTATCTGTATCTGCACCTTGTCTTTGCTTGCCGCCCGTACTTTGGACATCAGCTCATACGCCACCTTATACGGCATGATGGCGGGGTCCCTGACGGCTTTGACTTCTACACTTTGCAATTCTTCTGCTGCAGTTTCAGCCGCGCTTGCCGATGAGCTTGCCGATGTACTTGCTGGGGTACTTACAGGTGCGTTTGCCGGTGTACTGGCAGGTGCGCTGGCCTGCGTTTGTGCCTGGCTAGTATGTGCGGACATCATGAGCAGCGTGAGCATCAGCGTGGCGACATGTCTGGCGGGAGTGAAAACAGAAACTGAGGGCATGTAACATTTCCTTGAATGATTATTCTGCCGGGGCTGGATAATACATAGCCGACCGGCAGCCTGTGCCTGCATCCCATACAGCCAAAAATTGGGGAGAAACCGGCACAACAATTTTCAAAGTGTCCTCACTTTTGATACATGGTGCTATATTTTTGGACAAAGTACTGCATTTTCATCCTCAAGGCACCATCTGGCAGAACTAATTTGCAAATTTATTACTCATTATCAATTTATGTCCGGCTCACTTCACCTCAATCGCCTCTACCCTGATTAACTCGCAGGCACCTGCGCCAGTGTCATCGCGGGTCAGGGATGAACGCCAGCGCCAGCCATCGGCAGCTTTTGCCTCAACCAGTTGGCCACGTATCTTGACAACCTGGCCAACGCGCACGTCTTTCATGATTTTTTCCAGTGCGGGCGTGGTGGGTATCAAATGCATGTTCGCGCTATGGGTGGCGATTTCTGCCGGTGGCCTTGGTGGCTCTTTTTCCCAGCGATAGAAATAAAAACGGTTGCTCTGCCCTATCGACAACTGATCAAGCACTGCCGTATCTGACATCGAACCCCAGCCCAGCGCCAGATCTACCGGGGCCAGCTCGGCCTCGCGGTCAGATGAATAAGTCTGCTTCGACAAGACACGCGCTTCTACCGTAAAGTCTGCCAGCGCTGTCAGCTTGTAATTATTTTGATCGTAAATCTTGCCAGAACCTGAAGTCTGCACAGGCTCATTCGGCGCGATACTGCCTGGTGGCACTGGCAAAGGACGGTTACGCCAGTGTTGTACGGCAAAGAACAGGATGATTGCAGCGATGATCCATTTCCATGGTGACATAATTGATTTACTAAATAAGATGTGAAGAATGTGAAATTTCGAAATATATTTGTTACCTGTATCTTATTTGAATTTGTTTCTCAGGTATATTCTTTGCATCTGAACTCTTGCGGCGCTGTCTTTGGTGCGCCACTATTTTAAATGCAATGTTATGCAAGCTATTTATTTTTGCGGTGACACCCACGGCAATTTCCAGCATGTGATTGATGCAGTGCTGGATAAGCGCCCTGCCGCCATCATCTTCCTCGGAGATTTGCAAGCCCGCCAGCCGCTGGAAATGGAGCTTGAGGCTATCGTTGATCTGACTGAAGTCTGGTATATCCACGGCAACCATGACACGGATACCGATGCCGACTACGACCACCTGTTTGGCTCAGCCCTGGCTGGCCGCAACCTGCATGGGCGCATAGTGGATGTTGCCGGTTACCGCATCGCCGGTCTGGGTGGTGTGTTCAGGGGTCATATCTGGATGCCGCCGGGGCCAAAGAAATTCCAGACGCAAAGAGAATATACGCAGAAGGCAGGTAAAGAAAACCGCTGGCGTGATGGCTTGCCGCGCAAGCATTACAGTTCCATCTTCCCTACCGACTACAACTACCTCGCCAGCCAGCGTGCCGACATTCTGGTCACGCATGAAGCCCCCAGTGCCCACCCGCACGGCTTTGCCACCATCGATGAACTGGCCCGCAGCATGCGCGTGAGCCGCAGCTTCCACGGTCATCATCACGACCGCATCGACTACAGCGAACATCAGGAACGCCTGGGTTTCAAAGCACAGGGAGTGGGTTTGTGTGGAGTATCAGATATAGACGGTAACGTCATTGTCGCGGGCAAGCATGATCATGAAGTGCCCTGGGCGACATTGCATAGACGTAGATAAGCAGACCTAAGTAAATAGACGTAGATAAGCAGGTGAATTGAACAAACCCTGAGTGTCACAAAGCTGCCAGCCTCTGCCTGACTGCATACCACGACCAGTTCAAGTTAACACCCAGACTGGCCAGCACGATCAATATCAGACCTGTCATTTGCAGCAGACTGATGTGTTGCCCATACACAAGATAATCCACACCTAGCGCCGTCGCCGGATAGATGAAGGTCAGCACTGCAATTGCCGTCGTAGGCATTTTAGGCAATGCACCGTAGATCAAGACATAGGCCAGCGCGGTAGGCATCAGGCCCAGCCCTAGCAGCCATGCCCATTGCTGCATCCTGATGCCATCAACCGGGATAGTGACCAAACCGGCCAGCAAGACCATGCCCACCAGGCAGTGTATCAGTGCAATCAGATGTGCTGGCATATTGCGCATGGCGCGGGTGGTCAGGGTCACACCGGCGTAGGCGCAGGCACCTGTCAGTGTCAGCAGCAAACCCAGCAGATATTGTTCACTCATTTGCCCACCCAGCTGCACACCTCCAATCTGCAAGCCGCAGGCCAGCACCAGTCCGGCAAAGCCCAGGCATATCCATGCCAGTTTATTGGCGGCGATTTTTTCGCGGAACAGCACTGCTCCCAACAGCAGGACGATAAACGGCTGCACATGAAAAACAATCGTGGTGACCGAGATACCTATGCGCTGTATCGCTGCAAAAAAAGTCACCCAGTTCACCACCATGAGCACACCACCAAATACTGCCAGCCCCAGGTTCTTGCGTGAGAAATTGGCAGCGACAAACATGCCTTTGTAAGCGCAATAAAGCGCCAGCGCGATGGCGGCAAACAGGCAGCGGAAAAATACCGTCGTCACCGCATCCAGACCAGCTTCATGAATAAAGATACCCAGCGTTGCCAGCATCAGCATGGCGGCGATGTAAGCCAATGTGGCATTGCGATTGTAAGGAATGACGGCTGATGGCCCAGACATGTTTTGCTCTCTGATTGATTATTGCGCTATCATGAATTTTATCCATGCATCAGACAAGCTGATTAAATTGAAGTCATACTTTCGAATAACTGAATCATGAATTTATCTGAACTCAACCTCAGCCAGTTGCGCACCTTTGTGCTGGCCGCAGAACGCCTGAGCTTTGTCAGCGCGGCAGAAGCCGTGCACAGGTCACAGGCCGCAGTCAGCATGCAGATCAGCAAGCTTGAGACCAGTCTGGGCCAACCCCTGTTTGAGCGGCATACCCGGCGCATCGCCCTGACGCTCGCAGGTGAAACCCTATTGCCCTATGCTCGCCAGTTATTGCAGACTGAGCAGGCGGCACTGAATGCATTACGTACGCAACAAGTGGTGGGCAAGGTGGTGCTGGGTTCACCGGATGATTATGTGTCCTCGCTACTGCCCGCCGTGCTGGAACGGTTTTCAAAAAGATTTACTGGCGTGGAAATAGAACTGGTGTGCCTGCAAAGCCTGTTGCTCAGACCCCTGCTGAAGAAAGGTGCCATCGACCTGGCCTTCGTCACCCGCGATGAAGGTCTCGACGGTGCCTTCATACGTCGTGAACCCATGGTCTGGGTAGGCGCAGAAAAACATGCCGTGTGGAAGAAAAGCCCGCTACCAGTCGCCCTGTACGACAAAGGATGCGTCGCCCGCGCCCATACCCTGGCAGCGCTGGAAAAAAGTAATCTGCCGTATTACTCCACCTACAGCAGCCCCAGTCTGCTGGGTATCTTGGCGATGGTAGAAGCAGGCCTGGCTATCGCCGCACTGGCCGAATGCAGCGCACCTGCACATCTGGTGCGGCTGGGGAAAGCGGAAGGATTGAAACCAATAGCGCCGCTGGACATTGTGTTGATCAAGGGCCGCAAAAATAATTCGCCTGCGGCGGAGTGTCTGGCGAATGGGATTATGCAGGGGTTGAGTGAACGGCGTGGGGTGTAGCGCGAGCTAGGCCATTGCAACAATAACGCTGTGGCTATCCACAAACTGTTCAAAGCGGATGATCTTTTCATCCTTTAATTGCCATAGATGGGCGACTCTGGCTGTGAAAGATTTTTGGCTCGCCTTATGCGTACCGCTATAAGTGCCATAAGCTACGACCTTGTCGCTGCTGGCGACGTAATCTTCTACGGTGAATTTGTAGTCCAGCCATTCTGTGGCGAGACGGTAGAAGACATTCTTTTGTATGTCGGCGAAGCCAATATAAGTTCCGGCATAGGGAAACCCTTTCGCCTCGGTCCAAATGGCGTCTGTCGCCAGATAGCGCTGGAGGTTCTTGCCGTTTTCTTCCGAGGTCTTACCTTCGTATGTACTCTTGATGATATCGAGGTTGCTCATATTTTTTGCGCTTCGCAGGTAGCAACATGGCGAACAATGTTCGCCATGTTTGGTAACGTTCTAGTGAATTAACTGAACCAGACTCACCACTTCATCTCACCCTTATTTACCTTGGCACCAATATCCAGAGACAAACCTGGTGGCGCATCAGGATAGGCTTTTTTCATGGCATCAATCAGCTCGGCACCTGTTTTGGTCGCCGCTGCATTCTTCTCAAACGACAGCAGATAGGCCTTGGTATAAGTGATGGCGCTGATGTCCACGGCGGTGCCAGATTTCATGTGGCCAGGCACGACAATTTTTGGTTGCAAGGCAGCCATTTCATCCAGTTGTGCGACCCAGGCGCTGCGTTCTGCCACAGTCTGGGTGTCTGCTGTCCATACATGCAGGTTACCAAATACACCGATGTTACCAACGATGGCTTTGATGGAAGGGATCCAGAAGTAAGGGCGGTGTGCCAGCAAACCCTGGTTGCCACGCAATTCGACCACTTGGCCATCGACGGTCAGGCTATTGCCGCTCAAGGCTTTTGGCAGGACTGGTGTGCGCGGTGCATTCGCGCCCATCTTTGGGCCCCAGAAAGCGACCTTACCTGCAACTTTGGCTGTCAGCTTTTCCAGCACGGCGGGTGTAGCGACAACGTCGGCTTGCGGGAAGATTTCTTTCAGTGTTTCTACGCCAAAGTAATAATCAGGATCAGCCTGGCTGACGAGTATGGTTTTAAGTTGCTTGCCGCTATCAAGCACATTGGCAGCAATGCGCAAGGCATCTGCACGGGTGAAACCGGCATCGATGACCATGGCTTCTTTTTCGCCATAGACCAGGGTGGAGTTGACATTAAAGCTATTGCCGTCAGCGTTATATACTTTGACTTGCAAGGGTGTTGCTGCCTCGGCAGAGGCAAAAGTGACAGCGAGGGTGGTGGCTAAGATGGTCGTGCGCAGCATGATGGGCTCCAGATTTTAAGGGGTTTTGAATCTGTACTGATTCAGTGCTTGCAGTTTAATTTCATTTTTTAGGCAGATAAACCAGCTAAAATGCACATACCTGTTTCAATATTCGAGCATATGGCAAATAGATCATGGACAGACTGACAGCAATGCGGGTGTTTTGTGAGGTGGCGACCAGTGGCAGCTTCAGCGCCACGGCAGACAAGCTGGACATGTCGCGTGCCATGGTGACGCGCTATGTGAGTGAGCTGGAACGCTGGCTGAATGCCCGCCTGCTGCAGAGAACCACGCGCAGCGTGACCCTGACGGATGCGGGTGAGCAATGCCTGCGCCGCAGCCAGCAAATGCTGGCGCTGATGGAAAATATAGAAGAAGAAACCCGCAGCGATGATGCAGAATTGCGCGGGCAATTGCGGCTGACTTGCAGTACCTCGTTTGCCTTTGGTCATCTGGCGCGTGTCATCAGCAAGTTCCTCGCGCAACATCCCTTGCTGAAAATAGACCTGCATGTCGGTGATGGCACCGTCAACCTGGTTGAGGCGCGCATAGACCTGGCGATACGTATCAGCAGCGAGCCTGATCCTTTGTTGATAGCGCGGCCACTTGCGATTTGTGACTCTGTGCTGGTTGCCGCGCCTTCTTATGTGCAGCAGGCGGGTTTGCCACAACACCCGCAGGACTTACCTGCCCATCGCTGTTTAAGCCATGCCAATTATGGCCGCAACACCTGGCGCTTTGTGCGTGGGGATGAGCATGTGCAAACCGATATCGCCAGCCACTTCAGCGCCAATGATGCAACGGTATTGTTGCAGGCGGTGCTGGCTGGTGCAGGTATTACCCTGTTGCCGACTTACCTGATGGGTGATCATCTGGACAAGGGTGATTTGCAAATCATCTTGCCGGGGTGGACGGCACCGCCCATGACTATCTATGCCCTCTTCCCTTCACGTCGCCACTTGTCGCCTGCGGTGCGGGCCTTGCTGGATTTTTTGGTGGAAGAATTTGCCAGCCAGCCCTGGTGAGTAAATACCGACAGGCCCTGGTTCCATGCCGTCTTTGAAATCAGCATTACGCTCCGCATATTCTCAGCCATTCGGTAAAGAACAAACGCGCCTGATGTGCGAGGTCCAGCGCATGCGCAGCGGCCTGCTGGCGCATCTGTGTTACCGATAAATTTTCATGTGCCATTTCATAGGCATTCCCGACATACCAGGCCTCCAGTCCTGCTGCCGTCACCTCTGGATGACACTGGAATGCCAGACCATGCTTGCCCCAGCCATAAGCCTGGTTATGGCAAGCCTCGCTCGATGCCAGCAATTGCGCACCCTGCGGCAAATCGAAGGTATCGCCATGCCAGTGGAACATATTGCAATGCCTTGCATCAAAATGCCGCACTGGCGTGTCCTTGCCCTCGTTTGTCATCTTCAGCGGAAACCAGCCTATCTCTTTGGCAGCCGCCGGATAAACGCTGGCCCCCAGCGCCCGCGCCATGATTTGCGCGCCCAGGCAAATACCCAGCGTGGGCAAATCTGCATGCAGGCGCTGCTGCAAGAAATATACCTCTTGCAACAAGAAAGGATAATTGTCATCTTCGTAGGCCCCGATAGGGCCGCCCAGCACGATGCACACATCGGCCGCCAGCGGGTCTAGTGCAGCCCAGCCCTGGGTACAGGCGTTAACTTCCTGAATGTTGAAATCCTGCTCTTTCAGCAGGGCAAGAAAACTGCCTGCATCTTCAAAAGCAACGTGGTGGATGATCAGGGCGGTTTTCATCGGGGCTCCTCAATATGGCTTTGCTTGCATGGTCCAGAGTGTGTTGCAACTTGCACTGTGGACATTAGCACGGACAAGTCAACGCGAGTCCAATAAACAATATAGTCTTGAATTTGCTAAATTCAAAACGCGCCGTGCCATATTGATGAGGCTGATGAGTGGGAATTTGTAGGTTGGGCCGGGCCTCGCTAGCATTGTAGGTTGGGCCGGGCCTCGCTAGGCTACGGTTTACCAGCCCAACACTGGGCGTTTAAATGACGTATACGTTGATTCGGGCCTAGTGTTGGGCTGGTAAACCGTAGCCCAACCTACGCTGTTAACCCGACCCAGGTTTACCTTACCTTCATCCCCATCTTCTCCAGCGTCAGGGTCTCATCCGCCCTGCCCCAACCACCATCGGTCACTTCTTCGACAAGCACCATGGTGTAAGGCCGTACGCCTTCACCGAAATATTCGACAAACATGGCGGTGGTGCGGTGGATGATTTCTTCTTTGCGGGCAGCATCGATGATGCCTTCAGGGAATTTGAAATTGGCAAATGGCATGATTATTTCCTTTAAAATAAATTAGGCGAAACCGCCGTTGACACGTAATACTTGTGAATTGACCCACACACCATCAGGGCCAGCCAGGAAGGCAACCGCTGATGCAATTTCTGTTGGCGTGCCTATGCGTTCCATGGGATTCATCCTGGCGATGTTGCTGACCTGCTCTTCCGTTTTGCCTTGAAAGAACATCTCAGTGCCTACCGGCCCTGGGGCAATGGCATTGACGGTGATATCGCGTCCACGCAATTCATTGGCCAGCACATGCACCAAACCTTCTACTCCTGCCTTGCTGGCGATATAGGGGCCATAGGCAGGAAAGGATTTGGCGATCACGCTGGTCGATAGTGCGATGATGCGCCCGCCCTTTTCTACATGCTGCGCCGCCTGTGCCAGTACCAGGAACGTGCCGCGCAGATTGATGGCGATGAGCTTGTCAAAGGCATCAACATTGCTGGTGTTGATGGTGGTCATCGTCATGCTGCCAGCACTGTTGACGACCACATCTATGCGGCCAAACACTTCTTTGGCGGTGGCAAACAATTGCGCCACATCTTCAGGCTTGCTGACATCGCCCTGCACGGCGATAGCCTTGCCCCCTGCCGCCTGTATGGCGCTGACAGTTTCCTGCGCCTTGCTCACATTACCTGCGTAATTGACGACGACAGCAAAACCATCTGCCGCCAGGCGCAGGGAGATGGCCTGTCCTATGCCGCGTGAACCACCGGTGACGATGGCGGTTTTTGTTATTTCATTGTTCATGTTTTTTCCTTAATCCAGATTGCACAGACTGATGCGTCTGTCTGGATCACACTTTAAGCATTCAACCCAGCAAGATAAATACTGATAAACTCAGAACACAATTCAACATAGCTCAACAATCATGGACAAACTGGACACCCTGCAACTGTTTACCCGCATCGTTGAAACCGGCAGCTTCAGCCGGGCGGCGGATATGCTGGACATCCCCAGAGCCAGTGCCACCCATGCCATCAAGCAGCTGGAAACACGTCTGGGCACCCGTCTGCTCGAGCGCACCACGCGCCAGGTGCGCTCCACGCTGGACGGCCAGGCTTTTTATGAGCGTTGCGTGCATATCATCAGTGAACTTGATGATGCCGAGGCATCAATGCGGCATGTGGCCGCCAATCCGCGTGGGGTCTTGCGGGTCGATATGCATGGCACGCATGCGACGCAAGTGGTGCTGCCACGGATACACGAGTTTCGTGACCGTTATCCCGGCATAAACCTGGTGGTCAGCAGTGGTGACCGCCTGGTTGATCTGGTGCGCGAAGGTGTTGATTGCGTGATACGCGGCGGCAACCCGCGAGATTCAACTCTGGTAGCACGCCGCCTGGCACTGATGCCGCAAGTACTATGCGCCAGCCCTGCCTATCTGACCAGATTTGGCACACCACATCACCCGGATGATTTGATGTTGCACCAGGCCGTCAGGTTCTTTTCCAGCACGACCGCGATAGACTATCCCATCGTGCTCAATATCGACGGCCAGGTGAAGGAATTTGACGTCGGCGGCTGGATGACAGTCAATGATGCCGAGAACTACGTGACCTGCGCCCTTGCTGGCTGCGGCCTGATACAACTGCCGCGCTTCCACATCGCCGACGCCTTGCGCGATGGCCGCCTGGTAGAAGTGCTGGCAGACTGGCAAAGCCCGCCCTTGCCGGTTACGGCGCTTTACCCCTACCGCCGCCAGCTATCGCCACGCGTGCGGGTGTTTGTGGATTGGCTGGTGGGTTTGTATGAGCAGAAGTTTGGGGTCTTGCCTGTGACAATGAAGGGAGAAATAAGCTGATGAAAATTTGTTTACCAGTCCTATGGGGCAGGCCTGCAGATGTTGATTACGGTACAGAGCAATTAACACTATCAGAAATGCAGATATGTAGGTTGGGCTACGGGTTATCAGCCCAACACTGGGCCTTCAAATGACGTATAAGATGGCCGAGGCCGAGTGTTGGGCTGATGAAGCGTAGCCCAACCTAAGCCCCTACGCCCGACAATTTTCTCATCCGGCACCCGTCAACAAATCACAACTCCACCATCACCTCAAAGCCACCATAAATCATGCGCTTGCCGTCGCAGGGCATGGGGTTGGCTTCCTGGCTCAGGCGTGGGTCCTGCATGGCTTTTTCCCATCCGGTATTGCGCGCTTCTTTTGATGGCCAGGTCATCCAGGAAAAGACCACGGTTTCATCTTCCTTGCATTGCACGGCCAGGGGGAAAGAAGTCAGCTTGCCGGGTGGCACATCATCACCCCAGCATTCGACGATACTGAGTACGCCATATTCCTTGAACACCGGCGAGGTTTTTTCCGAATACAGGCGATAGGCTTCCCGGTTGGCATTGGGCACTGCGAGTACAAATCCGTCAACGTAGCTCATGCTGAAACTCCTGGTCTGGCAAAGATAAATGAAGGATGAAGCTGATGGATTTTTGAACTATCCAAAGCATCAAAAAAAGCAACCGTATTTGTCGCTGTGCTTGAATTCTAGTGCAAAGATTTGGCCTGATGTTAAGTATTTTTTGCCACCATGCAGTGCGCATGCCCTGTTTGATTTTCCTTGAACATGCCTCAATTTCATCCACGATTAGTTCTGGATATAAATCGATTTAATCCAGGATTGATTTTGAATGTACATCAATTTAATCCAGTTCTAGCCCGGCTGATTCCTGATTCCCCTAACCTGATTCCTGATTCCTGATTCCTGATTCCCTCTCCCCTTCATTCATCGCAATCCATGCGATGACGTGTGAGATAAAAAAATTTGGCGATTTTCAAAATTTGCGGCAAGATGATGGCTGCGAATTTTGTCGTCCGTACCTAACCCACCGCGGGCGAATCAGCACTACACAGCCCACCCCGATTTGAAAGTAACCCCATGCGTCTCGCCTACTCCACTTGGCCCGAAATCACGGCTTTTTTGAACACGTCCAAAACCGTCATTATCCCCATAGGCTCGAATGAGCAACACGGCCCCATGGGTTTGCTGGGGACTGACTGGATGTGTCCAGAGATCATCGCCACTGCCACCGAAAAAATCGCCCAGCAAAACGGCCAGGCCATGATGCTGGCACCCACCTTCAACATCGGCATGGCGCAGCATCACCTGGGCTTTGCCGGGACGATTTCGCTGCGCCCTTCAACCTTCATGGCGGCGATTGAAGACTGGGTCTTGTCGCTGGCGCGCCATGGCTTTGACCACATTTATTTTTTGAACGGCCACGGTGGCAATATCGCCACCATCGAGGCGGCTTTCTCGCAAATTTATTCGCATTATTCGTACAACAACAAGGCTTGCCCGCTGGCGCTGAGGCTGAAAAACTGGTGGGACTTGCCCGGCGTTGCAAGCTTGTGCCATGGGATGTTCCCGGTAGGCCATGGCTCGCATGCGACACCGTCAGAAATCGCGGTCACCTATGCGGCTTACCCTGACCAGGTGCGCCAGGTAGAGCTGACACCAAAAATCCCGCCGACAGGCCCCATCCTTGATGCACTCGATTACCGCGCCCGTTTCCCGGATGGCCGCATCGGTGCCGACTCCAGCCTGGCGACGATAGAATTGGGACAGCAGATCATCGATACTGCGGTAGCTGGCTTGTTGAGTGATATCAAGCTGTTTAGTGCTGAACAAAAGCCTGCTTGATTGCCACTCATAGCCATTTATGACCACCGATAGGCGTCACATTGATTCACAAAGCTGCTGAAAAAATCATCAACATTTCCACATGGAAATCTGGTATTGTTTTCTTGTAGCCCGATGCTGAAAGAAAAAGTGTGGTCTTTGTATTGCCAAACCAGCCTGCAAAGCCTACTCTGGATTCGCCGTTGTTCGTTACGGTCAGGCATTTGGCCACGCCATAAAAACACATACCGGAGACATCATGAGACAATTTTTCAAAAGCATCCTCGTCGCTTTATCCCTGTCATTGCTTGCCCAGAGTAGCGCATTTGCCGCCGAACACGCGACGGCACAAGATGCAATCGACATGATCAAAAAGGTCGTTACCTACTACAAAGCGAATGGTCCTGAAAAAACCTATGCCGCGGTGAATGACCCCAAGGGGCAGTTCATTTACAAGGATTTGTATGTCTTTGCCGGTACGGTCAAACCTGGTGGTGTCACCCTCGCCCATGGCGGCAACCCCAAATTGCTAGGCAAACCCCTGGGTGAATTGCGTGATGGCGATGGTGTTTTCTTCGTCAAGAAAATCAATGAAGTGGCAGCCAGCAAAGAGGGCAAAGGCTGGGTAGATTACAAATGGCCTAATCCTGTGACCAAGGCGCTGGAGCAAAAAAGTACTTATGTAGAACGGGTAGATGAGATTTATTTTGCTTGCGGCATCTATAAATAAATCTGACCCAGGCTGACCTGTATTTTTTGGCACTTCATATGCTGACTGGCCGTGATCGTTTGAACACGTCTAGCAGCAATCAAGCTCCCCTCTTTCGTCTGATGGTAAAATGATAGCTAGCAGCCTTGCTATGCTATTTTTTAGACTGTTTTAGACTATTTTCATCCCCCTGTTGCATCCTGATCTACACATATCAGCTGGATACTTCCAGATGTACGGGATGCATTTGCCCTCTATTTTTACCACTTATTTTTATGCCATATATCGGAGCAGGTTTTCATTTTCTCATCGCCATATTTTTTGCGGTGCACGCCATGCGCAACAAACGCGAGATGTACTGGCTGATGATTTTATTCATGTTTCCCTTGCTGGGTAGCGCGGTGTATTTCTTTGCAGTATTCTTGCCGGAATCACGCCTGGAGCGCGGCATGCGCAAGACCGTGATTGCCGCCGCCAAAAGCCTTAACCCTGGCCGTGAACTGCGCGAAGCACAGCAGGCCTTTGATCTGGTACCAACAGCACAAAACCAGATGCGTCTGGCAAATGCCTATCTGGATGCCGGTGATACTGCCAAGGCAGTGCAACAATATGATATCTGCCTGCAAGGGCCTTTTGCCAGCGACGCCGTCATCCGCATGCATGCCGCCGAAGCAAAGATCTTGCATGGTCAGGCTGAAGAGGCCATCACTTTGCTTCAGGCAGTAAGCAAAGACCAACCTAATCACAGGCCAGAACAGCAAGCCTTGTTACTTGGCAGAGCCTATGTAGCAGCCAGCCGCCAGCAAGAGGCAGGTACCACCTTTGCCGATGCAGTAGCCCGTTTTGGCAGCATGGAGACGCGCGTTGAATATGCCCTCTGGGCCTTGCAGGCAGGTGAGCAAAGTATCGCCGATGCGCAATACGCAGAAATCCAGCAAAACATGCGGCACTGGAATAGCGATACCAAAGCCATGAACCGTGATCTGGTCAAGCGCCTCAATAGTGCTTTTGCTGGCCGCAAATGATAGGTCTATGTTGGGTGCGCCGTGCGCACCATCGTTGAAAAATACGATTGCTGTTATTCAAAAAAATGGTGCGCATGGCACACCCTACTGGATATTATTAAATTACGCTCACACTCAATGAAAAGCAATCAATACGTTAGCGTAAAATATTCGCGATATGTGTAATTTCGTAGGGTGCGCCGTGCGCACCACTCTTAAAAATACGATTGCTGTTATTCAAAGACGATGCGCACGGCGCACCCTACAAGATAGCGAACTCTAAGCGTATATTTTTATGCCCAACTATCGACGGTCGCGAATTAAAGGCGCAAGTTATTTTTTTACTTTAACCAGCCTCCACCGAAGACCAATATTGACCAAGCCTGCGATACGGCTATCATTACGCGCAGCGATACAACAAACCCGCATTTCACATCCTTTCGAGATTGATGCCTGGGTATTACTACCCGATCATTTGCATTGCATCTGGACTTTACCTGAAGACGATGCAGATTTCTCCATGCGCTGGTCTATGATCAAACGACTGGTAACGCAAGCGTGCGCTAAGAATTTCGGTGTAGAAGAATTATCTTCGTCCCGTACATCAAGAAGAGAATCCGGAGTATGGCAACGTCGTTTCTGGGAACATCAAATCCGGGATGACGAAGATTTCGCCAGACATGTTGATTACATTCACTGGAATCCAGTCAAGCATGATTTGGTTAAACGCGCAAGGGATTGGTCTTACTCCACATTTCATCGCTACGTCAAAGAAGGAATATTGTCACCAGAGTGGGGAATCAGCACATCAATGAATGGGTATCATGATTTTGGTGAATAAATCACCGATAGTAGGGGGCGCCGTGCGCACCATCGTTGAAAAATACGATTGCTGTTATTCAAAGACGGTGCGCACGGCGCACCCTACCAGGCTACTCAACTCAACAAAACCACACTCAAAGCCAGCATCACCATGACCCACACCAGGCTGCTGCGGCCAGTGATCAGGCTCAAGGAAACCAATGCGATGCCAAATGTCAGCGGATATAGGCTATGCAGGCTGGCTGAAAATATAGTGCACAAAAGAACCTGAAAGACGCGGCCCAGCGTGCCATAGAGGCGCTTGCTGAGTTTGTTTTTTTCTGCCGCGGTATATTGGTTTGCCGCGTTGGCTGCCTGATTGCCATTATTGTTTGCGCTATCAAACTGTCCGGCTTTGGGTGCTGCCGCAGCTTTCTTTTCTTCCTTCGCAGCTTGTTTTACAGCCTTCTTCTCTTCCGCCGCTTGCTGCGCAGTTTGCTCCAGCACGGGGGCAGCGGCTTCCTGCACCTGCCACCAGTCCTGGCCGTTTGCTCTTTGCGGTGTCTTGCCGCTGGCGACTTGCTGACGTAGCGTAGGCCTTGCCGGACGTACTGCTGACTGCGGGGTTGCTGACTGCTCTGCATATTGCGCTCGCAAAGCCTTAATGCGTTGCAGCCATGGTTTGCCTTTTACAGGATTGACCATGCAGACATAGCGGGCATAGCCTTCCAGTGCTGACAACACATCGGTATTGCCATTCCAGTGATAACCAGCCGGACCATTTTTTTCTACCAGGTGCAAGGTGGCGCGGAAGCGGTGCAGGGTTTCGGCATCGATAGTCGGGCTGTGGTTGACGACGATGCCAGTGACCTCCTGCTTCTGACTATGACGCATGATGTGCTGCTTGTCGGGATGCAGGGTAAAACCCTCATCAGCGATAATCTGCTTGACGCGCCACAGGAGTTTGCCGACCGGTGGGCGTTCTTTTTGCTTGCTGGAAAACGTCAGGTCATCGGCATAACGGGTATATACAAAACCCAGCTTGGTTGCCGCAGCATGCAGGCGTTTATCCAAGGTATGGCACAAGATATTCGTGATCATCGGGCTGGATGGCGCACCTTGTGGCAGGCTGCGTTTTTTGCCAGCGACAAAATATGTTTGCGTATCAACACGCACTTCTTCTGTTGCCTGTTCAGTACACAGCAGGCCCAGCAGGGTAGCAATCTGGTCGCCATACCCCAGGGATTTGAACACGCCTTTGACGCGTGGATATTCTATGCTGGGGAAGAAGTCTTTCAAATCAAGGTTGATGACTACGGCCTGCCCCACGTGCGGCAAGGCATTGCTGAGTATGGAATGTTGCGGCAAAAAACCATGGGCAGCAGGATGGCAAGGTACTTTGGCGAGGATGTGATCGAGCACCCAGTACTGGCAACGCTTGAGGCGCGGCATGGGGGCAGAAATAAAACGCTGGCCACCAGTCTTTTTGGGAATGGCGAAACGCTGGTAGTGACTGACCTGACTGACCTTGCGCTGGAAACTCATGAAGCGCAATTCGGCCAGTGGTATGCCTATCGCCGTTGCCAGGTCCAGGGATTTTTGCAGCGCTGGCAATTGATAACGCGCCAGTTTGTCGGTATTGGTGCTGGTGTAATTCAAGCCAGTGGAAACACCCTCGCCCAGATAGCCTATGTCGTTCTGGCGTTTTTCTTGCCAGGCTACTGCCTTCGCATGCCGTAGTTGCGCATGCTTTTGTTTGGTCAGCTCACGCTTTTCTTTTGCTGCCGCCATGCGTTGCTTGCGCATGTCACGCAGGGCTGCCTTAGGGTCTTGCACGCGGCGTAACTGGGCCGTCAAGTCATTTAATTCTTTACTGAGTGCAGCTTCGCGTGTGATGAGTTCGTCAGTCACCGATGGCTTGCCACTATCGGCAGGCCAGAAGCCGAGACGGCGCATCTCTTGCAAGACCACGGCATCTTTGGTGGTCGTGCGCAGGTGGGCATACAATTCATCGCGTGTCATCTGTGACAGGGGCTTGTCAGATGCGTTTTGTACAGATGCTTGCTGTTGTTGTGTCATGACGCTGGTCTCTGTTTTCTTTTGGCGCGCTGGTATCAACAAATATCAAAGAGCAACAAAAGAATTCACGTTTTCCAAATAAATCAAAAACGGTGAGCCAGACAAAAGAAGGGAAAGCGGCAGGAAGCTCATCGAAGAGCCTTCAGACTGAGAGGCTCCACTCGACGCCGGAAGGACATACCGGCGTGATGGGGTTCACGGAATCCACATCGTCATCACGCCGGTATGTCCTTCCGGCACAGTGAAGAGAAACTCAGTGATGCATAGCTAAGCAAAAAACATGGATGGCGATACACCATCCGGATTGCAAGAGCCTTCCTGCCTGCACTTATTCTAATGTCCTGCTCACCTCCTGTAAATAACTACGATGTAAAAACTTGTAATGCTCACTTCGAATTCGCGACCTGCCTGATCGCCAGCATGTGTTCACAAGGCCCACGGAACATGCGGTTGCGCACGTAGTAATCGCAACTGCAATTGCCTTCGACCAGCCTGTCATCATTGTCCAGCCTGATCATGGTCTTGCTGAGTTTCTTGGTGTTCGTGATACTCGCGCTGACGCTGGCTTTCCATTCGATACCACCACCAGCCAGGTTTGCTGACTGCAAATCGAGCAAAAGGTTTTTGTGCACGAGCTGGGCTGCCAGGGCTTCACGTTCACTGGCAAAGCGCAGGCTGGCGACGTTGATGGGTTCGCGCACCAGGTCGCGCCAGCGGGCTACCTGATCCACCGCGTCATACACCACGCGGCCTGCCTGCATGAGACCGGTCAGGGCAGATGCCACGAGTTTGCTGTCGAGTTGCAATTGCTGCGCCAGGCTGGCAGTGCTGGCTGACCATTGCGAAGACAAGGCATGTGCCACGGCTTGTGCCGTCGTGTCATCGACATCCAGACGCGGTGCCAGCAAATCAAATTGCCCGGCGCGTGACCAGTCATTGGCTGTCCAGCCAGATAAACCCAGGGTGTAATCCATGTCAGGCAGGTGCGCGATCCAGAAGCTGGGCAAACCTGTTCCCATAAGCATGACGCTGAACTTGTCGGTGACGGCGATCAGCCTCTCCAGCGTCAGCAAGCGACGACGGCCCCAGATCCTGACTTCTGCCGCCTCTTTGCCAGTGAAGACCGAGCGCTGACACACCAGCTTGATGCCCCAGGGTTCAAACAACATGGTGATGGGTTGGCCCGGCTCAAGGATGAAACGCATAGAGCGTGGCCCTACCCGCTCAGTCTTGCGGCGCAGGATGTGGCAGATGCTATGCACATCCATGGGGTGCAAATCGAGCTTGTGAGCAGGCATGGACATGGCGGTGCTGACTTGCAAAAAGCCGCGCATCCAGCTGTCTGGCAAATCGATCTTGGCTTCATGGTATTGCTCGTCATGACCGGTTTGCACCTGAAAACCATCGGCCTGGATTTCAAAACGGGTTTCTTTATAGGCGCGTATCTTTTGGAACTCTTCATACAACGCAGACGAATAATCAATATTCGTGGTGCCGCAGGCAAATTCGCCCAGATGTTTGAAGACATTGTGGCGGCAACTCAGGCTGGCATAAGTTGATTCATCACGGCTGAAGCATTCAAAGAACACCTTGTCGGGATGTACGGTGATGACAGGGTCAAGCACTATCCACATGTCGCGGTTTTCTTTGTACAGATAATCAAAGTATTCGCGCTGGGCCTTGTAGAAAGGCTGCATAAGGCTATATTTTTGATTCTGCACCTTGGTCAGTTCTGCACGCAGCGGCGTGATTTTTTCGCGCAACTCTTTTTCCTGTGCCATGAAATCTGCCAGCAGGCTGGCCTCATTCTCTGCCAGCCAGGCGAAGTAGGCTGTCCTGTCCTTGGGCTGGGTGCGCAGGTCGGATACCACCACATCATGCATGGCACTGATCGCTTCGCGGTAAGCCCGCGCCAGCGTGGGTTGCAGGGTGGCGGCAAAATATGTGGGCGTGCGCAAAGTATCGGGCGCGAACTGCATGCTAGTGGCATTGGCGCTGTCATTCACCTGGCTATTGCCAAAATAGCGGTATTCAAACTTCATACAGACTCCGCAGAAATGGTGGCTATATCTTGATGCAGGCGTGGAGCAACGAGCTGCATGGGCCAGTCGGCTGATTCAGCCAGTGCCGGATACGCGGCCTGCAATTGCGTCAGGCCCAGGATGTATTGCGCCTTGTCCTGTATCGCTACGGTCAATACCTGACGCGTGAAAATCTGTGCGACAAATTGCGCATGCGCCTCACACAGCAAACCCTGATCCTGCAGGAAACGTATCACGCGGTTCTTGACCGTGCGCGCCTTGTTCACATGTGACAGCACACTGAGAAAATAAGGGCGCAGTTGCTGAAGATGATGAAGTGCTGCCTGCATATCATCATATGCCTGCACACTTTGCTCGAGCCACTGGCTGACAAATAATTGCATGTTGGCCGATGGATGCTGTGCCAGGCTCAAGACATATTCGGCGGCGTCTTCCATACGGAAATGGCGGGTAATCAATTGCCTGCCCAGTCTTTGTATGACAGCTTGCTGATGGTCACACAAGGCCAGCAACTGGCCCAGCGACCATTCGTCAGCACTGATATTGCGGGCAAAATAGTCAGCCGCAAAAGAGCGGGTTTCTGGCCAGCGGGTATCAAGTATGCGCAGTGCATCGTTGAGGTTTTCGCGCACTTCAGGCACATGCTGGTTGAAGTAATGCTGGGCACGCAGCCGCACTTGCAAGACTGCGTGCCTGCCCAGCAAGGCCCATTGCAGGACGCAGAGGCTGGCAGCCAATGTGCCACTTGCCTGTATCAACAGCATGGCACCCAGTTCCTGCGCGCCCTTGCTGCGTGCCTGCAACAGACGCCATTGCATATCCACAGGTTGCGCCATTATTGCTGTTAGCAAAGGGCCGCTGCACCAGTTAATGATGTCGGCATGCACACTTTCTTCACCATCTGCATTATCACTGCGGAAGATGACGTCGATAAAGTGTGCCAGCAGCTTTTCAGCAAAAACGACATCAGTAGCGAGCTGGGTAATCACAGGCGTCATGGCAGCCCGCACACGCGCATCCAGCGCTGTTGCGAGGGTAGCGACAAGGTCGGGCTGCTGGCGCACTACGTCGGCGGGCAAGGCCGCAAACAAACGGCTGCCCAGGCTTTGCCTGCCGGGATCAGCATCCTGCAATAAATCACGTAGTGTCAGCGGCGAAACATGGGCGATGCCAGCCGGGTGGGCCAGCAAGATATCGGTCGCCAGCGCCTGTTGCCAGAAGTTCGTTGACTGCAGCAGATCACACCAGACGGCAATATCCTGGTCTGGCAATTGCGCGACTTGTTCTGCCAGCACATGCTGGATCAGCCATTGCAAGTCATCCCGCAAAGTGTCGATCTGGTTTGCCGCCATGGTAGTTTGCCTTGCCCAGATGGACAGGCGGCTCAAGATTAGCTGCCGTGTCGCACCAGTTGTAGCATGCGCCAGCAAACGGCAAGTTTCGCGCACGCTTTGCGACGGGCTGGTGATCATCGCCACGATCAGGCCAGCGTCTTGCGCATACAGCTCTGGCGTCTTGCGGATAAAACTCAGCGCAAATTCGGCAGCAGGCTGATAATCCGTTGCCAGCAAAATCATTAGCCAGTTAAGGTCTGGCGTTTGCTGTGCAAAGCGTTGCTTGACGATGGTAAAAGCAAATTCTTTGGTCGGCAGATAGGCGCTTTGCAGCAAGCCCTGCAACTGCTCCACACTCAATTGCTGGCAATATGCCTGATTATCCACCAGGGCACGGGCAGCAAATACATGCACGCCATGGCACTGGCTGTGTTGCATCAGATAGAGCAATTTTTCTGGTACGGCATCCCATAGTTTTGGGAAAGCTTCCTGCCGTTTCGTGCGCGGTGGATAATCGAGACTGTCTGTCGTCGCAGGTATCCACCATTTGAGTGCAGTACGGCTGGTTTTGACTTCGCTGTCATGCTGGTGCACGAGCTGGTTGAATACCATCCAGCTGGCATAGGGGGACAGGAAACGCAGTTCTGTCGTGTAAGAACGGCTCTGGTAATTCCAGTTAACCAGTCTTTGCATGTGTGCCTTGTGAGCATGTGCATCGTCACAGGCCAGCAATACTCCCGTTGCCATGCTGGTGAAATCCGCACTTTCAAGCTCACCCAGACGGCGCAGTGTGCGCCAGGTGCGGCGGCGCAGATAATCGCGGGTCAGGCTGGAATACGCGACCCGGGTTTGCGGCTTTTTGACTTCATCGGCATAGCTGACGTAACGCCTTTCCAGATACACGTAGCTGGTATTGGAACTCAGCAAAAACAAAGGCCAGACTTTTTCAAAGCGCTGGTGCAGGATGCCGAACAGTTCGGCATCGGCGCGGAATTCTGCAGTTTTGTACAAATGGCGGAAGGCGCGGAACACCAGCAGATTCACCGGCAGGTTGCGCAACTGCTGCAACAGCAAAGGCCGCGCAATTGAAGAGATCAGTGACGAGATATTGGCCTGGGCTATCATGTCCAGTTGCTCCAGCCAGTCATCATGACGCCATGCCCCCCATGACTTGGCAGACAGCAAGGCCAGCAGCACTTCATCCATGCCTTTTTGCAAGTCCCCTGCCTGCTGCGCCTTTTGCCAGGCCGCAAGCAGCTCTATTGGCCATTGCGTGATCATATCCTGGGCAAATTGCTGCGCTTCTTCTGGCGTCGCCAATGCCAGCCAGGCTTGCCGCGCCATGTGTTTGACATGTGCGTCTTTGGAACGCTGGCTCAGCTCATGCATGGCCTGTTTGGCGCCAGCATCACCGCAACGCCCTATGGCATAGGCAATGCAGTAATCAAGCATGGCATCAGCACTGCCCAGCAATTCGACCAGACGTGGCACGGCGGCAGACAGGCGGCGCTCGCCTATGCGCCAGACTGTGCGGGTACGCTCTGCCCTGGACATACCAGACCAGGCGCGTGGTGGCAGACGGTCAAGCAGGATTTTTTCCTGGCCCGATACCGAGGCTGGTTTACTGATTTTTTGCACCAGGGTTTGCGACGAGTGGCCCCATTGCATGGCATCAGCCTTGACCTGGTCCTGTGCTGCTGGAGTAGCTGGAATAGCTGGAGGTGCAGATGTATCTACGAAACCCTGTTCGCGCTTGCTGGCCAAGACCTGGGCATACAAAACTTCAGCCTGACTCAGTGTGACAGGGAAAGGCGTTCTGGTGCTTTCCTGCCATTCGGCATCGGGATGGCCTTCACGCACATTGACCAAATATAAGGGGGCAGCCCCTTCGTTCTGCGGTGCCAGTGACAACTCGATTTCGCAATGCCGCTCTGTGGGCTGCATGCGTACCAGCTTCACCAATTTAATCACGCCTTGCATAAGCATGCTCCGGAAAGTGTCGCAAGCCGGAACAGTAATGTCAGTATTCCGGCATCATAAAGCGAAGCATTATGACATCGATTATTTTGTCAGCAATACATACTTACGTTTAGCTACAAAGATGATTTCCTCGCTATTACACTGTGAAATATGCATACAAAATGCACATGTTAGAATGCCTCCATCAATATCACAATAACATTTCCCTGGGGAACTTATGCACTATCGTCTGATCAGCCGTAATGAACAAAATGAAGTCGTCAAATCTACAGAAGCGGGCGATGATTTCATGGCCGCCGTCAGCCAGGGCGCGCATCTGCGTCATGAACTCAATGCTGCATATCAAGTCGATCTGATCTCGGTCACCCATGATGGTGAAGAGCACAAGTTGGCACAACTTGGCGGTTTCGCCTGAAGCCGCAGACATCCATGGCCAACCAGGATACCGTATTGATTTTGCAGGGCGGCGGCGCCCTGGGTGCCTATCAGGCGGGTGTTTATCAGCAATTGCATGAGGCAGAAACCCCGCTGGACTGGATTATTGGCACCTCCATCGGTGCCATCAATAGTGCACTGATAGCAGGTAACCCGCCTGAAAAGCGTATCGCGCAGCTACGTGCCTTCTGGGATAGTCTGGCACCAGATGCAGTCAGCCGTGGCAGTTTCTGGCCGACCTTCTCACCATGGATGAATCTCACCAATAACTTCAATACACTCAATGCCATTACGCAGGGTGTCAATGGGTTTTTCAAACCGCGCTTTGGTGCAACATGGGATATCAATGCCAAGGTACCTATAGAAGAAGCCGGTTTTTACGACACATCCCCCCTCAAGGCCACGCTGGAAAAATATGTGGATTTTGATTACCTCAACGATGGCCCGATACGCGTCAGCATTTGCGCAGTGGATATCGACAGCGGCCAGGGCGTGGTGTTTGACAGCAAGCGTGGTCGTCTGGGGCCTGAACACATCATGGCCAGCGGCGCCCTGCCACCCGGTTTTGCGCCAGTCAAGATAGGCGATCGTGCCTATTGGGACGGCGGTGTGTATTCCAATACACCGCTTGATGTCTTTCTGGATGAAGAAAGAAAAGCAGATGCGCTGTGCTTCATGATTGATCTGTGGGACCCGTCAGAGACCCGTCCAGAATCTATCTCTGCTGCCATGACGCGCTATAAAAGCATACAGTACGCCAGCCGTTCGGCAGAGCAGTTGCTGATCTACCAGCGCATGCAAGACATGCAACGCGCAATACGTACGCTGACCGAACACCTGCCCGCAGCAGTACGAAAGAAAGAAGAGTTGAAGCCGTTGATGGAGATGGGTTGCGACCATACCATCAATGTCGTCCACCTCATCATGAAGGCGCTGCCGGACGATAATTATTTCAAGGATGTGGATTTCAGCATGGCGACCATGGAAGCCCGCTGGGCTGCCGGCATCCACGACTGCAAACGCGCCTTGCGCCACAAGTCATGGCAAAAACCCTTGCCACCGCATGCGGGGCTGGTGATTCATGAATTGCCGCAGGAGTGAGCTGCATGATAGCTGCGGGATGATGGGCAGGGTGCGCTGTGCGCACCTTTGAATAACAGCAATCGTATTTTTCAGAGAGCGGTGCGCACGGCGCACACTGGCAAATTTTTTACACCGTACGCTTGCGCAAATGATGCAAGGCCAACGCCAATTGCGTACCCACGACAGCATTGTTTTTGACCAGCGCGATATTGGTTTCCAGGCTGCGGCCTTCCGTCATTTGTTTGATGCGGTTCAGCAAAAAAGGTGTGATGGCCTTGCCAGTGATGTCCATCTCGTCTGCCAGTTGCAAAGCTTTTTGCGTGATGGATTCTATTTCTTCTTTGGGCATGGCAGATTCAACCGGAACAGGATTGGCGATGACGATGCCGCCGTTTAATCCCAGTGTCCATTTGGCGTGGATGAACTCAGCCTGTTGTTCTGCCGTGTCGAGCTGGAAGTCTGCCTTGTAGCCGCTGTCGGCGGTAAAGAAAGCCGGGAAGGCTGGCTGGCCTACGCTGACGACCGGCACGCCATGGGTCTCAAGATATTCCAGCGTCAGGCCTATGTCGAGTATGGATTTGGCACCGGCACAGACCACGGCAACCGAGGTGCGCGCCAGTTCCTGCAAGTCGGCAGAAATATCGAAGCTGGTTTCAGCACCACGATGTACGCCGCCTATGCCGCCTGTGACGAACACTTCTACGCCTGCCAGGGCCGCGCAGATCATGGTGGCGGCCACTGTCGTTGCACCGAGTTTGTTATTGGTCAGTGCATAGGCCAGGTCACGGCGGCTGACTTTCATGGCGTCGGGCGAATTGCCCAGCAACTCCAGTTCTTCGTCATTCAAGCCTATATGGATTTTGCCATTCATGATGGCGATGGTGGCAGGTACGGCTCCGCCATCGCGGATGATTTGTTCGAGTTCACGCGCAGTCTGCACATTTTGTGGATAAGGCATGCCATGCGAGATGATGGTGGATTCGAGTGCCACCACAGGCTTGGCCGCCAGGCGGGCAGCGCGGACTTCGTCGGATAAGACCAGATAAGATTGCATGATGTTTCCTTTTGTAGAAATACAGGATAAGTCGTGTACTAGTTGCGTATTAGTCGAGTATTAGTCGAGTATTAGTCGAGTATTAATTGCGCATTAGTTGTGCATTAAGCTTCTTCAAAAATTGTCGGGCTGATCGTTGCTGCCACTGTCGCATCGCTTTCCAGCGTCAGTTTGGCCAGCTTCAAACCATATTCACAGGCCAGGCGCAGATCATCTGGCTGGTGGCACAAAGACCAAGCTACGCCTGCGGCGAAAGCATCACCCGCACCTGTGGCATCGCGCACGCTGGCTGGTGGTGCTGGCATGTGCTGCAAACCGCTATTATTGGTAAAAGTCACGCCTGCCACGCCCTTGGTGACGACGATGTCCTGCACGCCACGCTGCTGCAATTGTTTGCAGGCTGCTTCCAGTTCTGCCTGGCTTTGTATGCCATGTCCAACAGCGGCTGCGAGTTCACCCTGGTTCAATAATAACAGGCGCAAGCCAAGCAAATCCTGCGGCAGGCGCGCCATCTTGGGTTCAGACACAGCCACGGCCATTAGCGGCATGGCTTGCTGATGCGCTTCTTGCAATAACAAGCCTATGCTATCTGTTGGTAAATTCAAGTCGATGATGGTGAAGGCAGCATTGCCCCGCTGGGTCTGGCGGCTATGCAGATAATCTGGCGTCAGGGCATCGCAGCATTCCATATGCGCCAACGCCAGCACCATGTCGCCCTCATCATTGAGCAAAGCAGTATAGCTGCCGCTATGCATGCCTGCCGCTTGCAAGCAGGCTTTGACATCAATGCCAACGGATTGCGCATGGTCAAGCATGCTGCGCCCGGCAGCATCGTCACCAACCACGCACAACAAACGTGTGGGCATGCCCAGGCGTGCCAGGTTCTCGGCAATATTGCGGGCAACACCGCCAAAGGCTTCATGCTGACTGACCGGGTTAGAGGTACCCATTTGCACCGGCCCCAATGTGCGCAACTTGCGGTCGATATTCGCCCCGCCTATGCACACCACGGGCCGCTGATCAGGCAAAACATAGGCCCGGCCCAGCAAACGTTTGTCACGTATCAGCGCGGCAATATGCCCGGCCACGGCAGAACGTGACAAACCTAGCTGGTCTGCCAGCTCTTGCTGCGAGATAAAAGGCTGGGCAGCGATGAGCTGGTAAAGCTGTTCTTTTTTGGAGGGTGTTGCTGTCATGTTCTTGCCTGACGGTTTTGGATTTCTTCACATTATAGACAATTGTTTTCAACATGAGACAAATGTTTTTAAATTTAAACTTGAATGCCGGCGACGAGCTTGTATTGCGCAGAGCAGGCCGAAAATGACAATAATTAACATAATGTCTAATCTTTTTTATAATTTTAAATAAAAAAATGATAACCTTTCAAATGCAGATGAAGGGTGCGAATGAGAACGGGCATCAGCAGCCCAGCCAATACTGAAAACTATGGTAGTACCCGGATAAATCCGCATCACCAATGACACTACTGACACTACCGACACATAAAAACAAAACCAACGAGAGGGAAACCATGAACACGTCTGACCGCAAGCAACGCAAGCCTGCCCACGCAGTGAAACTGACTACCTGCATTTCTTTACTGGCTACGGCTTGCCTGTGTCCGCTGGCACAGGCGCAAATCCTGCCGCCCGATGCCAAACCGACCTGCACTACCTCTACACCGGCCAATCCCGGTGGGCCGGCGCCAATTCCATTCGCGCAATGGTTTGAGCCAGCCGGTGTTACCAACGGTGGACTGGTCAAGGCTGCCGACAGCGTGAATTTTGCTGATGCGTCGGCCTGCAGTTTTTATCAATGGTCACACCAGATGTTTTTATGGCTGACTTCACCCACACCCAAAGGGCTCTCTGGTGGCGATCATATCTTCTCTTCTTCAGCTTTCTATGGGGTATCACCAGCCGCCAATGGAGCGCGCAACTTTATACCGCAACTGACCAGGCAGGCGATGAACTTCAGCCCTTTGCTGCGGCAACTGGGGCCGAATAATCTGCCTGTGGCCTTTGACAAGTCAGGCAAATTGTTTGAAGTCTTGCCACCCAAGCTGGCACCAAGTGGCAAGGCAACCACGATAGACAAGGCTGGTAAAACGGTAGAAATAGATCATGCTGAAGTAGGTGCAACTGGCAAGGTCAACCTGTTGGCCAAGGGTGGCAAGCAGATAGAAACTGATCTGGTAGCCAACCTGCGCGCGCGCCTGCCCAAGAAGCAAACTGCCTTGCTGACCGCAGCAAGTACCGACAGCAATATCGTGCAAAGTTTCAAGCGGGATGCCAAGGGTGGCCTGATTTATCTGGATGCAGCTGGCAATGAAGTCGATATGACCATAGGCCAGGCAGGTGGCAGCAATGTGCTGGTCGCGCAAAACGGCTCGCTGGTGTATTACTCGATTGCCGCGAATGATTTGTTCGCCTACTTCCTGACGCAGAGAAAACCGAATGCGCCAGCAAACCTGATGTATCCAACCACTGCGCAAGAATTGGCCGACGTGGTTGCCTATGCCAAGAAAGCCGGACTGCGTGACCTGGCAGCCCCAGAAGCGCTGGCTGTTGAAGTCAAGCTGGCATGGATAGAAACCACTGGTTTTGATGAAGCAACCAAAAAGAAATTCATCATCATCGATGCTGAAATACCAGATGTCAGCATCAACCAGCCAGCGTCGCTGAAACAGGGCGCGGTAAAGAACAAAAAAACCAAACTGGCATTGGTCGGTGTGCACGTGGTCGGCAGTGCGAAAGGTAATCCTGAGTTGATCTGGGCGACCTTTGAGCATATGGACAATACCCCAAATGCCGAATACAAATACATAGATGTGAACGGCGCAGAGAAACTGGTGCCGCAAAACACCAAGGGCAAATGGCTGTTCAGCCATGATGGCGCAACAGGCCCTTTCAACCAGGCCCTGTACAAGGCTTCCGGCAATAGCATCACTTGCACCGACACTACCAAGCCTTGCGTAGTCAAACCGAATGACACCATACGCTGGAAACCATGGGGCGCTGCTGCCGACCAGAATCCACGCCAGGCTGACCCTACCCATGCTGGCCCTGTCATCACCCCGCCTGAATCCAATACTGACTTGTTGTCGATCAACAATAGCGTCATTTCACAACTGGCACCAGGCGATGTACGCAAAAATTACCTGATGATAGGTTCAACCTGGACCACCGGTGGCCGCGCACCTGATTCAGACAAAGCACCGGCCACGGCCATCAACCAGGTCGGTACCAGCAGGCTGGCCAACACCACGATGGAAACCGTGCATCAGGGCTCGAACGTCAACTGGGCAGGCGGCACCAATTGCTTTAGCTGCCACAAGAGTAATACGGTGACTGTCAGTCATATCTGGCCTGAGCTGAACCCTTTGCCAAAAACGCTGTTGAAGGCAAAAACCAAGTAATAGCGAACTAACACACATTGATTGAGGTAACTTAATCGGATGGACTGTTTATTTTTAAACCACAGTTATCTTCTACTAAATAAGCCCTCAAAAAAACAATTGCCCATATTCTGGGCAATTGTTTTTTTGTTTTGAAGCAGTTTCAAAACTGTACTATTTTCTAAAGCTTTGTTTCAGCAATCTTTGCAGATTTTCTACTCCTTTTTTTCTTTGGTTTTCCAGTCAGACGCTCATACATATGCATGGTCGCCCCCTGAAGTTCAGGCTCTAACTCTGCAAGCATTTCAGCTTTATTTTCAATTGCGGCTTCGAATGCCAGTACCAATGGGCGAGCGTGTCTTTCGTAACCGAGACTACGCATTTCGTTAAGCACGATTAAAGCTGATGCGGGCTTTTTTAATAACACAGCAAGGAAAGTCTCAATGAACTGACGACTAACTAACGCAGCTGCAATATCAATAGAATGCTCAAACAAGCGTTTCAAAGCCTCATTTAAAGAGTATTTATCTTCGGCTATCAGTGCATGCTCGGAGTTTTCTACACATAATTCAGTTAATAAATCGGTGTACTTTTTTCTCCAAAATGAATTTTCAATGATATCAAACTCAATTCCATGTTTATAAGCAGTCAATGCTTCTTCTCTTCGCCGCAATTGTTCCAACAAAACACCAAAAGCCAACCAAGTCCCAGCATCATCAGATTTAAGCTTTATCGCTCTTTGGAAGGCCAAGTCAGCTTCATCATAACGCTCTAAATTTATTGTGAGAAATATCCCAAAGCGAGTCCACAATTGCGCATCATCGGCATCAAGCTCTATTGCCTTACGCAATACTTGCTCTCCCTCTTCATAACATTTTAGATAATCAACTAATAGAATTGAAAGTCCATTCCAAGCACGAGCATCACTTGGATTAATTTTTATAGCTGTTCTAAAAGCTGTTTCAGCTTCACTATAGCGATTCAATTCAAGCATCAACAAAATACCTAGAAAAATCCAAGGATCTGCGTTATTAGGGTCAAGTTCTATTGCTTTGCGATACAAATCCTCAACCGCATCGTAGCGTTCAAGTTTATAATGCAAAAGGACACCTAGCTTAATCCAAGCTGTTGGGTTATTTGGATTTATAGCAATAACCTCACGATACGCTTTTTCAGCATCTTCATATCGTTCAAGTTTTTCATTTAAAAGATTACCCAAATTATCCCAGACCGTTGAATATTTTGGATTTAATTCAATCGCTTTCCGATATGCTTTTTCAGATTCATCATAACGCCCAAGCTTATCGTTTAAAAGAGTACCCAAATTATTCCAAGCAATTGATTCGCTCGAATCAAGTTCAATCGCTTTAGTATAAAATTCCTCAGCTTCCGTGTAAGCTTGCAACTTAAAAGCTAATAAATTTCCCATATTGATATAGGCTTTAGGATTTTCTGGCTCAAGTTCTATAGCCTTCAAATAATTAGTTCTAGCCTCATCGTAACGTGCAAACTGTTCGTCTAACAAAACACCAAGATTATTCCATCCACATGAAAGGCTCGGTTCAATTTCGATCACTTTTCGGTAAGCCTTTTCGGCATCTTCAAAGCTTTTTAATTGGTTATACATCAAAAGAGCGAGATCAAACCATGATTCAGCATCATTAGGATTAATGTCTATCAATTGTCGACATATTTTTTCAGCAATTACAAATTCCTCGTCTAGTATTACTCGCTTAAATTTTTCTCGCAACCCCTCAACTTCAATATCAAAACCACTCGAATTCCCTTCCCTATACACAAAACCTTCTCGATTATCATCAATGGATAAATAATCTTCAATTTCACCACCGTACAGCTCAATATAATCCCTGACTCGTTCAGTTCCATAAGCTTCTGCTTCATTACGAAGGGCCAAACTAACATTCCGAGTAGATGCAACAGCAAATGCGTACTTTGCGCCCGCTAACGCACTGACTCCACAATCGTCTTTCAACTTAGCTTGCAACTCCTCTTGGTCATACATTGCCTCAAAAAACTTCGCCAATGAAATCACATTTTGACGTATCCGGCGTGTCGCACGCATTTGTAACCACAGGCGGAACATTTGTTCTGCAATGCGATATTGTGTACGGCCATGGACGTGTGATTTTTCTATCAGTCCGTCGTTTTCCATCAAGCTCAATTGGGCAGAAATACTGCTGGTTGGCAGATTTGTGTAACGGCCTAATTCTGCGGCGGTATGACCAAAGCGCAAGCCCAATTCGGAATCATATACAGCCAATGCATGCATAATGACTTGGGCTTGCTCAGACTGTTCCTCGATACGCGCTTTGTAATAAGGTGTTGTCATGTCCATCAATCGCTCAAAATCTTCCACAGCACGACTGTTGGGACCAATGCGCAGCAGTTCAAAAATAAAACCAAGCGCCCGTGGATTACCACCAGTCAATTCGAATAGTGCTTCAATGCGTGCCGGGTTGGTATGCAGTTTTTCTTTGACTTTTTGCAGGTTTTGCGCGTCTGCCAAATTTTCCAGCACCATACGCACCTCTTCCAGACTTAGCTTACCCAAACGCTTAGGCAGGAAAAAATCATAGAATGCTTTATCGTAATCTGTAAATGCGTCAGTCAACCGCACAGAGCCACCGATAACTATAGGTGACATATTTGTGGAGAGTGCTTCGCGCAAAGCCCAATAGGCAGGTGAGTGCGGATTATTGAGTTTGCGGCCGGATTTATCGATACGTTCAAAAAGCATGTCGAGATTATCAACCAGCATAACCGGGCGCTTTTGCAAACGGGCACAGGTCTCTTGCAAGAGCTTGAAGCCTGCATCAATAGTATCGTTATCTTTGCCCACGTTTTTGCGGGATTGGTCAATTGCAAGCAATAGCCTCTCCGCTTCATTGGTTTGCTCAAGATGATCAAGTTCATCAATCAAGGCTTCGCATGCCGCCCACCAAAAATCAGAGAGATTTTTTACTTGATACAACTCTTCAGGAAAAGACAGGGCAATCAAATGATTACTCAATTCCTGGTCACGCCGTATAGCGACAGCCAGGCGCTTTAATAAAGTGGTCTTCCCTGCGCCTCGTACACCAACCAACAAATAATGTTGGACATTGCCCTGTAATGGCGCTCTGGCTAATTCTGCATTGAGAAAAGCAAAATCGTTTTGTCGTGCAACAAAACTGGCAAGCAAGGCATCGTCACTAAGCCAGTCGGGATTGTAGTGGTGGCTCATTACAGTGTATTCCTTCTGATCCACCAACGTCTCAAGGGCTCAAGGTGAAAGCGATAACGTTTGTCCCCGGATCTTTCATCAGGCCACCAATAGGCATCTCTTTGCAAAATATCCCGCAGATTGATGAAAACTTCCCTATGCCTTTCAGCATCATCATTCGGCATTCGTCCTTCTAATACTGCCAGCAGATTTTCAGGTCTTGCGCCAGTAAAGTCTTTCGCGGCAAAGCTCAGCAAAGCAACAGCATGCGCTGCTTGATTTGCACCTAATTGCAATGTCAGTCTCTGCTCCCAATGGTGGAAGTCATTGTCTGAACCTGGTTGTACCATGTCATTGATTGAAGGTTCTATCAGACTGATGATATCTATGTCTTTATCGATACTGGCTCTGTGCCGTAAGTGGTGAAAGGCTTTTTGTAGATAGTATGGTTGCGCCCATTGCACTTCAGCTACAAGCTTGCCAGCAGCTTCTTCACCAAGTTCTAACTGGTAGCGTTCGGCCAATTTGAGCAACATCGCTTTTGCAACTTCCTCTGTAAAGGCTACCAAATTCTGATGATTCAAGCTATTGATCGTATCGGCCATACCATGTTGCTGCACTAAAGTGTCTAAACCAACTGAACCAGACACTAACCACCTGATCGAATGTGAGTCTGGCAAGGCACGGACATCATTGCGGAACCAGTCAAGAAAAAGACGCACTCTCTGTACACCTGTTTTATCATCATTGCGAATGATGTTGAAAAGCATAATCGGCAACTCATCAATGTAAATTAGCCAGCGTTGATTGGCTTGAATCAGCAGGCGCAATACATCATTACCCAACTCAATCCAATCTTCTGCTACCTTATCCGCTAAATTCACTTCAACCGGTCCCGCACCAGGAATAGGTATCTTGAATGACTTGATACGAGCATGCAGCGCATCAACGGCATTGGTAAACGTGCCTTTGATTTTGCTACTTAAAGTGGAGAGTTCTGGTGCAAGGGCATCATGCAGCTTTGCCAAAAAAGCCAACTCGTCTTCACAAGCAGCGACATTAATTTCAATCGCGTGCCATTTATTGGTGCGTACCTGCGCCATTACTGCGCGACAAATTGATGTCTTGCCAATACGACGCGGCCCTAACAATAAGATGTCGTCATTCTCAAGAATCTCGGCCAGCCGCAGCACTTCTGCACTTCGACCAAAGAAGTTATCACCCTCAACCGGGGTTCCAGCAATGTTATCCATGAATTACGCCTATTCTCAAAAACAAATACTAAGAAAATTTAGCACTAAGAAATATTAGTACTAAATTTTCTTAGTGTAAAGGCGTAATTAAAAATTTTTAATGTCCAGTTACAAAAAAAACCGCAGACTTTACAGGTCTGCGGTTTTTCTCTTCTTTGATCTATTTCATCCCCGCCAGCCACACCCATTGCTTTTACAGCGCAGATAGCCGGGGTTTTGTACTTCACTTTGTATTACCGGTATCGCCAATATAGGTCAAAAAAAATTCACGGTATGTTCGTCAGCGTACGGATGCAAAACTTTATTGCGCGCATCCTGTGATGGCATTGTTATTGAACTATTTTGAAATTTAATTTACCGAGGCTAATCCCATGAAAATCTCTATCCTTGCTTTGACACTCGCTGCTGTAATGGCAACCACTGCTTGCGACCGTAAGCCTACAGAAGTCGCTGTTCCAGTGCCTGTAGCCGTACCAGTGGCTGTGCCAGTTGCAGTACCTGGCCCTGCCGGTGCACCAGGTGCACCAGGAGCGCCCGGCGCAACTGGCGCCCAGGGTGAACAAGGAGCAGCAGCCTCAGTCGGCGCCACTGGCCCGGCAGGTGCAGATGGCAAGCCAGGTGAGCCAGGCAAACCAGGCGACACCATCGTCGTCGTGCCACAGAAGTAAGCCTGCTGGCAAGCATGTGCCTGTCGTTGTTTCCTTGATTCACGGTTTCACGACGCACGCATGCTTGCCACTTCATCGTCTTTTTTTAAATAGGTGAATCATGGTTCAGCTCGTCAATCTCATTATCTATCTTGTTGTATTCGGCCTGATCTGGTGGCTGGTTGGTTTCTTGCCCCTGCCTGCTCCGGTGGCACAGGTTGTACGCGTGTTGTTCATCGTCTTGCTGATCATCATCGTGCTGTCTGCTTTTGGTATCGTGCCTGGCATACACATGCCGCAGTTGCGCTGGTAGATTGCAGTCATTTTAGGGCTCGCTACTTTTGAGGGCATGCGAATTCTATTGCATGCCTGCTCCTCTCCTTGCACTTCCTGTCTCCTTCTTCTATCCTCCCACACCTCTCCCCTTCCACGCCTTTTCTAATACATAAGCCGTAACATGCGGTAACAATAAATACCCCTCGTATTCAAGCGCCTCTGTTTTTCGCTTTCCCGCACATTGTAAAATAATCCACTTTTTATTGCTTCGGGCAAACATGTTCATGCTTCACTTGTCAGCAAGAGCGTTTGATTTTTTACGCTTTTTTTTTGCCGCAGCTTATCGCTATTTTTACAGGGCTATTATGCAGGGATATGTCACCTCAATTTCACGCAAGACAAGCAGCTCTTGCCTGCTGACCCTGACTCTGGTTTTATCCAGCCTGAGCTTGCCAGGCTTTGCGCAGCCGCAGACATCACAACAAGGTACGCTGCGTTTGCTCGCTGGTTCTGGCGATACGCCTTCTGGCATTGCAGACGGGCCTGCATCGGTGGCGAGATTTAATACCAATTTCTTGAAATTTGATGCCTTCATTGGTACAGCGATGAATGACGAGGGCAAGCTGTTCGTCACCGACCCTGGCAATCACACGATACGTAAGATAGAAGCAGATGGCGCAGTCAGTACTCTGGCAGGCAAGGCAGAACAGCCGGGCAGCACAGACGGTGCGATTACCCAGGCACGCTTCCGTTTGCCCAGCGGCATGGTCTTTGACAAGGCAGGCAGTTTATATGTCGCCGATTCAGGCAATCACAGCATACGCAAGATCAGCCCGGATGGCATGGTCAGCACAGTCGCTGGCAAGGCGGGCGCGCCCGGCACCGCCGATGGTCCGGCAGCAAAAGCACGTTTCAATACTCCCACCGATGTGAAGATCGATGCTGCTGGCAACCTGTATGTAGCCGACTATGAGAACCACAGCATACGCAAGATTACTCCCGATGGCATGGTCAGCACCTGGGCTGGTGTATCAGGCAAGGAAGGTAATGCAGAAGGCGCAGGCAGGCAAGCCCGCTTCCTCAGACCCAAGGCACTGGTATTTGACGCAGCAGGTAATTTGATCGTCAACGATGCAGGTGAAATGATCATACGCCGCATCACGCCAGCGGGCATTGTATCGACCTTATCGGTAGGGCCAGAAAAATTTGATAAAAACAAGAATGATCAGGAAATAGAATATGGTGAGATTGATGGCATGGTTGCTGATGCGGATGGGAGTGTTTACGTTGCGGACCGTAGCAGCGGCAAAATCCGTCGAATTAAGCCATCTGGCGATGTCCATTCTTTTGTCAGGAACAAGAAAAACGAACTCTATAGCGAGCCCAGCGGACTGATACTCGCGCCTGATGGTGATATTTTTATTTGCCAGCGAGATGGCAACATACTCAAGGTTAAAGACGGTGGCATGGCTGCATCCCTGTCAGGGCCGGTCTACCCCACAATTAGCCAGGATGGCCCCGCACTTGAGGCAAGATTCTCAAGCCCCTCAGCTATTACTGCAGACCACAATGGCAATCTGTATTTGACAGATTATCGCCATACCATACGCAAGATCAGCAGCTCAGGCGTGGTGAGCACCGTCGCCGGCATGATTGATCAGCGGGGTAGCAACGATGGCATTGGTACTGAAGCGCAATTCAATATACCGTCTGCATTGATATTCGACAGCAAGGGTAATCTCTACGTCAGCGACCGGGAAAACCATAGCATACGTAAAATCGATGCTGCCGGAGTAGTGACGACATTTGCAGGCAAGGCAGGCAAAGCGGGTAGTGTTGATGGGACGGTGCTTGCAGCTCGCTTCAACAGCCCCATCGGTTTGGCGATAGACAAGCACGACAATGTCTATGTTGCTGACAACGGCAATAAACAGATACGCAAGATCAGTCCGGCTGGCGTGGTCACTACGCTGATGGGCAAACCCAATGGCAGCAACAAGCCGCGCGATGGCGACAGAAAAACCGGAAACCTGGTTGATCCAATAGCATTGGCGATTGATCCAACTGGAAATCTTTATGTCACTGACCGCACATCTGTAAGAAAAATTACTCCGAATGGCAAACTAACTACTATTACTGAAAATAAATTCGCTGCCGGATTTATTGGGCCTCATAGCACTCAGGACATTTACGGGACATCCTGGGGTATCGCCATGGACCATGCAGGCAATCTGCTGGTGAGCGACTACGACAACGACGTCATACGCAAGATCAACCCCAAAGGAAAGATAACCACGATCGCAGGCGTAGATGGCTACCGGCGTATACAGACTGGCAGTTTGCCTGGCCGCCTCTATCGCCCCATGGGCATCACCACGGTGGACAAAAATAATTTCGCCGTGATCAGTGGTGACAATGTGCTGATGATGACATTGCCTGGAAATCCCTGATTTCCATCCGCAAAAATAGACAGATCAAACAAAACGGAATACTGATTACAGATATGACTGATAACATCAAAGACGGCAAAGTTGAAGCAAGCAGCGGAAATGGCAAAGTCACGGTTGACATTAAAGAGAAATCAGCAGAGGCAAGCTATAAAGGCGTCAAAGCCACCATCGACAAAGAGCACCTGACCGTGCAGGCAGGACCTGGCACGATCAGCAGAGACCGTGAAACAGGTGTGACATCAGCTGAAGTAAAAGCTGCGGGAGCCAGTGTAAAGGGTGATACTGCGGGAAATCAGAAGGTCAGTGCGGGCAATGTCGAATACCAAAAAAATGGGGAGACTGGTGAGCGTACTTCGAGCATGTCCATCAGTCGCGGCATTGTGAATGCCGGTGTAGATGCCACAGTGGATGAACATGGACAAGCCCGCATCAACAAGGCTGAAATAGGTGCTGGCAAAATTCTGGGCAAAGGCAGCAAATATGAAACTGGCGCAGAAACCAGGGCCAGCATAGAACCAACTTTGACGCAGCGCGGCGTTATTCTTGACTACGATGTAAAAACCAAAGCAACAATAGCAGGCCACAATGCAACGGACGTTCTCAACAAAATGGGCGCGCATGTGAGCTTACCGGAGAAGCTCAACCAGAAAGGAACACTGGACTTGTCTGATGCCGACAAGCTGGCAGAAAAAACTCATCTGCCTGGTTACAGGGAAATCAAGGCTGGTAATGCGCGTACGGAAAATGCAATCAATGAAGCCAGCGGCGAAGCAAGTCAACATATAAAAACGGCAGATACAGACTCGGCCTTAAGGGTGACGCATTTCTCAACCGGAAAATCGGTGCCAAAAGCGATGGAGCATAAAGGCGCGGAAAATGTAGAAGGTGGTTTAATCGCGCTCGCTCAAAGAAAAGGTTATAGCAAAGTCAAATCCGAGGCTTATATAGACGAGCAAACCCATAAACAGCAATACAAAATCACAGGCATTGCGCCCAATACCGGCAAGCCCGAAGACATCTATATCACCACGAATGCCAAAGCCGTCAAGGGCAAACCACCAGGTCCGGTCAATATTGAAGAGAGCGAACCAGAGCAGCCTAAAGAAGGTGAAAGCAAACCAGCATCCCCCATCAACATCTTGCGCGACAAATTGTCGGATGCGAATCCCGGCAAGGGGGCAGGCACCACTCCAGACTCACCTCAGCTTGCGGCAGCCAAACCAGCGACAATCAGTAAAGAAGTCAACGGCGGATTATTGATGGGCGACGACACCCGCTCCAACCGCCTTGTCGCACTGGCAGAACCAGCATTGCGCCGCCCTGTGCCAACCTGAGCCTTACCCCTCAGCTCAGCGACTGCCAACTATTTCTTACCAAGGAATTTTTCCCGCTGCCATTCAATCAGCACGGCTACCAGAAAAAATCCCACGCTCACCAGCAGCAGCTTGAACATGATCTCCACATCAAACTGCTTGCTGCGGTAGGAAGCCGCAGCAGCGATCAGGCCGGCAGCACAAAGTATGCGCATACCCTGGCGCTTGTAGGCAGCGCGGCATAAAGATAAGAATTTGTTGTCTGTTTTGCTGCTCATCATTGTCTCTTGCTCAAATCATCAACCCAGATTTTAACAGCGCTACGAGCAGGCACATTTTTTGAAAGCATCGAAAGATCGCCGTTGTATGCGATTTGCCTGATCAATCTGCCTGTTGCGATATCAAATAAATCATTTTTTCATTGAAACTGATAAAAATCACCCGCAAAACCCAGAGAAATGAACAGCGCGCCCATGCTGATGCATTTGACATCTCACTGTGGCAGCCCCACAATCAGCCCGCGCTGGCAAATTAGATGGAATTCTCTAGCAACAATGATATTTTTTCATTACGCGACGGTCTGATGCATTCTGATGCAATGCAGCAAATTCTCACTCTGACAATGCCAGCAAAACAGACTGAAAACAATATTTTTACTATGGTTGTCTGACTGCCGCGATTTTGCACAATTTTTGACCAAAAAATCAGATTGCGCTTGACGTTAAACAGGCTCCATAGTTAAATACGAAATCGATTGCGCAAACGATTGCGCGACAACTTTTTACCGAGAAAAAAGCATCATGAAGCCACGCATCACTGTAGTCGGCAGCGTCAATATGGATCTGGTTTTTCGCACGCCGCGCATGCCGGCCCTGGGCGAGACCCTGCATGGCCATGAATTTTGTCAGATTCCCGGTGGCAAAGGGGCCAACCAGGCCGTAGCCGCTGCCCGCCAGGGCGCGCAGGTCAGTTTTATCGGTGCGGTGGGTGATGATGGCTTTGGCAGTTTTTCGCATGATTGCCTGGCCGCCGAGGGCATGGACCTGACTCACCTGGCGCGCGTAGCCGGTGTCGCCACAGGCGTGGCTGGCATTTTGGTAGAAGATGGCGGCGACAATAGCATCGTGCTGGCAGCAGGAGCCAATGCAACATTGACCCCGGCCCAGGTTGAGGCAGCTACTGCCACCATCGCAGGCGCACAGTTACTGGTTTGCCAACTTGAAACCCCGCTTGCTACCGTCACCCGCGCGATAGAAATTGCCCACGCCAAGGGTGTCAAAGTGATTTTGAACCCTGCCCCGGCGCAAGACCTGACCGATGCCTTGCTGGCCCAGGTCGATTACCTGATCCTGAATGAAACCGAAGCCTCGCAACTGAGTGGCGTGACGGTCGTTGATCAGGCCAGTGCCAAAGCAGCCTCGGAACAAATCTTGCAACGTGGTACAGGCACGGTCTTGCTGACCATGGGTGAGCATGGTGCCCTGATCACTGAGAGCACAGGCAGCCAGTTCATCCCGGCTGTCAAGGTCGATGTGGTCGATACTACTGCTGCTGGTGACACCTTTGTCGGCGCCTTTGCAGTTGGCCTGGCAAACGGCCTGAGCGTGATGGACGCCAGCCGCGAAGCGCAATACACTGCCGCACTGACTGTCACCAAGCTGGGTGCACAGACATCCATACCACAACGCCAGCAAGTGCTGGACTTCATGGCGGTTGGCAAGGCTGCCTGATCGGGCAATAAATTGAGAATGACGACCAAGTTGCCGTCAAAAAATGGCACCAATATTGGGCGCGGGCACTAAATCATGCCCCGCCACCGGTACCAACACTGTTTTTGATAAAATTTCGCCCGCGTGGCTGAAACGAAATGTCTGCACCATGTTAGGCTTGCACAGGCTTTCAAGACTGGCTTGATTTTTTACAAAGCCCAGGCTGTGGCAGCAGAAAACATGGTTTTTAATTTGGGCGCTGCATGCTCTTTGTGAGCACAGCACAACGACATCTGATGAAGGAAATTTCATGAAACTCAAGCAAATCTGCCTGTCCCTGGCGACCCTGATGGCTGTCGGCGGCGCGGCCAGTGCTTATGCTGCAGACCTTAAATTTGCAGTGATCTATGACGCAGGCGGCAAGTTTGACAAGTCCTTCAACCAGTCAGCATCTGAAGGCGCAGAGCGTTTCAAGAAAGAAACCAAGCTGAACTTCATCGAAGTACAAGTCGCCAGCGACACCCAGACTGAACAGGTCTTGCGCAATCTGGCCCGCAAGAATGTCGATTTGATCGCCGCCATCGGCTTTGGCCAGGCACAGGCGGTACAAAACATCGCCAAGGAATTCCCAAAAACCAAATTCGTTCTCATCGACGGTATTGCTACGGGTGACAATGTCAGTTCTGTGCTGTTCAAGGAACAGGAAGGTTCTTACCTGGTGGGCGTGGCAGCTGCGATTGCCAGCAAATCCAAAAAAGTAGGCTTTGTAGGCGGCATGGATATCCCGCTGATACGCAACTTTGCCTGTGGCTATGCACAAGGTGCAAAAGCTACTGAACCCAAGATTGATGTTGTACAAAACATGGTCGGCACCACCACAGCAGCCTGGAATGATCCGGCCAAAGGCGGCGAGCTGGCACGCGCCCAGTTTGAACGCGGCGTTGATGTGATTTTTGCAGCAGCCGGTGGTAGCGGTATGGGCACTTTGCAAGCGGTAAAAGAAAAAGGCAAGCTGGGTATAGGTGTTGATTCCAACCAGAACTACATGCATCCAGGCAGCATGCTGACATCCATGGTCAAGCGTGTAGATCAAGCCATTTATGACAGCTTCATGCAGTTGAAAAACGGTAGCTGGAAAGGCGGGACCCAATACAAGGGCTTGAAAGAAGGCGGCGTAGATTGGGCGCTGGACAAGGATAACCGCAGCGTCGTCAGTGCTGACATGGAAAAACGTGTCAACGCGGCCAAGCAAGACATTATCAATGGCAAGGTCAAGGTCGCTGATTTCCGCGACGGCAATAAGTGTCCGGTCTGATCGTTTTTACAAAGTAGTAGCCATAAGTAGTAGCAATGTATGAAGGGCGCAGTATCTTTTCAGGTACTTTGCGCCCTGATTGATGTTTAGAGCCCAATCTGTCGCACATCGTATTTTAAAGAAACGCTAAAGTATGCAGCCAGCAGTCGAATTTCAACAGATCTCCAAACGTTTTGGCGCGGTGCAGGCCAATCGTGATGTGAGCTTTTCCATCGCGCCGGGCTCCATCCATGGCGTGATTGGTGAAAACGGCGCCGGCAAGTCCACGCTTATGAGCATACTGTATGGCTATTACCGCGCCGACAGCGGCAAGCTGCTCATCAATGGCGCAGAACAGCATATCCGCAACAGCCAGGAAGCGATCAACCTGGGCATAGGCATGGTGCATCAGCATTTCATGCTCGTCGAGAACATGACAGTGCTAGACAATGTCATGCTGGGCACAGAAGGCGGCTTTCGCCTGAAACCCAAGCGCCATGAAGTTGAAGCAAAATTGCGCGAAATTTGCCAGCGCTATTCTCTGGAAGTAGATCCGCTGGCGACGATACAGGATTTGTCGGTCGGTGTGCAGCAAAGGGTGGAAATCCTCAAGCAGATTTACCGTAGCGCGAATATCCTGATCCTGGATGAGCCTACCGCCGTATTGACGGTGCAGGAGACAGCTTCATTGTTTGAGGTGCTGCGCCTGTTCAAGGAACAGGGCAAGACCATCATCCTGATTACCCACAAACTGCAAGAGATACAGGAAATCACTGACCAGGTCACCGTCATGCGCGGTGGAGCTGTCATCGGTTCGGTCGCGACCAGGGACACCACGACGGCACAAATGGCCGAGATGATGGTGGGCCGCCCGATAGTCACCCACTTGCCACGTGCTGCCTATGCGCCGGGCGAGACGGTACTCGAAGTCAAGGACCTGAACCTGGTGAACTCGCAAAAAGTCAGCCTGTTGAAGAATGTCAGTTTCAATATCCGTGCGGGTGAAATCGTGGCGATTGCCGGTGTCTCTGGCAATGGACAGAGTGAATTGCTGGAAATCTTGAGCGGCATGCGCCTGCCCACCAGTGGCAAGCTGCAAATGCAGGGCAAGGATTTACCGTTTGCTGGCCGCAAGGATGCCGACGGTTTGCCAGCGACTTTCCGCGACCTGGGCATAGCCCATGTGCCAGAAGACCGCTTGCGTGATGCCGTTGTCAAGAATTTCCCGGTGATGATGAACAGTTTTCTGGGTTATCAGAAAAAACTCGGCAAGTCCTTTGGTTTGCTCGATTACAAAAGTATTTTGAAAAATTGTACAGACTTGCTGGCGAAATTTGATGTGCGCCCGGCTGACCCGCATTTGCGTATCGCCCTGCTGTCTGGCGGTAACCAGCAAAAAGTGGTGATGGCGCGCGAGATTGCGGCCAACCCAAAACTGATGCTGGTAGGCCAGCCTACCCGTGGTGTGGATATAGGCACGATAGAAAGCCTGCATACCCGCCTGCTGGCGATGCGTGATGCTGGCATTGCGATTTTGCTGGTATCGGTAGAACTGGAAGAAGTACGCGCCCTGGCTGACCGCATCCTGGTCATCTCTGGTGGTGCCATCACCGGTGAACTGAAGGCAGAAGAATTTGATGCAACCGAGATAGGTTGCCTCATGGGTGGCATCCATACGCACTAAGCGCAGTAAGTATTAAGTACGAAGCGAGTGCCAAGGATAATCCAGCCCTGGTAAGAATATTGCAAGAACAAGCAAATACAGACAAGCACAGACAAGCGACCAAACAAAGATGAATCAAGCCGACCTCCCACGCTGGGCCACCGCATTTGCCCTGCCGCTGTTAAACCTGTTCTCCGCCTTACTGGTCGCGGCGGGTGTGATTTATCTGCTCGGTGAAAGCCCGGTAGAATGCCTTGGCATCCTCATCAATGCTGCGGTGCTGAACCCAGAAGGCCTGGGTTACACCCTGTTTTATGCAGCGACTTTTATCTTCACTGGTTTGTCCGTGTCGGTGGCCATGCAGGCCGGCTTGTTCAATATCGGCAGTGAAGGCCAGATGTATCTCGGTGGCCTGGGCCTGACCCTGGTCTTGCTGTGGCTGGACTCTTCCGTGCCGGGCTGGTTATTGATACCACTGGCCATGCTGGGCAGTGCCGCCTTTGGCGCAGCCTGGGCTTTTTTGCCGGGTTATCTGCAAGCCAAACGCGGCAGCCACGTGGTGGTGACGACCATCATGTTCAACTTCATCGCTGCCTGCCTGATGAATTTTGTGATCATCAGCATCCTGGTGCCTATGGGTGGGCAAAATACCTCGAGCCGCATGTTTGCCGATGCCTCGTGGTTGCCCAAGCTGAATAGTATTTTGCCGGTACTGGGTGAAACACCGTTGAACATCAGCTTTGTGCTGGCCCTGGTGGCGCTAGTGATTTATGGCGTCGTGGTCTGGCGCACGACCTGGGGTTATCAGTTGCGTGCCACTGGCCTGAACCAGCATGCGGCGCACTATGCCGGCATCTCCATCAGCAAAACCATTATCATCACGATGATGGTATCTGGTGCACTGGCGGGCCTGGCGGCGGTTAATTCCATCATGGGTTCTACCCATTACCTGCCGCTGAACTTCCCTGCCGGCGCCGGTTTTATCGGTATCGCGATTGCCCTGATGGGGCGGCAGCATCCGGTGGGTATCTTGCTGTCTTCCATCCTGTTTGGTGCGCTGATACAGGGTGGTTTTGATCTGTCGCTGGAAAAAGCCAATATCCCGCCAGAGACGTTTATCTTTATCCAGGGTTTGATCATCCTGTTCTGCGGTGCCATGGAAAACCTGTATGCCCCTGCCCTGTCTGCCCTGCTCAAGCGTAAGGAAAAATGATGTTTGATGATTTTCAATTTTCCAGCATCCTGGTATCGACCATACGCAATGCGCCGGTATTGATGTTTGCTGCCATGGCTGGGCTGTTTGCAGAACGCAGCGGCGTGGTCGATCTGGCGCTGGAAGGCAAGATGCTGGCCGCCGCCTTTGTTTCTGCTGCTGTGGCCTTTGTGACCAAGAACCCCTGGCTGGGCATCATGGCTGGCGTCGGTATTTCTGCTGCCATCGCCCTGTTGCAAGGCTTTGTCAGCATCACGCAAAAGGGTAACCAGCTGGTCGCCGGTATTGCCCTTAATATCGCGCTCAGTGGTTTAACCTTTGTGGTTGCCCAATATTTCTTCCAGCAGGGTGGCCGCACGCCTGACCTGGGTGATGCGCGTTTGTTTGATATCGTGCTGCCAGGTTCAGCCGCTGTTGCCAACATCCCTTTCCTGGGCTGGTTTTATACCAGGCTCATCGGTGGGCATAGTGTGCTGGTGTATCTGGCATTTGCCCTGATCCCTGTCGTGCACTGGGTCTTGTACCATACCCGCTTTGGTCTGCGCCTGCGTGCCGTCGGTGAAAACCCGCATGCGGCAGATGCGGCGGGCATTAATGTAGAACGTACCCGCTTCATGGCCATGCTATGCGCTGGCGTGCTGTGCTCATTCTCCGGTGCCTATCTGTCCATCGTACAAAGTGGCTTCTTCCTGCGCGACATGTCAGCCGGTAATGGCTACCTGGCCTTGACAGCGCTGGTGTTTGGCAACTGGCGGCCTTTATACACGGCACTTGGTTGCCTGATGTTCGGCTTCTTCGCCGCCCTGCAAGTCCAGATAGAAGGCGTGGTCTTCCCTGGCATAGGCAAGGTACCGGGTTCCCTGATACAAATGATACCTTACGTCGTGACCGTGATCGTGTTGGCAGGCTTGATGGCAAAGTCCGTCGCCCCGAAAGCGATAGGTCAGCCGTTTGTGAAATCACGGTAATTTGAAAAACATAAGACCTCTCACCACAGAGGCACGGAGACACAGAGGGGCACAGAGAAAAGAGCCGAGGAGGTTGGCAGGTTTGTAGGTTGGGCTACGCTTCATCAGCCCAACACTTAACCTACAATCGACGAGTACGTATTTGAAACGCCGAGTGTTGGGCTGGTAAACCGTAGCCCAACCTACAACAATACCAACACTTCGGCTCCTCGCTCGCTTTTCTCTGTGCCCCCTCCGTGTCTCTGTAGTGAGCTTTTCGGTCTAAGGTTTTAAAACATAATTTCGACCTCCTTGAACCGGGTCAACTGCAACAATTCACATCGCGACTGGGTTCTGCCCAATGGCCAGCCGGTGTAATTTTGGAGAGCATACACATGTCAACAACAGCAAAACATAAAGTCATCTTTGATACGGATCCAGGCGTCGATGATGCAATGGCCTTGTATTTCGCGCTGGCACATCCTGATATCGATGTGGTTGGTATCACGACTACGTTTGGTAATGTCCATGTTGAGCAAGCCACCATCAATGCCTTGTACCTGACGCGCATTGCGGGCCGCAATATCCCTGTCGCGCAAGGCGTACCTGTACCTTTCGCCAAAGCACCTGGCATGCCGCCAGATTTCATCCACGGTGCTGATGGTTTGGGTAACCTGAACAGCCGTATTGAAGTCGGTGGCAAGGCAGAAGTAGAAAGCGCGGCAGAATTCATCGTCAAGATGGCACGCCAGCATCCGGGTGAAATCACCCTGGTCGCGGTTGGCCCATTGGGTAACCTGGGTCTGGCCCTGAAGATGGAACCACAACTGCCAAAACTGTTGAAGCAAGTCGTGCTGATGGCTGGTACTGTTGATGAACCAGGCAATGTGTCACCAGTGGCAGAAGCGAATGTCTGGAATGACCCGGACGCGGCTGATCTGGTCTTTACCGCAGGCTGGGATTTGACCATGGTGGGTCTGGATGTCACGCACCGCGTGGTCTTGCCTTCTACCTTCTTCGCTGCCCTGGCAGAAAAACACAAGCACGTAGCGATGGATACCCTGTCGCATGCAGTCAACTTCTACGCCAACTTCTACCAGAGCATACGCCCGGATCTGGGCCACGCCTGCTATGGCCATGATGTCCTGGCATTTGTCTGGCTGGTGGCACCGCAGATTTTCGAAACCAGCTCTGGCCGCGTACGCGTTGCCAAAGAAGGTATAGGCAATGGCCAGACCATGATGGCAAAACTGCCTATCCCTTATCCACAGGCAGGTTGGGAAGCCAGCAAACCAGAAACACGCGTTTGCATGAAGGTGGATGCAGAGGCATGTAAACAATTGATCGATACCACCCTGGCATCCAGCTGGCTACAGTCCCCACTGGCTCCATTGTCGAAATAAGGAGGCCATCATGTTCATAGAACCAGTTGATTATCGCGCACCCGATGCTGCGAAAAAATTCACTGAAAGCCTGCACCGTACCGGTTTTGGTGTATTAACCAATCATCCGCTGTCGCAAAGCACACTGGAAACCATCTACAAGGAATGGTATGAGTTTTTCCAGACCGATGCGAAGAACAAGTATGACTTTGATGCCGAGAAAATGGATGGCTATTTTTCGCCAAAAATTTCTGAGACAGCCAAAGGCCAGACCAAGCGTGACCTGAAAGAGTTTTATCACATCTACCCGACAGGCCGTTATCCGTCTGAAGTGTCGGATGCTGCGCGCAAGTATTATGACGATGGTGCCAAGCTGGCAGCAGAATTGTTGCAATGGGTAGAAGATCATTCACCTGCTGACGTCAAGGCCAAGTATTCCATGCCTCTGTCAGACATGATCACCAACAGCGACCTGACCCTGCTGCGCGTTCTGCATTACCCGCCACTGCGTGGTGATGAAGAACCGGACGCAGTACGCGCCGCTGCCCATGGCGACATCAACCTGCTGACCTTGCTGCCTGCGGCAACCCAGGCTGGTTTGCAAGTGCAAGGCAAGGACGATGCTTGGCATGATGTACCCTGCGACTTTGGCATGCTGATCGTGAATATCGGCGACATGCTCGATGAAGCATCGGCCGGTTACTACCCATCGACTATCCACCGCGTGCTGAACCCTACCGGTGAAGAAGCGAAAAAATCCCGCATCTCGCTGCCATTGTTCCTGCACCCACGTGCAGATGTGGTGCTGTCAGAGCGTCATACTTCTGGCAGTTATCTGCAAGAACGTTTGCGTGAACTGGGTGTGAAGAAGTAAGTTTTTGCAGTTTGGTTTTACAAGACCATCTGCAAGCGAAAAGCCCGCAACAGAAAACTGTTGCGGGCTTTTTGTATGTTGCGCCATGTTCCTTGATATTTTTTGACGTGCGCTCAATGCACGGCAATATCCGTCGTCAGCAATTTGCCTCTCAGTCGTCATGCCAGACCCGATCCGGCATCCAGTGGCGTTAGCCTTATCGCTTGCGTCACCCGTGCCCGCAGAAGATCTGTGATTTTACAGACTGCCTTTGAAGAGCCAGATACGTATGCAGACAACGCCGCTGTATGCCGGATCAAGTCCGGCATGACGGATTTCAGAGTTTGCGTTTAATTTTTTGTATACGTAATCAGAGGCAGCACTGCATTTATATACTCAGGCATGCAGTATTTTGTTGGGTGCACCATGCGCACCGTCTGAAAAACGCATCAGTAAGCGAAGAAGGTGCGCGGGGCGCACCCTACCAGATATACCAGGATTCAGCTCAAGCAGCTTTCTGAGTCGATGTTGTCGCTGGTTTTGCCAGACTCACGGTATCGCCTGAGGGTATGCCATCCGACTTCCAGCGTGCAAATTCTGTCCGTATGGCTTCCAGGGTTTGCTTGCTGATGTCTGGCAAAGTACCACCTAGTATGTCTGATGCTTCTTTAAAACCCTGCTCGACCGCTTTAGTGATTTTATCGAGCTTGGCCGGATCATCGCCAATGGCTGCCTTGGCAAAGCTGAGTATGCGTTCAGCAGTTTTTTGTACGCTGAACTCGCCACCATCAGCCACGGCTGCCTGCGCTGCCTTGATGGCTTCCGGGCTGGCCGAGATTTTTTGCTGGCCACTGACCACCTTGGACAATTCCAGCCCCTGCTGCTCTACCAGTGGTTTGATCAGATTGATAATGTCCTGCGCCTTGCGATTGGATTCTTCCAGCAGGGCCTGCAGGTCAGGTGCGGCTGTTTTATTCAGGCGCGGGTCTGCATATACCACCGTATCATTCTTGCTGGCGTCCAGATTAACGCTGGTGCTGTCAGATGTGGTGGCATTCGTGTCTGCCGTTGGCTCGTCCGTTTTGGGCGCTTTGGTTTGCGCAGTCTGATAAGTGCGCACGTAAAGATCTTGTCTGGATATGCCTATACTCATCGTATTGCTCCCTGATAATAGTGGTGGATGTTTAGTCCTGTACTATCGTTATGGAGCATGGAAGGCAAAAATGCAATGACAAAATCAGATGATTATTACCGCCATTAAATTTTTTGCATAATAATTATGCATTGAAATATCAAGCCGCCTCGTCGGTAACGGCATCAAACATGATGCGGTTTCTGCCTGCATGTTTTGCTGCATAAAGTAGCTGATCAGCACGTGTGCGCACCATGTCCGGAGTCACATCTCCACCCTGATATTCTGTAATGCCAATGCTGGCGGTGACATAAATATCAATACCTGCCACGGTGACCGGACTTTTTTCCAGGCGCAGGCGCAATCTTTCCATGGCGGCAGCAGCATCCAGGGCATCAGACTCAGGAAAAAGCACGGCAAACTCATCCCCACCAAGGCGGGCAGCCTTGTCTATACCACGGGTATTGGCTTGCATCAGACTGGCAAAGTGAGCGATTACTTCATCACCTGCCTGGTGCCCGTATAAGTCATTGACCTTTTTAAAGTGATCAATATCCAGCAAGGCCAGGGCATAAGACCGTTTTATGCGCTTGGCGCGTTGATGTTCTTCTGCCAGCATGGGTAAAAAGGTGGCGCGATTGATCAGCTTGGTCAGTTCATCCACTTCCGCGGCTTTTTGCCATTCCTGCCTGGCGGCCTCTATTGTCAGCAATTGACGATTATGCAAGGCGACCGCCAGTATCGTAAAGGTGGTCGTGCACACAAAGCACACCAGCATGAAATTCGCCTCGACCAGATTGCTGCTTTGGAAAGGGCCTAACTGTTGCCCGGTAATAGCGATAATGGCAACCATGCTGGCAGTCAGCGCCAGTGTCATGAGCTTGAGGCTGACATAAAAAGCCAGCAGCAAAAGCACGGGCAAAACGAAATAGATAAACCCCGGGTGCCCGCGAAATGCCAGGTATAGCAGCACCCCTATGCCGAGGCCGGTTAATACCAGCCGCTGCACTTCATTACTGTGCAATTGATGGTCGTCGCGCCAGGCCTGGTAGAGGGGATAAATCAGCAAGATACCCAGGCTATCAGCCAGCACCAGCATGCGAAAGAAGTTACCCGCTTCGTCCCAATGGATGTAACCGCCCACAGACAAATTCAGGCTCAGGATAAGACTGCTGAGCATGGTCGGTATCAGACAGACTTTGATGCCGAAATGCAACAAATCAGTAGATTGACGCAAGCCTTGCGGCAGGGACAAACGCATCATGAGCATGGCAACGATCCCCGCCAGACCGTCAGCCATGGCAGAGATCAATGTATATAGCGCAGGGGAATTTTTGTGCGCCTCGACCATGCCGGGATAATTTGCCAGGAAGCTGGCCACCAGAATGAAAGGGAAAGCCAGCAAGCCATGGCGCATGCCCATCACCATGCCTATGCCAGACGCCAGCCACAGCAAAGTGATATTGCTGGGTTTGAGGGCAAACAATTGCATGCCCGTGTGTGCTGCCAGATAGTAGAGGCCGGCTGCGCAGATCAGGAAGACGATTTCCTGCAGTTTTTTTCTTAAGGGAGAATGCGTTTGTCCATCCTGCCCGACCGGGCCGGGAGCGGAGGATTTAAGAGGATTCACCATATTTGACATGGTTTGATAATACAATGTCGCCTATACCAACGAAAGATGAACATGTTTAACAAAAGTGAACTATTGCAAGCTGCCAATACAGCCCGTGAATCCGCTTATGCGCCTTACTCCAAATTCAAGGTCGGCGCTGCCGTATTAACCAAGGATGGCAAGACTTTTCATGGTTGCAATGTAGAAAACGCCTCTTATGGTTTGTGCAATTGTGCCGAGCGCACTGCCCTGTTTTCTGCCGTTGCTGCCGGCTATCGCCCTGGCGACTTTGCTGCCATCGCCGTGACGGGTGATACAGAAGGCCCGATCGCCCCTTGTGGCGCTTGCCGCCAGGTCATCATCGAACTGGGAGGCCCGGAATTGCCTGTGCTGCTGACGAATCTCAAAGGTGATCTCAAGACCACCACAGCGGGCGATCAATTGCCAGATGCGTTCTACCTGAAGCCGGAATAAGTATTCACTATCCCGCACAGCAGCCCTGCGCGGGATTTTCAACATCTCTATCAGCTCCTGCATGAGCAAATCCATACTGATCATCGAAGATGAAGTCAGCATCGCCGACACCCTGGCCTACGCCCTGAAGACTGACGGTTTTATCCCGCAACACCTTTGCCTGGGCCAGCAAGCGCTGGAATTCTTGCGCACAACGACCACGCCACCCGCACTGATCGTGCTCGACATTGGCTTGCCCGACATCAACGGCTTTGATGTCTGCCGCCAGTTGCGCCAGTTCTCGGATACACCCGTGCTGTTTTTAACCGCACGCAATGATGAAATAGACCGCATCGTTGGCCTGGAAATCGGGGCTGACGATTATGTCAGCAAACCCTTTTCACCACGCGAAGTGGTGGCACGCATACGTGCGATTTTGCGGCGTCAGCAAGGCAAGGTGCAAACTGCGGCAGATGCCACCGTGCCACGTTTTGAATTGAAGCCGCAAGAAGCGCGCATCATCGCTTACGGCCAGACACTGAGCCTGACGCGTTATGAATACCTGCTGCAAAAAACCCTGATGGAAAGCCCTGGCCATTTATTTTCACGCGCACAGCTCATGGAAATCGTCTGGACCAACGCACCAGATACGCTGGACCGCACCGTGGATGCCCACGTCAAATGCCTGCGGGCCAAACTGCGCCAGGCAAGACTCAATAATACAGGCGCGGCAGATGATGTTGAAGCAAATGATGAAGGTATCATCACCCACCGTGGCATGGGTTATAGCTGGTCGCCTGCATGAAAATAGGCCTGCGCATACTGCTGGGTTATTTCCTGATACTGGGCCTGAGTGCCTGGCTGATACTGAATGTAGTAGTCGAAGAAATCAAACCCGGCGTGCGTGCGACGCTGGAAGACACTCTCATCGACACTGCCCAAATGCTGGCCACCCTGGTGGCCGACGATGTGGCAGCAGGCAAGGTCGCCGATAGTGATTTGATGAAGCGCCTGCAAAACTATGCGCAACGCAGCATCGATGCCAACATCAGCGGTATACGCAAGACCAGTCTCGATTACCGCATCTATATCACCGACATCAAAGGCATCGTCATCTTTGACAGCGATGGCAAAGACGTGGGTCAGGATTACTCACGCTGGAATGATGTCAACCGCACCCTGCAGGGCAAATACGGTGCCCGCAGCACCCGTAGCAAATCGGAAGATGAAGGCAGCAGCGTCATGCATGTGGCAGCACCCGTCCTCGACCATGGCCGCATCATAGGCTCGCTGACGGTCGCCAAACCCATCTCCACCATCAACCCGTTTATCTGGCGCAGCCAGCGCAAGATACTGCAACGCAGTGCCTGGCTGTGGCTGGGCTCTCTGTTGATAGGTCTCGGGTTTTCATGGTGGCTGAACCGCACTTTGCGCAAACTGCAAACTTATGCCGCCAGCGTAGAAAATGGCGAAAAAACCAGCCTGCCTGAACTGGGCAATAATGAAATCGGTAGCCTGGGCCGCGCCCTTGAAACCATGCGCGACAAGCTCGAAGGCAAGCAATATGTAGAACAACTCATGCACACCATGGCGCATGAGTTGAAGAGCCCTATTGCCTCTATCCAAGGTTCAGCCGAACTCATGCGCGAAGACATGCCCGCCGCTGACAGGCAGCATTTTTTGAACAACATCCTCGAACAAAATTCCCGCCAGCGCCAGCTCATCGATAAATTGCTGGCCCTGATCAAGCTGGAAAAACAGCAAAGCCTGGACCATGTACAAGTCGTCAACATCCCGCACCTACTGGCACTGGTGACTGAAGATGTACAACCCGGATTATCAGCCAAGTCTCTGCAATTGCAACAGGATATAGACACCACCATCACCAGCATCAGCGGCGATGAATTACTGTTGCGCCAGGCGCTGGGTAACTTGCTCGACAATGCGATTGCCTTTGCTCCAGCGGGCAGCACGATAAAAATGCAATCCAGCCTGGTCAACAATGCAGACGGAACGCCATCCCTGCAAATCAGCATCAGCGACCACGGACCAGGCATACCTGACTACGCCCTCGATAAAATCTTTGACCGCTTCTATTCCTTGCCTCGCCCACATGCAGCTAAAAGCACGGGACTGGGTTTGCCATTTGTGCGGGAAGTGGCGTTGCTGCATGGGGGGAGTATCACTGTGAGCAATCAGGGTGGTGGTGGGGTGCAGGCTATCTTGTGCTTGGGAGTGTGAATACCGTATAACGTAGGTTGGGCTACGCTTCACCAGCCCAACACTCTGCGTTTAAATAATGTGTACGTTTGTTCAGGCCCAGTGTTGGGCTGGTAAGGCGTAGCCCAACCTACGAATCTGATGAGGCGTAGCCTAGCGAGGCCCGGTCCAACCTACAGAACACCGAGGTATGACCCAACCTACGCCAAGCCCGACAACAAAGAAACACCCCACTTCACACAAACCACATCATCCCCGCACATTCCTTTTTTACATTACAAGCTTCGCCATTACCGGAGCCAGTCATGCAAAGAAGTCTGTTATTCAAAATCGCCATCGTCGGCCTGCTGGCCATTTTGCTGTATGTGCCGCTGGGCATGATACAGGCCACGATCTGGGAGCGTATGCATTACCGCGAAGAGGCCGTGCGCAGTATCACGGCAGATTCTGTCAGTGAGCAGGTCATCGTTGGCCCCGTGCTGGTCGTGCCTTATACCGAAACCTGGGAAGATGAGAGCTTTGATGCGACGCTCAATAAAACCACGCGCCGCCAGTTATCTGCCAATAAAAAACATTACATCTACCCGAATGAAATGCAGGTCATGGGCAATATCGATACTGACCAGCGCTATCGCGGCATCCATAAAGTGCTGGTATATACCGGGCACCATAAAATAACGGGTGACTTCATGCTACCTGAATTGTCGAACATGGTGCAGAAGGATAATCCCAAGGCCATCATCACCCTGACAGAAAAGCCCTATATTGCCATGGGACTCAGCGATACCCGTGGCCTGAGAAATTTCCCTAAATTAATGTGGGATGAACAAAGCATAGAGTTCAAGCAAGGCAGCAAGCTCAGTTCTTTCCAGCGCGGCATCCACGCGGGGTTGGATGGTGTCAACCTGACTAGCGCAAAACAAGTCAAATTCAAGATAGACCTGGATGTGGATGGCATAGAAAAACTGAGCTTTGCACCACTGGCAAAAAATAACCAGGTGACACTGACTTCGAACTGGCCACATGTGCAGTATGGTGGTCGCTTCTTGCCATCACCAAAAGGCAGGATTAATACAGACAAGAATGTCAGTGCCAACTGGAATATCTCTTCCTTGTCCAGCAATGCGCAGCAACAAATGACGCGTCTCGAAAACGCTGGGAGCGCAGTCAAAGTAGCAAGTGGTACAAACCTGAACGACGATGGCAGCCCCACTTCATCGGCATCGCCTATCGATATCTTCAGTGTCTCTTACATCGAACCCGTCAACATCTATACGCAGGCTGACCGCGCCGTCAAATATGGCCTGATGTTCGTCGCCCTGACCTTTGCCGCGTTCTTTTTGTTCGAGGTCCTCAAGCAACTGCCTATCCACCCTGTGCAATACACCCTGGTGGGTCTGGCACTGGTGATTTTCTTCTTGCTGCTGGTCAGCCTGTCAGAAAAAATCAGCTTCGTGATGGCCTACCTGACAGCCAGTGCCGCCTGTATTTTGCTCATTGGTATTTACCTGGCCAATGTACTGCATAACTGGAAGCGCGGCCTGGGATTTGGCGCGGCATTGACGGTCTTGTACGGCATCCTGTTTGGTCTGCTGAGTTCAGAAAACAATGCCATGATGATGGGTAGCCTGCTGCTGTTTGCTGTCTTGTCCGGCATCATGCTGGCAACCCGCAAGGTCGATTGGTACAACCTCGGCAAGCCTGCTACAGACAGCGCGTTTGATCATGCCTGATCAGTAAATTAGCCCGGTAAGTATAAGAACCAGAACCTTGTCAGCTTCAAATTTGCAGGCAAGGTTCTGTTTTTTTATGCGTGGTCTATCGTCAGCCCCGCATTGATCTCGGTCAGATTGCGCACCAGGGTTTCTGAATAATGCAGGCCTGCGCCTGAAGTGGCATAAACAAGCCTGAGCAAGATGAAGTACTCACCATCACAATAGTCGGCAACAGCAGGTAATTTGTATTTGACCTGCTCCAAAAAATCCAGCAGTTGCGCTTCTTCCGCCAGCCATGCAGGCAAGTTTGTTTCTGATTCGCTGGCACATTCCAGCAGGCCGGTACACCATTGCCTGGCCCCGCTATTGCTGTCTGGCTGCGCTGGCCCTGCCAGATGAATCGTCACCTGCGCATCTTCACCCCAGCGCTTAAGTGTCTTGCTATTGTTACTGATGCGCGAGACTGCACCATCAAGCCCCTTGTTATCTGCAGCCAGGGCAAAGCTGTCGGCATCAAATTCTTCTCCTCCTACTTCAACATAAAAGCGCAGTAATTTCATTCTTGCCTCCGTGCTCAGGATTTGAAATGCAGTTCAACCGTATTCACCAGGCTGGGCACTATCAGCCAGCCCATAGCCATTCTAGTCTGAATTGAAATTTTTGCAATTTCAATCAGCACTGATCACCAGCCGCAGGTCGCCGTCCTGAAATGCATGCGGCTGGCGGCTTTCTTGCCTGGCAGGATTAAAAACGCAGATCCTCAGTCTTGATCAGACTGGCGAACAGACCATTCAAGCTTGCATTATGGTGGGCGATGATGGTGCTGGCAGGCAGCAATTCGGTGTCATTGCAACTATGTGCATCTTCCACGAGGATCACCTTGAAACCCAGCTCACTGGCAGCGCGGCAATTGCTGTCTATGCAGTACTGGGTTTTAAGCCCGCAAATGATCAGTTCCTGTATGCCTTTTGCGCGCAATTGCTGCAATAAATCCGTACCTGCAAAGCAACTGGGCCGGGTCTTTTCAAATACGGTATCCCTGTCCATGTCGATACCCAACTCAGGCATGAATTGCCAGTTGGCACTGCCAGCTTCTATCGGTGAACCCTGCGGGCCAGTGTGGCGTACGGCAAATACCGGCACACTGGCGGCGTGTGCCTTGACCAGCACGCGCTTGACATTGCCCAGCACCTGCTCTGCTGCATGGATAATGCGCCCACCATGGAACAGGCCTACCTGCATATCAATAACCAGCACGACCGGGTTTGCATATGATTCTTGCACCATCTTTCAGACTCCTTTGCGCATTTCTGCATGGATAAATTGCCCGCGTACAGGCAAGAAAAAACCCCGCTCATCGCTGGCGGGGTTTGCTATTTCAGGCAGTTTTCACTACCTGTGATGACGCTATCAAGCCGGACGCCAACCTACCCCGCTACTACCGATGGCAGTCGCAGTAGTCGTGGTAAAGGTAGAACCTGTCGTGGTGGTAAGTTGAAATGTCATGCGCAAAGTGTAGTTTTTCAACATCCAATAGTCAAGCACAGCAAAATCATTTTTTCAGGAACTGCGGATAGGCATTGATCTTTGCCTGCAGGCGCTGGGCCAGGCCAAAATCTGCAGTCAGCAATTCATCATGAATGAGCTGGGCCTCATCGCGATACGCGAGTATCTTTTCATTGTTCCAGTAATGCGGCGGGTGATACAGATTGGTGATGCGGTCAGCCATCTTGACCATCCATATCTCTGCCGGTTGCTGGCGTATGCGGTCCAGGCTGTCGCGCATTTGCACTGCCTTGGTCGGCAGTGCCGTGTTTTTGGACAAGGCCTGCACACCGTCGGCCACGGCCAGACCAAATTCCTGCTGCAATAATTCATAGCTGGCGCTGGTGTCTTCTATGGTGTCATGCAGCAAGGCACATTGCACGGCAAGCGCACCATCAGCAGTAGTATTGGCTTGCAAAGCCCAGATCACTTCCATCGCGACACTGGCGATGTGGTTGATGTATTCAATACGCTCACCTTCGACCTTGCCACCATAGGTTTGCCCGCTATGCTGGCGCGATGAAAACGACCAGGCTTTTTCGTAAATGTCCGGCGTCCAGTTATTCATTTTTTTCCCTTCATATTGATCACTGACCACAGATATCTCTCACATAGCCACCCACCTGGTACGACGCCTGCGGTCGCGGAACATGTGTATCGCGGAATGTACCATGCCTTCGGGGCCGCCGCTTTCGTGGTATTGCTGGCGCAGGTATTGAGCGTCGTTGCCGGTAAGGGCCACTTCGCTCAGGTGTGTCAGTGCGGCTTGTGCATCGAGAGTTTCTGCATCGGGTTTGAGCCTGTTGAGGGTGGCAAGTATGTCTTCGCGCAAGATGCTGTTTTGATAGGTCTTGGGATGCACGGTGACGCCGTCAAAGCCAAAGCGGCAGGCCTGGAAGCGGTTATAGTTATAGACAAGATAGTCGTCTTCTTCTGGCGCGGCTTCGCGTCTTTCCAGCAGATAGGAACACAGGACTTGCAGATAGGCGGCCAGGGCAGCAGCTCTTTCTACATTCAGCGGGGTATCGCAGACGCGCAGTTCTATAGTGCCGTATTCTGGCTTGGGGCGTATGTCCCAGTAAAAATCCTTCATGCTTTTGACGACACCGGTTTTTTCCATCTTGCTGAAATAGCCGTTGGCAAATTCGTCCCAATTGAGCAGGAAAGGAGCGCGCCCTGACAAGGGCAAGGCAAGCAAGTTCATGCAGTAGCGCTTGATACCGTATAGTTCAAATCTGTTTTTTTGAAATGTGCCAACAGCAGCAACAGCAGCAGACCCTGATGCGCATCACATTCCGTTTCACATCCCGCTTAACATTCCACATCAAAGCAAGAACATCAATGCCGCCACCAGCGTTGGCGGCAAGGCACCGAGCAGCAAACCAACTGCGCCTATCGATTCATCATTGAAACCACGCTTCAATAAAGCCACGCCTGCAGGATTGGGGGCATTGGCGATGACAGTCAGGCCGCCTCCGGCGACCGCACCGGCGACCAGCAGGTATTTTGCCTGCTCACTAAGGCCAGCTATCAAGGAACCAAGATAAGTCAGTGCTGCATTATCCGTAATGGCCGTCAGGCCCAGGGCTGCGAAAAACAGGGTGTGCGGCTGCAGGCTGGAGACGATGGGTTGCAACCACCATTGCTGCATGCCGCCCAGCACTACCAGACCAGCAAGAAAGAAACCAACCAGCAAACCCTCTTTCAAAATCAATGGGCTTTGATAACGTTCGTATGCCTGGGTGTACCCCATAAAGAATAGAAACAAACCCAGGAAGAATACAGGGTGATGTGCAAACAGGACAACGCCCGCCAGAAAAGCCAGATGTACCAGACTAACGATCAGTGGCACTGCCTGCACTTGCGTGCTATCTGCTGCACTCTGTGCTGGTAAGTGCTTGCGCAAAAGCAGTGTAATCACGCTGGCATTGAACAACACGGCAACAGCAGCCTTCCAGCCAAAAGTGGCCAGCATGAAAGCGCTATCCCATTGCCAGGCAGAGGCCACCATCAGCACCGGCGGCGCGGCGAAAGAAGTCAGCGTACCACCTACGGAGACATTGACGAACAGCACGCCCAGTGCAGCATACTTGAGCCACTCTGGCATGCCCTGTCTAAAGATTATTGGCGCCAGCATCAGGGCAGCCAGGGTCATCGCCGCTGGCTCGGTAATCAATGAGCCCAGCAAAGGTACGACTGCCAGGCCAAACCACACCATCGCCAGCGCATCAGGCACAGGTGTGAAACGCGCCAGCACCTTGAGCACACGGCCAACGATCTCCAGCACAGGGCGCGACGCAGCGACCACCATGACAACAAAGACAAACAGGGGTTCGGTATATTGACGCGACTCGGCATAGGCCACGGCAGCATCCCCACCAGACACCAGCGCCATGACGACGATGAGCACAAAAGCCCAGAAGCCAAACACAACTTCGACTTCACCCAGCAGGTGAAACAGGCCCGCATGTCTGTTACTGCGGTGCGCCAGCACTTCAAAAAACTTGGCGCTGAAAGTATGCAACAGGGCCAGGCCAAAAATCACTGCCCCCAGGGTTTCTATCAGGTTCATTATGCTCATTCCCGCGTCAATACAGACATATATCTTACACGAGCGTGAGCGTGCTTACGAGCTAAACCGGAGTATCAGAGACCGATAAAAGCCTTGCCATATTGTATTAGACGGGGTTCAAGATCGTCATATTTTGCGGCTCACCAATGCCGGAGAGTACTGCAAACTGCCCGGCCATCATATCCCGGAAAATCTATGCATTGCCGTCGCCTGCAGAATACTATCCTTGATACAGCCAACCAAGGCACACAAGATAAATGCATCTGTCATACTCAGTTTATATTCAGCCCAGTTCCTGGTCATGATCAAGAACAGCGCCAGGAAAAAGAATACGGCGCCTGTCCACTGTGCCCTTAGGTTAATCTTCATCGTCATTGCATTTGATTTTTTGTATTCTTCAAAGATAGTATAGGCTTCAAGCATGATAAAAGCCGCGAGCGGCACCCAAAAACTCCACATCGGTGCACCATCGCGGATACCATGCATCATAAAAAATAGAAGCACTGAGACGTTGGCCAATAGTGCAACATACACAGCCATTTTGCTGGTTTCAAAAATGCTCTTTTTTTCTGCCGTCATTTGCGTGTTCCTTAAGGTATTCAATCAGCCAAACTTGTTATTACAGACAACAAGCAATCTGGAATGCCATTTTTTCTTCGCCAGATATCTATAAAAATTGACTGCTCAAGCCAGCTTCAAACCCGCCCCATCCTCTTTAAGTACAGCCGCCCGCACCTCCACCACAGCCCCCTCCTGGATAGACACCACCCGCTCAGCAGCGTTGATGGTCTCAGGCCTGTGCGCCACCATGATGCGCGTCAGTTGCAAATTGCCGAGTGCCTGATTGACCTTGTGTTCATTGTTTACATCCAGATGACTGGTGGCTTCATCGAGCGCCAATACCTTGGGTTGCTTGTACAAGGCACGCGCCAGCAGCACACGCTGCTTTTGCCCGCCAGACAGGCTGCTACCCATATCACCTACCAGGGTTTGATAACCCATGGGCATTTTGCTGATCTCTTCATGAATGGCTGCGAGCTTCGCACATTCTTCTACTCTCTGTTGATCACAATGGCTGTCGAAGAAAGCGATATTGTCCATGATGGAACCGGCCAGCAAGACATCTTCCTGCATGACAGTGCCCACCAGTTGGCGGTAAGTTTTGATGCCTAGCTGGGTGATGGGGATATCATCGATCAGCACTTCACCTTCTGTTGGTTTCAACAAACCCAAAATGATCTTGCACAAGGTTGTCTTGCCACAACCACTGGGCCCAACCAGGGCGATGCTTTGCCCGGCAGGTATGGTCAGGTTCACATCGCTCAACACCCAGGGTTCACCTTCGGCATAGCGGAACTTGATATTCTTGAGGGTAATAACGGCTTTGATGCGTGAGATATCGGTCTCGATGGCAGTTTCTGCCTCGGCCTCTTCCAGCACGATATCGGCCAGCCTTTCGCTATGCAGGCTCAGCATGCGGTAACTGATGAACACATCAATGAGGCTGGAAATACGACCAGTGAAGGTACCGGCATAGCTGGAGAAGGCCATCAACATGCCCACCGTCAAGGTATTTTGCATGACCTGGCCAGCACCGATATAAAACAGCGCCAGGCCCTGTATGCCAAAGATCAGGGTATTGCTGACCTTGAAGATAATCGACAGCTTTTGCGTCTTGATATCGCGGTTCTGTACATCGATCTTCAGGTTTTGCCAGCGCGACAGTCGTTCAGTTTCACGGCCAAACAGTTTCAGTGGCGTGACGGCACGCATGGTTTCCAGGAAATGGGAACTCTCTTTGGAAGACAGAATCAGCCGCTCTTGTGATGCTTCACGGAAAGGTTGGTAGAAAGCCCAGCGCAAACCTGCGTAAAGAACCACTGCACCCAAGACGAGCATACTCAGTTTGAGGCTATACACCAGCATCATGACCAGCGCCAGCACGGCCATCAGGCCATCGAGTGCGCTCTCGACGAACATGGACGTCATGGTGCTCTGTATAGACCCTATGGAACCAAAGCGCGACACTACATCACCAAGATGACGCTTTTCAAAATAAGAGACTGGCAAACGCACCAAGTGGGCAAACACGCGTGCCGACCATTGCAGGCTGATGTCCATGCTCCAGCGCATAAGGAACCAGCTACGGGCGAGACCTATGGCATTCTGGGTGATCATCAACAGTGCAAAACCAAACACCAGCACGACCAGTAATTCTTTGTCACCGCTGACGATGACTTCGTCAATGACGAACTGATTGAACAGCGGTGCGCATATCGCAAATATCTCCAGCGCCAAAGCCAGCGCCAATACCTTGACGATGGCAGAACGCAGGCCAACGATGTGCCCTGTCAAATCGCGCAGGGCAACTTGCTTTTTTTCTTCCTTGGGCTTGAATGAGGGGCTGGGTGCCAGCTCCAGTGCTACGCCGGTAAAGTGGCTGGATGCTTCCTCCAGCGCAACACGTCTTTCACCGACTGCCGGGTCCAGCAAGACCAGAGTGACCTTGCCACGCCAGTCCTTGCGCACGGCTTTGAGTACCACGAAGTGATTCAAGTTCCAGTGCAGTATGCAGGGCAAGGCCAGTTGATCAAGCTCATCCAACTCAAGTCGCAGCGGGCGGCTGTTCAATTGCATGGAAGAAGCATGCCGCATCAATTGCGCCAGCGTCGCACCTTTGAGGCTGATCGAGAACTGACGGCGTAAATCAGCCAGGTCAGTGTGATAGCCAAAATGGCTGGCAACCATGGCGAGGCAGGCGAGACCGCATTCGCTTGATTCGGTTTGGAGTATCAATTTCATTCTTAAGAAATGCCTAGCCAGGATGTTTTCTAGAGCTATAAATGAAATTAAAGTACAGGTAAAGGAATTCTGGTTATATCAGAAGAATTCATTCGAAACCCTTCACGTAGTGCTCCCCCTAATGGTTTTAGAACTTCGTCCGCAATATCTGTAAGAGGAGTGATATCATCAGTCAGCGCTTGGATAAATGCTGCATCTAGTCTCGCATGAAATTCGGGATCGTATTCAGTTAGTTCCCTTGCAGCATGCTTTCTAGAATGCGAACCAGCGCCACTCATCATTAAAATTAGGTCTACCATTGAGCGATAAAGATCTACACAAAGCATGTGCCTCTCATTTTTTTTAGTGCTAGTCTTGAGATCATCAAGAATATTTGTAATATATTGTTGACGAAACGCTTTATTTTGGAAAATGTAGCCTACATGCTTTACTCTTTTTGCGACTTCTCGGAGCTGTCCAGAAAGTTCTGTTTCTGAAGGTAATGTGACCGAATTCAAGACGGCATTAACAGTTGTAAATTGAGCGGTGGTACGTGCCGCATTCAATATTCCATTTAATGATTCCGCATCATATATAAAAACATCGAATAAGTATCCTTCAAAGAGAAATTTTTCTCTGTAAGGCTGTATTGGTTTTTCATAAACAATAATCAAGTCTACATCAGAATATTCATCGTTTGTGCCCTCCGCAAAAGATCCATAAAAATAACAAAATGCACTGCCCTTATAGCCGCTTTCAATCGCTCTACCAATAGTTTCCTGTACGGACTTTAAGCCAATATTTCTATCGTTCATAATTTTTTACTCAATAAAATTTTTCGTTCGGATAATTCTTTTTTAAATCATTTATGCTTTTTAAATAAAAACCCTGAAGCTATTTATTGTCGTGCAGAAAATTATTTCTCGACTTTAATTCCGTAATCTTCTGGCGTTTGGAACTCTAATTTTCCTGGTTTTTCACCGATTCGAGAGGAAAAAAAAACGTGTGAATTGCCAGGAATAGCAAGTTTCATTATTGCGATACCACCAAATTCGTCATGCACTTCATAAAGTCTCTTTAATAAATCCAAAGGAATTTTATTCTCGCTTCGTTTAACTATATCTTCGAAAAAAGAATTTGTTTCTTCTTCTAAAAATTCATTATTTTCAGTCATCAAAGGGTGCAGAAGTAATCTTGTTTGGCGAGTGCGAATACCTTCTTTTAGCGTGCGCTCATAACCTGTCAAGAATAGTAAGGCGCAAGAACCAAGACAGAGACCTCTTGCCGACGTAACCAGTTTGTTAGTATTAATGAGTCTTTTAAATTCCTTCAAAGCCTCAGCATCATCACCTTTAATACTTATGCTTCCCGAATTAATGAATTCAATCTCCTTAATTTCTGAATTCAGTATTAATGCAGCCTTAAATTCCTGTAATTTTTGCGAATCGATATTTCCCTTAATTTGAAAAATTCTGTTTGATTTTACTTCCACTTCAGCGGTACATCCCAAATTGCAAATGAAGACAAGCACCCAAATGAGATTTTTCATGATTCTTTAATGTTTAATAGAAGTGTTATTTGTTAAATGAGCGCAATTACCCATTTATTGATCAATTCTAATGCCTAAATCAGCCGGTGATAAATTACTTAAAATCTCGTATTTTGCTCCATACCTTTTCTGAAAGAAAATATGTGCCCCAGCAAGTTGTGGGTCCCGATGAATAAATATGCCCCCTCGTCGATCAGTGACTTCATACATCTTATTCAGAAATTCTTTGGTGATTTTCCCATCACTGCGCTTGCAAATAATATCGATAAAATCGTCTGTATATGTCCTAAGAAACTCACCTGTTTCAGTTTTATGAATTGGATGCAGAGATAAGACAGTTTTTTCACCAGTAATTTTGGACAATAAGGTTGGCTCAAAACCCATGAGAAAAATAAATGCACAAGTTGATTCGCAATGCCCCCTGGCAAATGTTCTTAACTTGAAAGTATTTATTCTCGCTTGGAATTGATAGACAACTTCTGCCGCTACGATCGTACTTCCAGGCACTTCGACAAATTCAAGTTCTTTAATTTTCGGGTTTTTTCTGATTTCCTCATCAAACTCTTTTAAATTGGAGAGCGATAACTCTCCGGTTATGATGTATCTGAGTGAGGAGTCAGTATTTTTCTCCATTGCTTTAATGGATAAACTTACACATAGAACCAGTACAAAAAATAAATTTTTCACCGACATTTTTCCTTGGCGACAAAATTAATGGAAGATAGTCAGCAGATATTGCTGACTATCAAGGCGCAATAATTATCTGCTCAATTTCTTAAAATTAGAATTAAGCGGTAATTCGCAAATTAATATCCGCGACCATACATCATGTCGTAAGTAGCCTCCATGCAAGCTTGATTGCCTTCGCAAGCCGCAGACCGACGTTCATAAGTTCCATCATTTGCATCCGTGCGTTCACCCCAGCTATTGGTGTTTGACGTTCTAGTAGCACCAGCATCTCCACCAGAGATTAATTGAATTTCAGTTATTGATACTGCTCTCATGTGATTCTCCATTATTAAAGTGAGTTGTTATTTCGGTCAACTCGATACCGCTCTCCCTGTTTTTCAAAAACGAAAAACACCAAGATACTTAATTTTAACGACGCAAAGTCTTGAACTTAACGAATATTTAATGCAACCGAAAAGAGAATACGAATACGATCTGAACCATATGCAGTCGGTGCTAATTGCTGCAAGTTTGTACCATGTAAAAGCAATCCAAATGGACTAGCTTCTGCCCCAATATTTTTAAAGAGCTCTTTCTCTTCGTCAACCAAAAGCGAACACAGATGTGATACTTCTTCGAGCAAAACCTCGCTAAACTCTGTTACAACTACAATCTTGATACAGTCACCAAATCCATAAATAAATTTTTTTAGATCTGGTATAAATTTTTTACAGTGATCACAGTTGGATGACAGGAAAATCACTACTAACGGCGAATCGGGAACTGCTATGTCGTCAAGAGTAATTTGAGCTTCACCTGCTTTCCCGAGATATGTATTTCTTTTGAAGCTAATCGTGTTTTGCACGCGTTTTTCTATAGGACTATTTTCTTTAGGCAATTTTTTTTCGTTTGTTAAATCATTTTTTAATAATTTCAATGAGTACAAAAAGCACAAAGCAATTGCAGCTAATTGGATATTCTCCTTTGCGACTATTTCAATACTATTGAAACGTGTCGAGATGAAAGTAACCATAATTATGAATACAGCTGCTACACCCATTGCGAATCTCAACGAATGCGCGCCGAGTATAGTTTTTGGGGACAGCGAACCAAAACAATTACAAGGCTGTTTTTGGTGTCTTTCTATGAATAGCCCAAATCCGATAATTGCCAAGCAAAATAATGCACAAAGCCCATTTGTCCATGGTGTCCAAGGCCGTAAAAAAGAGATGGCGATTACTACTTCCAATATCGCGATATACCTATTTGAAAAGATAGAAATTAGACTTACCTTGATCGGGGGAGAATGCTGTATTTGAATGACCTTCGCCGCACCTGACACAAACATGATCAAAAATAAAAACGAAGTACAAAAAATATAAAGAACATCTAATGCGTAATTCATGAAATTTAATTTTTCTTTGTAAAGGAGATTCAAAGTACATTTTTAATAAATCAATTTGGTTTTATTACCAATAAAGGCTCCAAAACCCACTCCCAGATTTTCCTGCTGTCCTGCAAGACATCCGCCTCCAAGGTCATGCCGGGCTTGAGCATTTGTGCCTTCCCATAGGTATTGATGCTTTGCTCATGCAGCCTGACCTTGATGCGGTACAGCGCTTCATTACTGTTGAAACCATTGATGGCTTGCTGGGCATTGCTCAGTATCGTCGTTGCCAGATTCTGCGGTAGTTCAGACGGTGCGAATGGGGTGCGGCTGACATCGACCACTGTTGCCTTGTGCAAGCCGAACTTCTGATAAGGAAAGGCGGCATAGCGTATCAACACTTCCTGCTCTGGCTGGATAAAACCTGCTGTGCGGCTAGGGGCATACAGATGGGCTTCCAGCGATCCTGTTTCTGTCTTGCCTGCTTGAGCGGTCCTGGCATCAACAGGTATCAGGCTGGCCAGTACTTGCCCTGTATTGATGGCTTGCCCTGGCTGATTGGTCAGGGCGGTAATCGTGCCTGCTTGTGTTGCTATAATTTGCACCGCCTGGCGATTTGCATTTTCTGCGGCTTCTTGCTTGAGGCTGGCCTTGGCTCTTTCTATTTGCGTCAGGTCGGTAGCCAAGCTATTGGCTAAGCTATCGAGTTCTGATTGCAGGGCAATCTGGTTGGCCTGTAACTGGGTTTTGTTACGTTGCAAGGTGCTCAGACGAGTACTGATGTCGAGCAGGTCTTCCTGCTTTTGCTGGGTCTGGGCGGCAGAGACATAGCCATTGCCTTGCAGGGTTTCATACTTGACGACGCTTTGCTGTGCCAGTTGCTGGCGGCGCTGGGCCAGCAGCAGCTCTTGTTCAAGCTGGGTATGCTCCTGAGCCAGGTTCGCCAGTCTTTGTTGCAGAGCCTGCTTTTTTTCTTGATACTGGCTTTGGCGCAATCTTTGTTCTGCAGCCATGCTGTCAGCACGGCTGGCAAGTTGCTGGGCGACAAGGGCAGTAATTTCACCCTGGCTGTTCTGGCGTTCGGTACTGAGTGTGAACAGGATTTGCCCGGCTTTGACTTGCTCGCCCTCCTTGACGTGGGTAGTCAGCAAGATACCGGCATTGGGTGCAGCCACGCTAAGCTGGCCACCTATAGGCACTGTGATACCAGTGACGCGGGCTTTTTTGGTGATGCTGCCGAAAGTGATGTAAGCAATCAACACCGCGGCAATGATCAGGGCAACAATCGCAATTAAAGAAGCGGACAGCGGCTGTGCCAGGCGGATGGAACCCATCCATTGGCTACCTAATGCTGCTGTCACTTCAGGGCGAAACAGGGGGCTGGACTTACTCACCATTCACCCCATTCACTGCAATTTGTTGCGATTTTGCTGACATCTTCATTTATCTACGGCAATATTTCAAAAAAGGCACTTAACTCCCGTGCATTGATTAACAGCATAAATGAAAACCCTCGGGAAATGTCAAACAAAGTTAAAAATATATTTTAAGCATGCTTAAAGAATATTTAATATTTCTCTGCTAGGATGGCGCGCCGCGTGTGCGGGCGCTTGAAACCGCTTATCCTGAACAACGCTGATCGCTCCTTGTCCATGTAAAGCGATCAGGCCATCAAAGAGCTGTCATTCAGCGTCTGGACATCGTTCTGATGTCCAGACATCTGTTAAATCCCGACCCATTCACTCGCATGTGTAAAATCAGTCACCTTGCTGCTGCCAGACTGCTTTACCCGACTTCAAATAAATCAAGCCGCTGGCGGAGCCTTCTTTCGCTACCACGATCCCATCGTTGTGCAATTTGACGGATTTGGCATGGTAGCTGTGCGGCTGCGAACCTTTATCTTCAACATACCAAAGTTCCAGCCAGGAAAAGTCATCACCACCGTTGCCTGTTGCATGCCCTGCGCCGACAATGACAGGCTTGGCTTTGCCGTGGGACAAAAAGACGATGCCTTCTTTATTACTCTTGCTATCCTTGACCAGGACCGCCAGGTCACCCTTGCCAGCACCAAGAAAATTGCCACGCCAGACAAAGGGATTGATGCGGCTATTGATCGCTATGGATTCTTGCTTGGACAAGCCATCAAGCTGCTTGTTTGCCCAGTCAGGCAATTGCATTTTGGGAGACACATCCTGTGCAAAAGCGATGCTGTTGGCAAATAACAGGACGACGGACGCTAATTTGAAATTCATGGCAAAACTCCTGATAGTGATATAAATTTTTAAGTATCGTTTTGAATAAAGGCCTGCATTACTATTAATGATTACTACGACTGCCTGCTGCCACCGCGCTCACTACAAATACCTCACCTCAAACTGATGGTCTGCCTCTTCCATGCCGGGTCTTGCCACTTGTAGAACACACTCAAAGAACCCGGCTTGTCGGCATAATTTTCGACTTGCAGGCTGTCCATGCTGACGACTTCAAAGCTCTTTTTAAAGCGGCCTTCGACTTTGGCTTCGCGTGCCACCAGCATCTTGTTGGTGCCGGGTACCCAGCCTGCAAATTCTGCATAGCCAAGATCAGGGTCACTATTGGCAGGGGGCAGGATGTCGATGATCCAGCCCTGGCTGGTCTGGTGGAATAACCAGAGTTCACGCCAATTCTCCATGGGTTGTACGGCCAGCGTCAGTGCAGTGTTTTGTGCATTGGCGCGGGCAGATGCGGCCCATACCACACTATAGGTGCAGCGCTTTGCCAGCGGGGTTTTCATGTCATGTTTGGCGTCAGTCAATATGACGCAGGTTTCACCCGGCTGGCCTGGAGCGGTGACGATGTTCAGGCCAGGTTTGGGAATAATGGCTGGTTCAGCCGCCCAGCGCGTCGTGCCTGCACGCACCCCGGCATCAGCGCAGGTATACACATCTTCATCAGCGAACTCTTCTTTATTGACGGCAGCCAGTTCTGTCAATGCGCGGTTGGCGGCATCATCTGCTTTCTCGCCTTTGCGGGCACGCTGGAAGGCGATGCTGGACCAGACGCTAGCCTTGCGCATGCGCATGCGGTTTTTCAGGTACTCGGGCAGGCTGGTGGTGTTGACCTTGTCGAGTACGTCGGCACGCCACTGGTCCAGGGCATAGCGCTCGGTCGGGCGCATAGTGGGGTCTATGCAATCCTGCCTGGTTACTGCCAGGGCAGCCCGGGCTTTTTGGTCGGGTGTGGCATTCATGGCCAGCACGCGGCGAAAGGCTTCGCCGTCGTAGCAGAGTTGCATACGGCCTTCGCGTTCATAGCCTTTGATGTTGATGCCGTAATTGGCAACCACTTCCAGGTGGGCGGCGATGGTGGCTTCATTTTGCTTGGGCTGTTTGCTCGATGCACGCCTGGCCAGGCGTTCTGCCATGCTGCCGAGTGCATCAAAAGCTTCGGCACCTATGGCACTGGCAGGAGCGGCTTTCAAATAAGCCGCGGTATAGCTGATGCCCAGGGATTCTGCACCCGGTGTGTCACGCAGGAAGCGGATGACGGCGAAGGCATCCGGTGCATCATCTGGCTGCATGGACACCAGGCGCACTTGCGATGTCTTGATATAGCCTGCACGTTCGCGCCTGTGGTCATACACTTGCAGATAGTCGAGTTTTTCACCACGGATTTCCAGGCTGTCGCCCTGCCAGAGTACGGCCTGTTGTTGTGCACCGTCTTTGGGGGCAGCGCGCAATTGTGCCTGGTCTTGTGTGACGACAGCGAGCACGGCGACAGCAGCTAAAGTAGCAAACATGATCATTGGCTCTCTTTGTTTTCGTTAGTGGTTTCTGTTTCAGCCTCGGTAGCTACTTTTTGCATGCCTTGCCTGTTGTTCTTGCCACTGCCCAGCAAGGTCGCACCAATGAAACTGCCATCTGTTGGTGGTGGCGCGATGATGACCGAGATCTTGTCTGACAATTTGTCGGCCATGGTTTTCTGTATCAACAAGGGATGCTTGCTCAGCAGGGCACCTTCTCTCTCCATCTGCACGCTGGCGACCTTGCCTACCAGGTCTTGCCTGTAGGCTTCAGCATCGGCCAGTTTGCGGCGGGAGTCGGCCTCACCTTGTGCTTCGATGACGCGGGCTTGTGCCGTACCTTCTGAAGTTTTGATGCGGGCCATTTTTTCTGCTTCGGCTTCAAACTTGCGTTGTTCTATCTGTTTTTCCTTGAAAGGCAGGACATGCTTCATGGCTTCTTCTTGCGCTTTGGCGGCGATGATTTGTTCATTGCCTGCTGCCTCAGCGGCTTTCTCGCGCTTGATCTTGTCGGCGTCAGCTTCCAGCGCGGTTTGCTTGACCTGCTTGTCTTTCAGTTCCAGGGTATAGCGCATTTTCTCGCTTTCCAGTTCTTCGGCCAGCAGTTTTTCCATGCCGCGTTTATAGTCGGCAGGCAGATCAACTTTGCCCATCATCACGCTGCGCAGGATGATGCCGTCAGCAGCGAGACGGGGTTTTAATTCAGCTTCTACCTGCTTCTGGATTTCTGCACGTTTGCTGGAAAATATCTCGCGTACTGTATACAAGGTGAATGCCTTGTAGATCACGCCCTGCACTGCCGGTTCAACGATGTCGGTATTGATGTTCTCTGGCAGGCTGGTGGACATATTGGTCAGCTTGGTCGGGTCAACGGCATAACGTATGCTCAGGTCTACACCGAGTGACAAACCTTCTACCGACTGGAACGGTGCTTCACCATCGGCACGGCTGCTGCGTGTGGGTTTGTATAACTGGTCTTGCAAGCTGAACAGGCGCAACTCATGCAGGCCGGGTACGACAATCAGGGCACCGTCACGCACCTGGTCAGCATGACCGGTCAACTGGTTGATACGCACACCCACGTCACCACGCGGGATATGTTTGATCGGTGGGTGGGTACTGATCGCATACACGGCACCGCCTACCAGGCTGAGCACTACCAGACGCTTGAAAGTGACTTTGCTGAACATGCCCGATTCTGTTGTGACCCTGGCCCCCGCTTTGATTCCCGTTGCGCTTTTGCTGAAAACGGAAGACAGAGTGGATCTTACGGCTTGTACCAGGGATTTGATACGGTCAGACATGATAGCTCTCCAATGAGGTAGTAACAGGTTCTTAGGGTTAGTGCAGTGGCATTTACCCTGCATCCCTGAGACACATCATGCGCTGTACTGGGCGGAACATACAATGCTGCGGCAGGGGCAGAAATATCACTGTGGCAAGCTATTTATTCCGCGCCTGGAATAAGCCTTGCCGCGTGTGAAGAAAAACTCACAGCGGCTTTATGACATTTACGGCGAAAGCGTGGATACTGCGGTTATTGAATACATTGCAGGAGAAAACCGTGGTCAAAGTAGCTGTCATCGAAGATGATCTGCCCACCAGCAATCAGTTAAAAACCTGGATAGAAGCAGCAAAACCAGGCATACAGATAGACCAGTGGTTCAGCCGTGATGATGCAGAAGCCGCCATCGCACGCGAAAGCTATGACCTGGTGGTGCTCGATATTGAACTGGGGCGCGAACGCCACGCCGGGGTTGCCATCATCAACGCCATTAACAAGCAGCATGCAACGCCAGTACTGGTGGTGTCGGCCATGCCTGCCACGATTTACCGCAGCATCATGAAGGCGCTGGATGCCTGGGATTACCTGCAAAAAGCCACCTTTGAAGAAGCTGATTTTATTGAAACCTTTCTGGAAATGCTGCGCTCGGTGAAAGAGCGCAAACAGCATAAAGAGAGCCAGAGTGCTGCCTATAAAGAAGCCGCAAAAAGCCCGGCTGCCGACCAGCTCAGCATGGACCCCTTACGCCAGCGCACCCCTATCTGGCGCGGCCAGCGCATCAACCTGCCACTGACTGCGCAACGCATACTGGCGGCGCTGTTTGCCCGCCGTGGCCAGGTGGTGTCGTATGAAGACCTGTATGAAGTCGTCAAGAGCGGGCGCAACCGCGACAATATACGCAAGCATGTCTCGACGATACGCGATGCCTTTCGTGAAATTGATGCCGACTTTGAATGCATAGAAAACGTCCCCATGCGCGGTTTCAGATGGGTGGATGACGACGTGGGCAGAAGCTGAGATGGGCAAGTTCTTGCTGGCGACTTACCGGCTGCGGATTTTATTCCGTGGCGTTTTTCTTTTGCTGGCACTGGCGACCGTGGGCCTGGCGCTGTCTGTCCTGCAACAGGAAAAACAGCTCAGCTATAACAATTACCAAAGCAATTTCAATAAAACCCGTTTGCAGATATCCGCCACGCTGCGCCACCCTGCCGGGCAACTGGCCTTGCTGAATCCCCCAGCAGACGCCAAGCGCGCATCCTTGCGCCCGCTGTTGTTGCCGTATTCTGCAATTGATTTCGACGACCAGAACAAGGTGCAGCAAGCCATCGCCATGTCAGGCTGCCTTGTCCAGTATGGTAATGAAGGCGCACTCTGTAGCGGCATAGGCAATAACCCCTGGGCTGGCGGCTTTATCTATATAGCGGGTAACTTCAATAGCAGTCAGCTGGTGTCACACAAACGCGGCAATGAAAGCCTGACCCAGGCGCACAGGCTGAAAGTCAGCGTCAGCCTGCGCGGCCAGACATATCGCTGGATAGCGCCGTTTGAAGAAGAGATAGCGCCAGCGAGACAAAACCAGGGCGTGCGTGGGCGCTGGACTGGTTTTAATGAAAGCGAAGCCAACAGGCCGAATGCCCGCCCGGTAAAAGACTTCCGTGGCTGGGCCTGGCAACAGGCGATCTGCAACCAGGCTGACCTGGACGACAAGGATACTGACTGCCAAAAGAATACCTTCTTCTCACTGCGCCTGCCGATACCGGTCTTGCAGGAAGCCCTGTTTGAAAAGAAACGCCCGGTCTGGCCGCCACAGGACCTGGACCAGATGGAAGTCAGCATCGCCGTGCTGCCACCTGACTCTGACACTGCGCTGCTCGACAGCAAGAGCACGCCGACTGCAACCCCATTCTCCCTCAAGGATTTACAAGACAATCTCTTGCCTGGCGAAACTCTGCGCATACGCAAACGCGACGCTCAAGACAGTAAAGACAGCAAAGATGACCTGATCAACCTGACCGGTATCGTTGAACAAAGTGATGAATCCTGGAATATCATCACCCGCCTGATACGCCGCCTGCCTGTCGATGAATATGATGTCCCGCTAGAAAGCCGCGAAACGATCAGCACGCCACTGGCCAATTATGAAGTCTTGCTGAAGGGAGATGTGCGCAGTGTCAGCAAGAGCCTTAGCGTGGTTGCCAGCCGGGTGTCCTGGTTTGTCGGTGCGATGTTGCTGGCGCTGACGCTGGCCTGGCTATTGATCGAGGTCAGCATCATACGCCGCATCACCCTGCTCACTAAACGCGCTGTATCGCTGTCGAAGACCATGAAGGGTGCGGGTGAGCTTGAGCAATTCGATGTCAGCGATTTGCGCAGCCCGGATGAACTCGGCGTGCTGGCCAGTTGCCTGCATGATTTGCTACGCCGAGTAAAGGAAGACGTGGAACGCGAAACCATACGCACTGAACAAGAAAAAGAGATGTGGCATGCAGTCGGCCATGAAATCATGTCACCGCTACAGTCTTTGATGGCCCTGCATGGCACGGCAGATAACCAGAGCAATCGCTACATCAGCCGCATGCAGCAGGCCATACGTGTGTTGTATGGCAGTGCTTCGCCGAGCGAAGCATTTCAGTCCACTGTCTTGCAGGTCAGTGAAATTGACATCACCCTGTTCCTGAAAAACGTGGCCGACAATGCGCCTATGGTAGATATACCGGATGTCGTCTATCAGGGGCCGGATGAAGTCATCATGGTCAAGGCCGATGAATATTCACTTGAAGATGTGGTTACCCATGTCCTGCGCAATGCCCAACGTTATCGCAAGACTGATAGTTCTATTAGTATCAGGTTACAAGATAGTGAAACTGCCGTGACTATTACTATCCACAATGATGGCCCGCATATTGCCGAAGATTTGATCGACAAGATTTTTGAGTACGGCGTATCGGACCAACATGACTCGGGCGCGAATGGCAACCGTGGCCAGGGTCTGTTTGTGGCCAAGACTTATATGGCGAAGATGGGCGGGACTATCAATGTGCAGAATGTGGATCAGGGTGTGAGTTTTGCCCTCACTTTGCAACGAGGAAATCCGTAAACCTCTGGAGAGACAAAAATAGGTCACTGGATTCCGGCCAGGAGCATGGCGGAATGACGTAGCTGGGGCATGGCAAATCAAGCGATGCACCAGTCTATATTATTTTCAATAAATTATTAAAAAAACATCAATCCGACGACATCAACAGTTTTTATCCAAAAAGCAAAACTTAGTTTTGTATCATCACACAATTCACATCGCACTATCGGAAAGCATGGCTTTAGAATTCTTGACGGGCGCGCTGAACCGAACGCCTGCTCGCAGGGTCAATTACTGGCTATCAATATAGTTATGGTTATCCCGTGAAAAAATACCAGGCTGAGACCGCCTGTCCAACAATAAGGAAAGCAATGAAACCACAAATGAAACTGATCGCCGCGCTGTGCATGGTAGGTGCAAGCAGTCTGGCGCTGGCCCAGGCAGAAGACAAACACCAGTGGCTGGAAGACGTCACCGGCGACAAGGCACTGAGCTGGGTCAAGGACCAGAACAAGGTCACTCGCAGCAAGCTCGACAACGATGCCGGCTTCAATAAACTGAAAGCTGATTTGCAGGTTGTGCTCAATTCCAAAGATCGCATCCCCTCCATACGCAAAATGGGGGACGCCGTATATAACTACTGGATGGATGCAGAACACCCGCGTGGTGTGTGGCGTAAAACCACGCTAGAAGAATACAAGAAAGCCCAACCTAAATGGGAAGTGGTGCTCGACGTTGATGCACTGGCCAAGGCAGAAAATGAGAGCTGGGTATACAAAGCCAGCGTATGTCGTGAACCAGTCTATGACCGTTGCCTGATTGAGTTGTCACGCGGTGGTTCAGATGCGGTGGTCACCCGTGAATTTGATCTTGCCAGCAAGTCCTTCGTCAAAGGTGGCTTCAGCCTGCCAGAAGCAAAAATGAGCCTGGACTGGGTCAATAAAGACACCCTGTTTGTCGCTACCGATTTTGGTGCCGGCACGCTGACTGATTCTGGCTATGCACGCGTCGTCAAGGAATGGAAGCGCGGCACGGAATTGTCTGCGGCCAAGACCCTGTTTGAAGGCCAGAAAACCGATATGGCCGTAGGTGCCAATTCCAGTGACCATAAAGGCATACACAGGGAACTGGTGGGTCGCCAGATCACCTTCTACACATCAGAACAATATCTGAAAGAAGGCGACAAACTCAGCAAGCTGGATATCCCGGCCAAGAGCAATCTGTATTTCTTTGACAAACAGGCAGTGATCACCCCACGTGAAGCATGGACAGTTGGTGGCAAGACTTATGCGTCAGGCAGTGTACTGGCCATCGACTTTGATGCCTTCATGAAAGGCAATCGTGAATTCACCGTATTATTTGAACCCAGCGATACCACGTCATACACTGGTGCTGCCATCACGAAAAATTATCTGTTGTTGCAAACCCTGGATAACGTCAAAAGCAGCATGAAAGAATGGAGGTTCGATGGCGGCAAATGGTCAGCTCGCCAGGTCACTCTGCCTACCCTGGGTGCCATTACTGTGACTGCAGTGGATGCTGAAAATTCTGATGATTACCTGCTCGGCTACTCTGATTACCTGACACCGAGTGTTTACATGATGGCCCACGCTGGCAATGACAAGCGTGAATTGCTGAAGTCTGCACCAAGCTTTTTCGATGCAAGTGCCTATGAAACCACGCAAAAATTCACTACATCCAAAGATGGTACCAAGGTGCCTTACTTTATCGTACGTCGCAAGGATGTGAAATTCGACAGCAATAATCCTACCCTGCTGTATGGCTACGGCGGCTTCGAGATTCCCATGACGCCTTCGTATTCCGGTGGTCTGGGCAAGAGCTGGCTGGAAAAAGGTGGCGTCTATGTCGTTGCCAATATCCGTGGTGGCGGTGAGTTTGGCCCGCGCTGGCATCAACTGGCCTTGAAAGAAAACCGTCAACGCGCCTATGATGACTTTGCTGCCGTAGCAGAAGACCTGATTGCCAGCAAAATCACCAGCCCTAAACACCTGGGTGCCATGGGTGGCAGTAATGGCGGCCTGCTGGCTGGTGTCGCCCTGACCCAGCGCCCTGACTTGTTCAATGCGATTGTCAGCCGTGTGCCTTTGCTGGACATGCGCCGCTTTAACCAGTTGCTGGCCGGTGCCTCATGGATGGGTGAATATGGCAACCCCGACGTGCCTGCCGAGTGGGATTACATCTCCAAATATTCTCCCTACCAGAACGTCAAGGCAGGGGTGACTTATCCTAATGTGCTGTTTATTACCTCCACCAAGGATGACCGCGTACACCCAGGCCATGCGCGCAAAATGGCTGCCAAAATGATGGAGCAGGGTCACAAGAATGTCTGGTATTACGAAAACATAGAAGGCGGCCACGGCGGTGCAGCCAACAATGCACAACGTGCCGACATGGACGCCATTGTTTATACTTTCTTGTGGAATATGCTCAAGCGTGACAATGATGCAGTACAGGTGCATTAATTAAGTCAGGTACGATGAAAAAAGCAGCCATATGGCTGCTTTTTTTTTCGCTTAATCGACTTTATCCGACGGGAAGCGTATGGTTTCACGCAACAGGACGCTCATGGGCAAGGCCAGGTTAACACCATTCGGTTGCACCGGTTTTGTAAACCATTTCTCATAGAGTCTGGTCAGCTCACCATCTGTCATCATGCGCACCATTTCCATATCAATGAGCTTCTTGAAAGAGGCATCGCCCTTGGGCAGCATCATTGCATAGGCTTCTGAAGACAGCGGGTCACCGACGATGACCAGTTTATCGCGAAGCTTGGACCTGGCCTTGAAACCAGCCAGGATTGCATCATGCTGGGCAAATGCATCGACTTGCTTGTTTTCCAGCATACTGACAGATTCGATATGATCTTTGCTCTGGACCATCTTCATATTCAGGGAGCGCACTTTATCCCTTTCCAGCAAATATTTATCTGTGGAAGTGCCCTTGGTCACAACTACTTTTTTATCTTTCAGATCCTGCCAGTTCTTGATGCTGGAATCAGCAAAAACCATCATGCGTATCGTGGCGAAAAAATGTGGCAGCGTGTAGTTTACTTTAGTACGTCGTTCTGCATTATTGGAGGTAGAACCACACTCAATATCTGCCTTGCCTGAGGTCATCGCCTCCATGCGCGTATCTGAAGTAACAGGGATGTAATTGATCTTCAACTGCGGTAGTTTTAATTCTTTTTTGATCGCATCCACAAATTTGGCGCAGATATCAATCGAGTAACCGATAGGTGTTTTATTCTCTGACAGATAAGAGAACGGGAGTGAGGTTTCCCTGAATGCGATGTTGATCGTATTGGTTTTTTTGATACGCTCAAGTGTATCGGCTGCAGAGGATAACTGTGCCAGCATACAACTTGAAAGAATTAAACTTGCTTTGATAAAGCGACGAAATTTCATGCGACTTCCTTGACCCGGTTGGAGTAGTGGGGATGATAAAGAACTGATTTAGGCGCTGAAGGAGCGATGCTACTTCAATAGCATCGTCAGATACTGTCGCGCTGAAGGATAAATACTGCGCGATACTTGCCAGACCAAAGTGAACCCGATATCAGTTGCGACAAAAACACCGCAGGCGAGGATTATAGGAATATTTCTACACAACAACAATCGAAAATTTATGCATTTTGCTTAATGTCATAATTCAACGCCTGATTACGCTCACGCATTTGAGCAATATCAATCAAAAACCCGGGCAAATATCCCGGGTTGGTGAGCACAAAATAGAGGTAGCAAAATAAGCAATAAGCAATAAGCAATAAGCAATAAGCAGCTTAATTCACTTTATCTGAAGGAAAACGTATGGTTTCCTTCAACAGTGCACCCATGGGCCAGGCCAGGTTCATATTGTTGGGCTGTATCGGTTTGGTGAACCATTTTTCGTGCAGCTTGGTGATTTCTCCGTCAGTCATCTGCCGTGCCATTTCAGTATCGATGATTTTCTTGAATGCGGCGTCACCTTTGGGCAGCATGATGGCATAGGCTTCAGAAGCCAGTGGGTCACCAACGATGGTCAGTTTGGATGGATCCTTGGCCTTGGCTTTCAGGCCAAACAGGAGAGCTTCATCCTGGGCAAAGGCATCGACCTGGTTGGTTTCCAGCATGTTAAAAGAATCGCTGTGGTCTTTACCTTCTACCAGCTTCATGTTCAGGGCGCGTACCTTATCACGCTCGAGTATGAATTTGTCAGTAGAAGTGCCTTTGGTGAAGACGACTTTCTTGCCCTTCAAATCTGTCCAGTTCTTGATGCCTGAACTGGTTTTGACCATCATGCGCAGGGTAGAAAAGAAATGCGGTATCGTAAAATCAACTACTTTCCTGCGGTCTGCAGTATTGCTGGTTGAACCACATTCCATATCTGCCTTGCCGGATGTCATGACCTCGATGCGGTTATCTGCGGTGACAGGCAAAAAATTGATTTTCAGTTGTGGCAATTTCAATTCTTTTTTAAGCGCATCAACCATTTTTTTGCAAATGTCTATGGTGTAGCCGACTGGTGCCTTGCTGTCTGACAAATAAGAGAAAGGCAGGGCAGACTCGCGATACGCGATATTGACAGTCTGGCTTTTTTTGATACGGTCCAGTGTGTCAGCAGAGGACAACTGGGAAAGAATAGCGGCAGACGCAAAAACGCCAGCCTGAAGAATACAGCGCAATTTCATATGGTTTCCTTATGCTCTTAAAAAGGACAAAATTTATCGAGACATGTCAGTGGAAGATGTTGCAAAGATGTTCAGGCAGCATATAACTACAATGAGCAGCTATTGCCTGAGTATAGGTAATACAGCGGGGCTATGCAATTAAGCCCGGGATATTTTGCAACAAGCGTGGGGGTTTCAACAGTGAGGAGGCGGATTATATAGCGGACTGAGCGTCTGGAGGGAGAAGTAAACCTCTAGTGCATAAGGAGATAGAAAATGAGATAGAAATATAGACAAGCAACATCCACTCATGGAAGACAAAAACTGTATGTTTTTACTTTTCATAAAAACAAAACCATGTGTGATGAACAAAAATGCAGAGCCATTCAACAAACAAATGGAAAATGAATACTGGCGTAAGTTAAATCGCGGAGAATGAAATCAGAATTTGAGGATACTGTATCATTTCCTGCTTTGCCATTCACACACCCCAGATGCATGCAACCATTTTCTGTCTTACTGGTCTGAACCATCTATGAGTCTGAACCAGCTTTTAGCACAATTTATCCGCCAGCACTGGCGCCAGTACATCAGCGCTGGCCTGATGCTGTTTGCCGTTGCCGTCATGACGGTCTTGATACCACGCCGTGTCGGCATGATTATCGATGGCATGGTGGCGGGACGTTTTGACAACACAGCCCTGATGTGGGAATTGTCCTGGTTGCTGGGCATGGGCCTGGCTATCTACTTCTTGCGGGTGGGTTGGCGCACGCAACTGTTTACGGCCTCATATCAACTGGGCATGCAATTGCGTACCCGTTTGTATGAGCGTCTGAGTGTGCAGGGTTCGCGCTTTTTCCAGCAGCAAAGAACCGGCGACCTGATGGCGCTGGGCACCAATGATGCAGATGCCATAGAACTGGCCGCAGGTGAGGCCGCTCTCGCCGGTTTTGATGGCAGCATGACCTTTGCCCTGGTGATAGGCATGATGCTGCTGGGTGTAGATTGGCGACTGGCACTGGCGGCCCTGCTGCCCTTCCCTTTCATGGCCTGGGCTTTCAAGCATATTACCCATCATATACAGGATGCTTCACGCGATTCTCTCGACCGTTTCAGCAAACTCAATGATCAGGTGCAGGAAACCTTGTCAGGCGTACGCACCCTGCGCGCCCTTGGCCTGGAACAACGCAGCGCCGCGCAGTTTGCCGAACTGGCAGAAAACGCTGCCGCAGCCAGCCTGAATGCGCAACGCTGGGAAGCAGCCTATGAACCGGCAGTGGGCCTGTCCCTGACTGCGGCTGGTGCGCTGACGCTGGGCGTTGGTGGTTACCTGGTCTGGCATGGTGAAATGAGTATTGGTTCCTTGACGAGTTTTTCCATGTACCTGGGGCAGCTGATCTGGCCCATGTTTGCTGCTGGCTGGGTCTTGTCGCTGCTGGAACGCGGCAAGGCCGCCTGGGCACGGCTGGAACCGGTATTGACGCAGGAACTCAGCGTCAATGATGAGGGCAAGCTGGATACGCCACCTGCCGGTGATCTGGTTGTAGAAAATGTCAGCTTTGCTTATCCTGGCCAGACCAGGCCAGCCTTGCAGGACATCAGCCTGCGTATTGCGCCGGGACAAACCCTGGGCATAGTCGGCCCTACCGGCTCAGGCAAATCCAGCGTAGTGCGCCTGCTGCTGCGCCAGATCGAGGCCGAGCAAGGCCTGGTGCAATGGGGTGAACATGCGCTGGCAGACTACAAATTGCAAGCCTTGCGCCTATCCATCAACTGGGTGGCGCAGGAGCCGTTTTTATTCTCGGCATCGATTGCTGACAATATCTCGCTCAGTAATCCTGCCGCCAGCCGCGCCGAGATCATAAAGGCCGCACAACTGGCGTCAGTGGATGATGATATACAGCGCTTCCCGCATGGTTATGACACGCTGGTGGGTGAGCGTGGCGTCACCCTGTCTGGCGGCCAGAAACAGCGCGTAGCCATCGCCCGTGCCTTGCTGACGGCCAGCCCTTTATTATTGCTCGACGATGCCCTGTCAGCAGTCGATACACAAACCGAAACGCATATCCTGCAACACTTGGCAGAGTTGCGACAAGAACATCCTGAACGCAGTGCCGTCATCGTCAGCCACCGCCTGAGTGCGGTACTGGAAGCCAATCACATCCTGGTTTTGCGTGAAGGCAAAATCATAGAGCAAGGCAATCACCAGGCTTTACTGGACTTGAATGGCTGGTATGCAACGCAATGGCGTTATCAACAATTGGAAGCAAGCCTGGATGCAGCCTGATACGAAAAAAATACCCGCTGCCATGTCAGAAAAAAAACAGGCGGTGCATTTGCTGCTGCATGCAGCCCGCAGTGAAAAACGCCACGTCTGGCTGGGCATTTTCTTTTTATTTATCGCCGCCGGCCTGGAGGCGATTGGCCCCTTGCTGGGCAAGGCCTTCATAGACCGTTACCTGTTGCCGCACCAGATGGATATGGGCATGGTCATAGGCTTGCTGGCTGCCTATGTATTATCAGGCTGGGCTGCAACATGGCTGCGTTACCTGCAACTGACGCGGCTGGCAGGCGTCGCCATGCGTTCAGTACGGCGTTTGCGTGAACAGGTGTATGAACATGTCTTGCGCCTGCCCATGGCTTTTTTTGACAAGGCCATCACGGGGCAACTGGTCAGCCGTGTGACGAATGATACTGAGTCAGTTAAGAGCCTGTATGTGCAGGTCTTGTTTGTCATGCTTGACAGCACCATCGTCGTCATCGGTGCGCTTACTGCCATGGCATGGCTGGAATGGCGCTTGATGCTGATCGTCATCATGCTGATACCGGCAGTGATCATCATCGTCTGGTTTTACCAGCGCTGGAGCGCGCCAGCTGTCAGCAAGGCGCGCCAGTTGCGCAGTGAAATCAATGCCCAGGTCGCAGAGAGCATCAATGGCATGAGCACGTTGCAAGCCAGCAATGCCGAGCGCCGCTTTGGTGAGCGCTTTGCCAAAACCAATCAATTGCATTACGCCGCCAGGCTGGATGAATTGCGTGCCAATGCCTGGCTATTGCGCCCGGCGCTGGACCTGATGAATTCGATCTTGCTGGTGGTGGTGATTTTCACTTTCAGCCAGCGCAGTTTTTCTGGTGTGGAGATAGGTGTGCTGTACGCCTTTGTCAGCTACATCGCCCGCGTCGTGGAGCCGCTGATACAGATCACCCTGCAGTTCGGCCAGATACAGCAAGCCGTGGTTTCTGCCGCGCGTGTCAACACACTGCTCAATGAACATCAGCATGTACAGGCCAGCAGCGATGCGCGCATTACTGACGGCCATCTGACGCTGGACAAAGTCAATTTTGGTTATGACCCGGCGCGACCAGTCTTGCATGACTTTAGCCTGGATATCCCGGCGGGCAGTTTTTATGGCATCGTCGGCCATACCGGCAGTGGCAAATCTACCCTGCTGAGTCTCTTGCTACGTTTTTATACGCCGCAGTCTGGCCGCATGGAAGTCGATGGTCAGCCGCTGGCCAGCATCACGGATGCGCACTTCCGCGAAAAGGTGGGGCTGGTGCCGCAAGAACCATTTTTGCTGGCAGCCAATGCGCGTGAAAATATCGCTATGGGGCGTGACATCAGCGAGGCAGATATCATCGCTGCGGCCAAGGCTGCACATGTCCATGATTTTATTTTGCAACTGGAAAATGGCTACGACACACAACTGGGTGAAGGTGGTGCGCGGCTCTCTACCGGCCAAAAACAATTGCTGGCAATTGCCCGCGCGCTGGCCGGCAAGCCGCGCATCCTGTTCCTGGATGAAGCGACTTCGCATATCGACAGTGAAACCGAACAGGTAGTACAAACCGCGCTGACAGAATTGCGCGGCAAGGTCAGTATCATCGCGATTGCCCACAGACTCTCTACCATACGCGATGCCGACAGCATCATCGTGCTGAACCACGGCAAGCTGGCTGAGCAAGGTAATCATCAAGAATTAATGCAGGTCGATCAGGGCATATACCAGCGCCTGTATTTGCTGCAAACTCTGGAAGAATAAGGAATAGCATGAAGAAATGGATCGTGTTTGGCATCAGTGTTGCTGTGACTCTGGCGCTGGCAAGCCTGGCCTTTATATTTTTTGTAGTGGCCCCGGGTTTGCCTACTCTGGAAGCGGTAACCGATTACCGCCCAAAAATACCGCTGCGCATCTACACGGCAGACAATGCCCTGATCGGTGAGTTTGGTGAAGAACACCGTGACTTTGTACCAATCAAGCAAATCCCGGCGGTCATGAAAAATGCCTTGCTGTCGATAGAAGATGCGCGTTTTTATGAGCATGGCGGGATCTCCTTCATCGGTGCGGGGCGCGCCATACTAGCGGACTTGCGCGGTGGTTTTCATCAGGGTGCATCCACCATCACCATGCAGGTAGCACGCAACTTCTTCCTGACCAATGAAAAATCGGTAGAACGCAAAATGAAAGAAATTTTGCTGACTTACCGAATAGAAGATGCACTGAGCAAAGACCAGATCCTGGAACTGTATATGAACCAGATTTTCCTGGGCAAACGCAGCCATGGTTTTTCCAGTGCCGCAAAAACCTACTTTGGCAAATCGCTTGATCAACTGACGCTGGCAGAAGCTGCCATGCTGGCGGGAGTACCGCAAAACCCGGTGCGACATAACCCCGCTGTGAATTTCGAAAAGACCAAGCAAAGACAGTTACTGGTCTTGAAGAGCATGGTCAGGAATGGTTTCATCACCGAAGCCCAGATGGAAACCGCCGCCAAGGAAGACATCAAGGTCATCAAAGGCCAGCAATTTGATGCCCATGCTGACTACGTGGCCGAGATGGTACGCCAGAGTATCTATGCGCAATACAAGGAAGATACCTATACCAAAGGTATCAGGGTCTATACCACCATCAACAAGGCCGAGCAGGATGCCGCTTATGAAGCCGTGCGCCGCAACATCATGGCTTATGACCAGCGCCATGGTTATGACGGCCCTGAAGCCCATATAGACTTACCAGCAGATGAAGATGAACGCGACGATGCGATAGACCAGATCTTGCGCAAGCATCCTGACAATGACAAGCTATTAGCAGCGGTGGTGACCCAGGCGTCCGGCAAGATCGTCAAGGCTGAACTGCAGTCTGGCGACAGCATAGAAATCACCGGCGATGGCTTGCGCTTTGCCGCAGCAGCGCTGACAGACAAGGCCAAGGCTGGCATCAAGATACGCCCAGGCTCAGTGATACGGGTGATGCAGGACGCAAAAAAACGCTGGGCGATTACCCAAATACCTGAAGTCGAAGGCTCATTCGTGGCGCTGAATGCGGACGATGGCTCTTTCCGCGCGATGGTCGGTGGTTTTGACTACAACCGCAAGAAATTCAACCATGTGACCAGTGCATGGCGTCAGCCTGGGTCGAGCATCAAACCCTTCATTTATTCAGCCGCGCTGGAAAAAGGTTTTTACCCTGGCACCCTGATCAATGACGTGCAACTATCGGAAACATCAGACAGCAATCTGCGCTGGGACCCGCGTAATGATGACGGCAAATATGACGGCCCCATCAGCATGCGCACGGCGCTGGCGCAATCCAAGAACGTGGTGTCGGTGCGCATATTGAAAGCCATCGGCGTCGATCATGCGAAGACATGGTTGCCACGTTTTGGCTTTGACAAGGACAAGCACCCGGCCAACCTGACCATGGCGCTGGGTACTGGTTCAGTGACACCCTTGCAACTGGCATCAGCCTATGCGGTATTTGCCAATGGCGGCTACTCGGTCAACCCCTGGTTGATCAGCAAGGTGGTGGATGGCAAGGGTGTCGTGCTGTTTGAAAACAAGCCACCTGCCAAAGCGCAGGAAGAATCCCGTGTCATCGATGCACGCAATGCCTATATCACCGACCAGATGTTGCGTGAGGTGGTACGCAGCGGCACCGGTGCCAGCGCCACCGCAAAACTGGGGCGTCGTGACCTGGCAGGCAAGACCGGCACCACCAGTGATGCGGTCGATGGCTGGTTTGCCGGTTATGCAGGCAATGTGGTGGCAGTGGCCTGGATGGGTTATGACGATCCCAAAAGCCTCGGTGGCCGCGAGTTTGGCTCGACCCTTGCCCTGCCTATCTGGATAGACACCATGCGCGTGGCGCTGGCTGGCAAGCCAGAAGTCGTGCGTGCCGTGCCTGAGGGCATCAGCAATGCAGAGGGCGACTGGATGTTTAATGAATTTTTGAACGGTGCTGGTGTGCGCACGCTGGATATGGGGGATGCGCCGGTGGCTGATCCGGCTGCAAGTTCGGCCACGCAGTAGCCCACATAGAAAAAACCCGCAGATCGCTCTGCGGGTAAGTATCCCGACCTTTGGAGGTAAAACATTTCAGGATGGGCGCATGGTAGTGGCTGGACATGACAAGCGCATGACAAATCATGCTCGCCATAAAAAAAGCCCGCTGGCAGAGGCCTACGGGCTAAAATCCTGTGCGGGAAGCAAAACAGGATGGTGGTAAATCTCACAAACTCTTGTCAATCAATCTTCTATTCAGCGAACAGAGCGCAAAGCACCCTCTTATTCCGCGCCTTGAACACCTTGCACATTTTGTAGACTCCTCAGCATCCCTTTACAAAATGTCAGGTTAAGAGATGACTACTACCTACCGCCCACAAAGGTCCTTGCCGCGCGAACCACAATTCATGCATGGCACGCCAGGTACTATCTACATTTTGCAAAACGATGGCTTGCGCCAGGGTCTGTACAAGATCGGTGCTACCCGCCGCTCTGGCGTCTCCAAGGCCATGGAACTCAACCGTGACCAGCAGCAACTGATACCCGGCCAGTATGAATGCGCATTTGAACTACATACCAAGGATTGCGGCCAGGCCCTTGATGAAATCCTGAAACTGTTCAAGCATGAGCGCCGCGGCAAACGTGGGGATGAATTCTATGAGTTCGATCTCGACATCGCCGCCGGTAAAATCGCCAACATCATTGCCACCATCAACCGCCAGGGCCTGATACGCCAGCAACACACGCTCTCAATGATGCGTCACCTCGAACCAGACGAACCCAGCACCAGCAATGCTGAGGCCTTTACCCCGCCACCTTCCGGCATATTCAAGAAGGCGATAGCCTGGGTAAATAGCTGAACTGGCGGGTTGTTTTCAGCTCTCTGTTTAAGCTCTGTATTTCAGCTACACAACCGCTTTCAGATAATTGCGTTCACGCCCAGCCTCCTGGCCCTTGCGCAAGGCGGAAAAACCTTGATCAAGATCGGCCAGTAAATCCTGTACTGCTTCCAGCCCCACATGCAGGCGCAACATCGGTGCCTGCCATTTGGCAGCATTAACGCTGCGGTAAGAAGCAGGGTTGGTCGGCAAGATCAGGCTCTCAAAACCACCCCAGCTAAAACCGATGCCAAACAGGCGGGTACGGTCTATCAATGCAGCGACTTGCTGTTCTGTGATGTCTGCACGGAATACTGCTCCCATCAGGCCGCAGGCATATTCCTCTTTGAAATCACGCTTCCACAATTCGTGGCCAGGGCTGCCTGGCATGGGCGGGTACAAGACCTCGGCCACTTCTGGCTGTTCTTTCAACCAGCGTGCGACTACGTGGGCGCTTTCCCTGTGCGCTGCCAGGCGTGCTGCCAGCGTACGCAAGCCGCGCAAGGCCAGCGCGGCATCATCTGCACCTATGGTCAAGCCTAGCTGGCGATAGGTATTGCGAACGCGCTCTTCCAGCGCTGCCGTAGTCAAAATCGCCCCCATCAGAGCATCAGAATGGCCGACGATGTATTTAGTGGCTGCATGGATAGAGACATCAATACCCAGCTCGAACGAATCCCAGCCTATAGGCGTGGCCCAGGTAGAGTCAGACACCACCACAGCGCCACGCGCATGGGCAGCAGCGGCGATGCCGGGAATGTCTTGTATTTCAAACGTCAGGGAGCCTGGCGACTCAACAAAGATCACCTTGGTATTGAATTGCATGAGGTCAGCAATGCCACGGCCCACCAGCGGGTCATAATAAGTCGTAGTGACACCCATCTGCTTGAGCATGCCATCACAGAACAAACGGGTCGGGTCATACACGGTATCAACCATCAGCAAATGATCACCAGGCTGTAGCAGGGCCAGCAAGGTAGTGGTAACTGCTGACAGGCCTGATGGTGTCAGCATGCAGGCAGCAGCGCCCTCAGCCGCGCACAAGGCCTGTTCAAGCGCCTGTGTGGTTTCATTACCATGGCGGCCATAGGCGCGGCGTGTACCACAGGCATTCTTGAGGGAAGCGACATCAGGAAACAGCATGGTCGAAGCGCGCACTACGGAAGGATTCACAAACGCCGCGTGGTCCTTGCCCTTGCGACCGGCATGGGTCAGGCGGGTGGCGGTTTGTAATACTGGCTCGACGACATTCATGGTGATTCCTTTGTTCATTCTGTGCATTAACTGATTGCTACCCTGATGCGTATCGATAAAGACCATGATCACGTCAGGGTGGTACAAGACATATCCTAGCAACAGCCAATAAGAATTTTTTACCAAATTATTCAAAAATTTATGCTATTTTTAGAAATATTTCCTATTAATTAGAAAAAATGGACAAAATTGATCTAGAAATCCTGAATATCTTGCAGAAAGATGCTTCCATTGCACTGGCCGACCTTGCCCAGGCCGTGCATTTGTCCGTCACGCCTTGCTGGCGGCGTGTGCAAAAACTGCAGGAGGATGGTGTCATCAGGCAGCAGGTCACACTCTGTGACCCGGTCAAGCTAAACCTCGGTTTGACGGTGATGGTGGCGCTGAAGGCGGCCCAGCATAATGAGAAGTGGATGCAACGTTTTATTGCAGGTGTTGGGGCGATACCTGAGATCGTCGAAATCCTGCGCATGAGTGGAGACATCGACTACTTATTGAAAGTCTATGTGCCCGACATGGCAGGCTTTGACCAGGTGTATAAAAAACTGGTCAAGGTGGCTGACCTGCAGGATGTCAGCTCCAGTTTTGTGATGGAGGTCATCAAGAACACCACGGCCTTGCCCTTGAATTATGCCGTACTGAAAAGCGGTAAAAGCTGAGCTTGCTCAGCCCCTGAAGCGGTAATGTTCCTGCGTGAACAAATCGATGCCGCATTGCAGGTTTTCTATCCAGTCCAGGAATGCGGTGATTGCTTCACGGCCTTTGAAATACCTGCCATGCTGAGGCACCAGCATCTCGACATCCATGGTCCTGACCATGTTTGCCCACAGACGGCAGACTTTGTTCGACACCATATAACGCTTGTGGAAACCACTCATGGTATGCACATGATCAAGGAATTGCGCCCTGGTGGTGATGGCTGTTTCTATGTCATGCGCATCGACCATGGAGGCGCCGACGTCACCAGAAAACAGGATTTTCGATTTACTGTCGTAGAACTGGAAATTGCCTTCAGCATGCAGGAAATGCGCAGGCACGGCATGGATGATGGTGTCGCGCAAACGCACCGGCATGCCTTCATCGGGGATGCCGACGATGCGTCCTTCGGAGCGATTCAGGTTACAGAAATGCGGCACAAAGCGCGACCATAATTTCGACACATACAAATCACAATTCGTCCCCATTAGCCACTTGTCGAGCGCGCCTATGATGTCAGGGTCCTGGTGTGATGCGAACAGGTATTTGAGGTCTTTCTTCGGCAGATATTTGTGCAGGCTTATCAGCAATGCGTTATAGGTCAGGTTGCCGGAAGGATCGATCAACGCCCCCTCGCCTTCTGATACGACAAGGAACTGGTTGGCCTGGACGGCGTGGTCTGCAGTATCGTCCAGCAGATCATTGAACATTACGCAGATGTGTTTGCCGTCATTAAAAAGTTCTATCGCCAATTGAGCCCCGCATACCATAAATGTGAAATGGTATTGTAGAAAAACTGGCAAAACGGCTCTTGACGTGGATCAAGCATGGATCAAGAACAACTGAGGCTGCTGGCTAATCCCCTTCACATGAAATCTTGTCATCTGTGTTTTCTGCTACAGCGCAAAGACTGCAAAGCGGCTAGACTCTTGTGAACAGAAGTAAACCTGTCTCCCCATTTTTCCGGCAAGCGCACGCATGATAGAACGCATACTATCCATCATCCTTCCTGTGTTTATTATCATAGGACTGGGTTATGCCTATGCGCGGCGCAAGGGTCCTGCTGCTGCGGCGGATATGGTGTCGGTCAACCGCATCAGCATGGATGTGCTGTGCCCCTTGCTGATTTTCACTGCGCTGGCGGGCAAGGACTTTGATGTCGCCCACAACCTGTGGCTGATACTGGCCGGTGCCCTGATTGCCCTGGGCTCAGGTTTGCTGGCATGGCCGGTAGCGCGCCTGCTGGGTTACGACGTGCGCAGCTTTGTGCCGCCGATGATGTATAACAATTGCGGCAATATGGGTTTGCCACTGGCAGCACTGGCCTTTGGTACCAGCGGCCTGTCGGCAGCAGTGGCGCTGTTCATGGCTTGCAACCTTGTGTATTTCACGGTGGGCATACGCATCATCCAGCATGGGCATCCCGATCATCAGGATAATCCCTGGCGCTTTTTGCTGAGCCCCATGATGCTGTCAATGGCAGCGGGCATGTTGTTTGCGGTTTTGGATATCCCATTACAGCCCACGCTTTTCCTGGCCTTGAAAATGACGGGAGATGCCTGTATCCCTATCATGCTGTTTGCACTTGGGGTGCGCATGCTGGACATCAATTTTGCGAGCTGGCGCATAGGCATGGCAGGCGCCATCGTCTGCCCGCTGGCAGGTTTGCTGGTGGCCGGGATACTGGAACTTATCTTGCCGCTGACGCCAACCCAGCGCGGCCAGATGTATCTGTTTGCGGCATTGCCACCGGCAGTATTTTGTTTCATGGTGGCAGAACAATATAAACAGGAGCCTGACAAGGTCGCGTCTATCGTTTTGCTCGGCAATGCCGCTGCCCTACTGTTTGTTCCTTTGGGTTTGTGGCTGGGTCTGCGCTAGCTATGCCTACGTTATTGATACGCACTCTGTACACTGCCAGCTGTGGCTAACGATATTGCCACAGCCACGCCATCAGTGAAAAGAACAACAATGCCAGGATGAGGCCACCGTAGGTATAACGATTGAATCCGGGAATCAGCACGCTAGTGCCCGGCTGCTTTGGATAGTAATACACTTTCACTGCAGCTCCGGCAGGAAACCTGGCCACGATATTGCGGGCAACACCTAGCGTTGGTTCACTACCGTAATATGCGCGCCAGCCTTTATGCCTGGTTCCGTTCAGGACATATTCATAGTGAATCCGCCACGTCCAGGTATTACCTTCACTTCCTGTGCGTCGAGAAAAACGCTGTACCTTGGAATGTACTATTTCCCCCTCGGTCGCAGGCCATGACCTGCTTTGGTATGCTCCCCAAAGGTCACGCATGGCCAACGCCAGAGCAAGCAAACCAAACAGCGCAAGCAGCAGGCAGGCAACTTGAGGAAAAGAATCAAAATTCATACATTCACAAGCCCATTCCCTTAGAGGAGGCCACTGACTGATGCTATATCAAACCAATCGCTGCCAGATTGCTGTCGTCGCTGCTGCCTGGTTCAAAGAATAGAAATGCAGGCCCGGCGCACCACCTGCGAGCAGTCGCTCGCACATGGTGGTCACAACATCAAGGCCAAAGGCTTTGATCGACGCAGTATCGTCACCATAACTGGCGAGCTTCAAACGTATCCAGCGCGGGATTTCTGCGCCGCACATTTCAGAGAAACGCTGTAATTGTGTGCTATTGGTGATAGGCATGATGCCTGCGACAATAGGTGCTGTGACGCCCGCCTTGCGTGCTTCTTCAACAAAACGGAAGTAGGCATCAGCATTGTAAAAATACTGGGTGATTGCAGCATTCGCACCAGCATTCATCTTGCGCACGAAGCTGTTCAGATCGTCTTGCGGTGAACGTGCCTGTGGATGCATTTCAGGATAGGCCGCCACTTCAATATGAAACCAGTCGCCAGTCTCGGCACGGATAAATTCGACCAGTTCATTGGCATAACGGAATTCACCGCCCATGCCATAGCCACTGGGCAAGTCGCCACGCAAGGCGACCAGGCGGCGGATATCATTGGCCTTGAATTCATTCAGGATAGCCCGTATCGATTCACGCGTACCACCCACGCAGGACAGATGCGGTGCGGCATCATGGCCTTCGCGGCGTATCTCGGTCACGGTATCAAGCGTACCCTGCTGGGTAGTGCCGCCAGCACCGAAAGTGACAGAGAAATATTTAGGATTAAGTTCGGCCAGTTTGGCCCGTGTGACACGCAGCTTTTCCGTGCCTTCCGCCGTCTTGGGCGGAAAAAATTCTATGCTGAAATTAGGCGTCTTCATCTTTTTTATTTTGCAACAATAAGGTCGAGAGTGCCCAGGAGATCACGCTGTACAACAATGCGCCACCCACTGCAGCCCAGAAACCGGTGACATGGAAACCATCCACCATATTCGCCACACCCCAGAACATCAAGCCATTAATGATGAAGATGAACAGGCCCAGACTCAATACCGTTGCAGGCAAGGTCAGTATCAATACGATAGGGCGGATGATGGTGTTGACCAGGCCCAGCACGACTGCCACGACCAGTGCCGTACCAAAAGTGTCTATTTGCACCGACGAAATGAGATAAGGAATTGCCAGCAAAGCCAGCGCATTGACCAACCAGGTTGCCAGTAAACGCATACATGCTCCTGTTGCAGAGGGATGAAGCTGTAGTCACAAGATACAGCTTCATTGCACACCTGCCCGGATAAACAAGCTTCAAACTACAAGCTGCAAACCCGGACAGGCGCTATCGTGGATTAATAACGGTAGTGATCTGGCTTGTAAGGGCCGTTTTGATTCACGCCGATATAGGCAGCCTGCTCTTCTGTCAGCACGCTCAGTTGTGCATTGAGTTTTTTCAATTGCAGACGCGCGACTTTTTCATCCAGATGTTTAGGCAAGGTGTAAACGCCGACTGGATATTTCGCTGTATTGGCAAACAATTCGATTTGCGCAATGGTCTGGTTAGCGAAAGAAGAACTCATGACATAGGATGGGTGACCTGTACCGCAACCCAGGTTTACCAGGCGGCCTTCTGCCAGCAAGATGATGCGTTTGCCGTCAGGGAAAATCACGTGATCTACTTGTGGCTTGATGTTTTCCCAGGTGTATTGCTTCAATGCGGCGACGTCGATTTCATTATCGAAGTGACCGATGTTGCAAACGATGGCCTGGTCTTTCATCTTCAGCATGTGCGCATGGCTGATGACGTGGTAGTTACCTGTCGTTGTCACGAAAATGTCGCCATGTTCAGCAGCATATTCCATGGTCACGACGCGGTAGCCTTCCATCGCTGCCTGCAATGCGCAGATAGGATCGATTTCAGTTACCCATACCTGGGCAGACAAGGCACGCATGGCTTGCGCAGAGCCCTTGCCTACATCACCGTAACCGGCGATAACGGCGACTTTCCCCGCGATCATGACGTCAGTTGCACGCTTGATGCCATCGACCAGAGATTCACGGCAGCCATACAGGTTGTCGAACTTGGACTTGGTGACGGAGTCATTGACGTTGATGGCAGGGAAAGCCAGCTTGCCATCTTTGTGCATCTGGTACAGGCGATGTACGCCTGTGGTTGTTTCTTCTGTCACGCCCTTGATTTCTGGCAGGCGTTTGGAGTACCAGGCACCGTCTATCGCCAGGTGTTTTTTGATCGCATTGAACAGGCAGATTTCTTCTTCTGAACCTGGGTTGGCCAAGACAGAAATATCTGTTTCAGCACGAGTACCCAGATGCAGCAACAATGTCGCGTCGCCGCCATCATCAAGAATCATGTTGGAATAGCCGCCGTCTTTCCATTCGAAAATACGGTGGGTGAAATCCCAGTACTCATCCAGGTTTTCGCCTTTAAAAGCGAACACTGGTGTGCCGCCAGCAGCAATCGCTGCAGCAGCATGATCTTGTGTGGAGTAAATATTGCAAGATGCCCAGCGCACTTCTGCACCCAGGGCCAGCAGTGTTTCAATCAACACGGCAGTCTGGATAGTCATGTGGAGGGAACCGGTGATACGGGCACCCTTCAAAGGCTGGCTAGCGGCGAACTCTTCACGGATCGCCATCAGGCCCGGCATTTCTGTTTCAGCAATGCGGATTTCTTTACGGCCCCAATCAGCGAGACTCAGGTCAGCAACGAAAAAATCTTGAGAAGTATTGGTAGTGGATGTATTTGCTACGACGGCGTTCATCACGCCCTCCTTTCTAGTGAAAAAAGTAACGTGAGCGCGGTTATGGATATCCCAAGCCTGGCAAAAACTTAACGTTTTCGTCGCAACGCTCCTTGGAAGATTTGAAGTATAGCGCAGCTCTGGGCTTTGTGCAGATTTCTTGCTATTTGTAACGAATAAGTCCTAAAAAGAAAAATGACCACCCTTTGCAGGGGTTTGGCATTTAAGCAATCGTGAGTCTTTTATATGATTACTTGAGTATTTTCTCAAAGCAAACAGCCTCTGTCCGTCCGGCATATTTACCAAAATTTGGAATCCGTGCGTAGCCATGTTTTTCATAGAAAGTGACCGCACGCTGGTTGATGAGGCGGGTTTCCAGACATAGCCTCAGGTAACCAAATTCTTTGGCGGCAGCTTCAAGATGTCCCAATACGGCAAGACCCACACCCGCTACCTGTGCGTACATGCGCTTGACTTCAGCCGCCCCCTCGCCCATCGGACGAAAAGCACCGCAACCCACAGCCTTGCCATCTTCGTCGCGTGCCAGCACAAACAAGGCACCGGGCACGCGCACATCCTGCATGTCAAATGAAGAACGGCCACTGTCACCAGTGATCGCTGCCAGGCTGGCAGACAATTCATCCAGCAAAATAGCGGCCTCGGGCAAGGCTGGGTCAACGGTGGCTATATGAAACGAACTCATGTAGGTCAAGACTTGTAACTTATATGTTAATGACCATCAAAATTACAGACAGTGAACAACGGCAGGCCGCTGTCCTGGATGATCTTTGAGCCACCAAGCTCAGGCAAGTCAACGATGACAGCACCTTCCACTACCGTTGCACCCAGGCGTTCCAGCAATTTCTTGCCTGCCATCATGGTGCCACCAGTAGCGATCAGATCATCGATCAACACTACGCGGTCGCCTTGTTTACAGGCGTCAGAATGCAGTTCTACTGTTGCACTGCCGTATTCAAGCTCGTATTGTTCAGATACGGTATGGAAAGGCAACTTGCCTTTCTTGCGGATAGGCACAAATCCCAGGTTCAGCTCATACGCCACCACAGAACCGATGATGAAGCCGCGTGCATCCAGGCCAGCTACAACGTCAAGCTTTTCATCCATGTAGCGGTGCACAAACATATCTATCAGCACACGGAATACTTTAGGATTTTGCAACAAGGGGGTAATGTCGCGGAACATCACGCCTGCTTGTGGCCAGTTTTCCACCGTGCGTATATGTTGTTTAATGTATTCAGCCGGATTCAACATCGAGCATGTCCTTCAAATTTAAAAATAACCCGCTATTTTAACAGCCGCTGCTCTGCTCTAGCGACTGCTTCGGAAGTTCCCCTGACAACGACCACGTCGCCATTCTGTAAAACGATGTCATCGAGCTGTTCCAGCCTGGTCTTGCCACGGCGGACTGTGTGAATATCGACTTCCAGCTCAGCCAGGTTGATCTCTGCCAGCTTCTGACCTAGCGCTTTGGCATTGTCGGTCAAGACAACAGTATGCAGGCGTATCTGCATGCTCTCAGGGCTGTCAGCGGCATCACTGGCACCGTGGAAGAAGCCACGCAGCGATTCATAGCGCGCCTCACGCGCGACCTGCACCCTGTGTACCACGCGCCGCAAAGGCACACCAAGCATCACCAGCGCATGCGAAGCAAGCATCAGGCTGCCCTCCATGAGTTCTGGCACTACCTCAGTGGCACCGGCAGCCCTGAGCTTATCGAGATCAACATCATCATGGCTGCGCACGATGACAGGCAGGCTAGGGTTCATTTCGTTAACGAAATGCAAAACCTTGAGCGCGGATGCAGTGCTGGTATAGGTCACCACCAATGCCGAGGCGCGGTTGACACCGGCCGCAAGCAGGCTTTCACGTCTTGCCGCATCACCATAGGAGACATTGGCACCGGCTGTCTGGGCTTCCCTGACGCGGTCAGGGTCAAGATCGAGGGCGTGGTAATCGATATTTTCTTCTGCGAGGATACGCGCCAGGCTTTGCCCGCTACGGCCAAAGCCGGCGATGATCACATGCTTCTTGCTGGTCATGGTGCGGGCTGCAATCTGGGTCAATGCCAGCGATTGCATCATCCATTCATTGGCAGAGAATTTCATGACAATGGCATCCGACTTGGCCAGGATAAAAGGTGAGATCAGCATCGAAATCACCATGGACGCCAGTATCAATTGCACCAGCATGGGATCAACCAGTTGCAATCCACCAGCCTGGTTCAACAAAACGAAGCCAAATTCGCCCGCCTGCGCCAAACCAAGACCAGTACGCAAGGCAACGCTGGTGGAATTGCCAAATGCCCTTGCCAGCGCCGCGATCAATACCAGTTTTAACAACACAGGCCCGGTCAGCAGCAACAGCACCAGCCAGAATTGTTCATACACCAGCCGCACATTGAGCAACATGCCCACGGTAATAAAGAACAGCCCCAGCAAGACATCGCGGAAGGGTTTAATATCTTCTTCCACCTGATGGCGGTATTCAGTCTCCGAGATCAGCATGCCGGCGACAAAGGCACCGAGTGCCATCGACAAGCCGGCTTTCTCGGTTAGCCAGGCAGCGCCAAGCGTAATGAACAAGAGATTCAACATGAACAACTCTTGCGAGCGCCGCTTGACGACGATGTGGAACCAGGCACGCATGAGTTTTTGCCCGACCACCAGCAGCAATACCAGCACCACCGCCGCCTTGCCACTCGCCAGTGCCAGGGTTTTGCCCAGGTCCGGTGACTTGGATGCCAGCGCCGGAACCAGGATCAGCAGCGGTACCACGGCCAGATCCTGAAACAACAGCACGCTGATGATCTGCCTGCCATGCAGGCTTTCGAGCTCCAGCCTCTCCGTGAGCATTTTCGAGACGATAGCGGTGGAAGACATGGCCAATGCGCCACCAAGGGCGAATGAGGCTTCCCAACTGATCTGGAAAATGCCAGGCAACCAGCGGCTGGCTATCCAGCCAAATACCATGCTGGTCAGTATCGTGACCAGTACCTGTGCCATGCCCAGGCCAAATACGGCCTTGCGCATGGCCATGAGTTTGGACAGCGAGAACTCCAGTCCTATCGAAAACATCAGGAAGACCACGCCAAATTCGGCCAGTTCATGGGTCACGGCACTGTCTTCTGCCATGCCAAAACCGTGCGGGCCTACGAAGATGCCAACCACCAGATAACCCAGCATGGGCGGCAGTTGCAACATACGGAATGCGACTACGCCCAATACGGCAGCAGCCAGCAATAAAAGTGTGGTGTCCAGACCTGTCATGTCGCCTATTATTGCCGATTTATCGCCTTGTCATCCTGCTTTTGGGCAAACATAATTCATTACGTTACAACTGGCAAAGTTTTTGCTTTGCGGATTTCGTTTATACTTCTGGCATGAATGAACTGAATGCACCTTTAACTTTTACACAACAACCCACGACAGATGCGGCTGTAGCAGCACAACGCGCCCTGAAACTGGCTTGTGAAACCCTGCAAATCGAGTCTGACGCCCTGCTTGCCCTGCAAAAACGCCTGGGTAATGGCGATGCCGCCGGCTTTGCGCAAGCGGTCAGTATGTTGTTGGCATGCCACGGTAGGGTTGTGGTTTCTGGCATAGGTAAATCTGGCCATATTGCGCGCAAGATCTCGGCCACCTTTGCCTCAACAGGTACGCCCTCGTTTTTTGTCCATCCGGCTGAGGCTGCGCATGGCGATCTGGGCATGGTCACTTCGCAAGATGTGTTTATTGCGATCTCGTATTCTGGCGAAGCGTCTGAGCTGATGTCCATCCTGCCCATCATCAAGCGCCTTGGTGTGAAGCTGATTGCCATGACCGGCAACCCCGAATCCAGCCTCGGCAAGTTGGCTGATATCCACCTGAACCTGCATGTGGATAAGGAAGCCTGCCCGCTGAACCTGGCACCGACTGCCAGCACCACAGTGACGCTGGCGCTGGGCGATGCATTGGCGGTGGCGGTACTGGACGCGCGTGGCTTTAGAGAAGAAGACTTTGCCCGCTCGCACCCCGGTGGCTCGCTTGGTCGCCGTCTGCTGACACACGTCAGAGACGTCATGCGCACCAACGAAGACATTCCGCAGGTTGGGCCAGAAACCAGCCTGAAAACTGCGCTGCTGGAAATTACCAAAAAAGGTATGGCGATGACCGCCGTGGTGGATGAGCAGCAACATGTGCTGGGTATCTTCACCGATGGTGACTTGCGCCGCCTGATGGATGGCACGCGCGACTTTACCCAGTTGCGTATTGCCGATGTCATGAACCACGCGCCGCGACGCATACGCCCGGAACAATTGGCTGTCGAAGCCGTCGAAGTCATGGAAACTTACCGCATCAACCAGTTGCTGGTCGCTGACGACAGCGGCAAGCTGGTGGGTGCCTTGCATATCCATGACCTGACCAGGGCCAAGGTGATCTGATGAATAATTCTGTAGATTCTGTAGAAAGAGCCAGCAAAGTCCGGCTCATGATTTTTGATGTCGATGGCATACTGACTGATGGCAGTCTGTACTTTGGGCCAGACGGCGAAATGATGAAATGCTTTAATGTGCTGGATGGGCAAGGCATCAAGCTCTTGCAGCAGGCCGGCATTATCACGGCCATCATCAGCGCGCGGCAATCGGCCATCGTCAGCAAGCGTGCGGCTGATCTTGGCATCAGCCATGTCAGCCAGGGTATCCATGACAAGAAGAGTGCATTTCTTGAACTACTGGCGAAGCTGGATATCCCTGCTGAACACTGCGGCTTTATCGGTGATGACGTGATTGATTTACCGATACTGACCAGGGTTGGCTTTGCAGCCAGCGTACCAAATGCCCATGCTGAAGTACAACAACGTGTGCAGTACATCACCAGGGGCAGTGGCGGCCAGGGTGCTGCACGCGAAGTCTGCGACTTCATCCTGCGTGCACAAGGTAAATATGAACATGCTTTACAAGCATATCTGACATGAAACCCCAAATGACCATAGACCGCTTCCGCATCTGGCTAGCCGTAATCCTGCTGGGCGTGATCACCATGGGCACCATCTGGGTCATGGAAGTCATACGTCGCCATGCCGATGATGAGCAAAGCCGTACTTCTGCCAGGTCAGCACCGGATTACTATGTCGAGAAATTCAATTTCATCCGGCTGTCAAACAATGGCAAGGCCAATTACCATATCACGGGTGACAGCCTGGTGCATTTGCCGCGGACTGACAATATAGAAATCAAGCATCCGCAGATCAACAGCTTTGATCAGGGCAGGCCTCCCCTGCACCTGCGTGCTGAACTCGCAGTTGTATCGCAAAAATCTTCACTGACCACACCCAAGCGCGAGCATGATGAGGTTCACTTGCATGACAATGTCAGCATGGAGAGACCTGAGGGCCTGAGTTCACAATTTGTGCGTGTGGAGTCTGATTATCTTTTGCTCTTGCCGGACGAAGACATCGTTAAAACCGACAAACCGGTTTCAATTACGACTGGCAAACTGCATTCAACTGCAACTGGCATGATTGCCAATAATTCAACCCAAGGCCTGGAATTGCTGAGCAAGGTTTACATTCAACTCAAGAAACGTGAACCCGCTCCCAAAACCGGGAATAAATAAGCAAGAAAGCGAATATGCACATGATCAAAACATCATTTAGCGTCACACGCTTGATCAGCCTGGCCTGCCTGGGCCTGGCCTGTGTTTCTGCAAATGCAGAAAAAGCCGACAGTAATAAAGAGACCATCATCAAAGCCGGTTACGGCATCAGTGATGGCAAAGCCAGCGTCAGCAGATTATCCAAGGGTGTGTCCCTGGTGCGTGGCACCCTGACCGTCACTTCTGAGAGTGCTGTCGTGACCGAAGCCCCGAATGGTGATCAGTTTGTTGTTCTGACAGGTGGCAGTGGCCGCAAAGTCACCTTCCGCCAGAAACGCGATGGTGGCCCTGATCTGTGGGTAGATGGCGAAGCTGACCGTGCTGAATACAACCAGAGTACAGAAATCGTCAAATTCATTTCCAAGGCCAAGGTACGCTACCTCGAAGGCAAGCGCGTCACCCAGGAACAGGAAGGTGAATACCTGTCATATGACAGCAAGAATGATGTTTTTGTTGGCACGAATTCGACCAGTGGCCAGCATGTAGATGGCTCAGGCAATATCACCATCACCTTGCAACCAAAACCAGAAAAACAGGCTAAATAAGATGACAGCACAGTCAAGCAGCACCTTGCTTGTCAAGGGCTTGCAAAAGCGCTACGGTGCGCGCCAGGTGGTGCGCGATGTTTCCTTGCTCTTGAAAAGCGGCGAGGTCGTGGGTTTGCTGGGGCCGAATGGCGCAGGCAAGACCACTTCGTTTTACATGATCGTTGGCCTGGTACCTTCCGACGCCGGGGATATCACGATTGATGATGTGAATATTTCGCAACTGCCTATTCACGAGCGCGCCGTACTGGGTTTGTCTTACCTGCCACAGGAAGCTTCGGTATTTCGCAAGCTGACGGTAGAAGACAATATCCGTGCCGTCCTCGAATTGCAAAAAGACAGCGAAGGGAAATATCTCGGTGCCAAGAAAATTGAGCAAAGGCTCAATGCTCTGCTGGCAGATTTGCAGATAGAAAAAATACGTGAAAGCCAGGCGCTGTCACTGTCAGGTGGCGAACGCCGCCGCGTCGAAATTGCCCGTGCACTGGCGACCAATCCACGCTTTGTCTTGCTGGATGAACCCTTTGCCGGTGTTGACCCTATCGCCGTCATTGAAATCCAGCGCATCGTGCGCTTCCTCAAGGAGCGCGGCATAGGTGTGCTGATCACCGATCATAATGTGCGCGAAACCCTGGGCATCTGCGATCACGCCTATATCATCAACCAGGGCGCGGTACTTGCCAGCGGCAAGCCTGACGACATCATACAAAATGAATCTGTACGTCGCGTTTATCTCGGAGAACACTTCCGGATGTGACGGGAATCATCATGAAACAAAGCCTGCAACTACGTACCTCACAACATCTGGCCTTAACGCCGCAATTGCAGCAATCAATACGATTATTGCAGTTATCCACTTTGGAATTGCATCAGGAGCTGGAGACGCTGCTGACTGATAACCCCATGTTGGAACGTGTCGATGATCCCCTCGATCACGCCGTACGCCTGCTGGCCGACGGTGCCATCAATACCAGCAGTACTTCTACCGATGCCGGCATGGAAGCACCGGCAGCAAGAGAAGACAGTGACAGGTCAGCAGAACCGGCTGCCGCAGATGCAGAAACCGTCATCAGCAATGACAGCACCACCTCCAGCGAAGAAGACTGGGGCTTTGATGATGTACAGCATGGCAGCAAATCTGGCGATGATGAGGATGGCCGCCCGCAGCTGGGTGCTGCTCATATCACCTTGCGCGAGCACTTGCTGGAACAGATGCGCCTGAACCTGCGCGAACCGCGTGACCGTGCTCTGGTCGAGTTGATGATCGATGCGCTCGACAATAACGGTTACCTGACCGAAACATTAGATGAAATACATGCCAGTTTGCCACTGGAGCTGTGCGTAGAACCAGAAGAGCTGGCATTTGCGCTGAACATGCTGCAAAGCTTTGACCCGGCAGGTGTCGGTGCGCGCAGCCCGTCTGAATGCCTGGCCTTGCAAATCAGGCGTTTACCAAAAGTTGCTTTCGTCATACGCAGGCTGGCATTGCAAATTGTTGAAACACAACTGGCTTTATTTGCACAAAGAGATTTCACCAAACTCAAGAAAATCTTCGATTGCGATGACGAAGATTTGCGCGATGCACAAACTGTCATCCGCCAGTGCAAACCGCGCCCCGGCCTGGCCTTTGCTGCGGATGAATCTGACTATGTTGTACCCGATGTGATCGTCAGAAAATCCGGCAACGGCTGGCAAGTCATGCTGAATCAGGATGTCATGCCCAGGCTGCGAGTCAGCAGCATGTATGCCAACATCATGAAGCAAAACCGTGGTGAAGCTGGCATGGGCGCACAATTGCAGGAAGCACGCTGGCTTATCAAGAATATGCGGCAGCGTTTTGAGACTATATTGCGCGTTGCACAAGCCATAGTCGAAAGGCAACGCAATTTTTTCACCCACGGTGCTGTTGCAATGCGCCCCCTTGTTTTGCGCGAAATTGCTGATACACTAGGATTACACGAGAGCACTATCTCACGTGTAACAACCCAAAAATACATGTTGACCCCACATGGCATGTTTGAGTTGAAGTACTTTTTCGGCAGCCATGTCGCGACGGAAACAGGGGGTGAAGCATCTTCCACCGCGATACGTGCACTCATCAAGCAGTTGATAGGAGCAGAAGACCAGAAAAGCCCACTCTCTGATAGCAAAATTGCAGACATGCTGGGTGAACAGGGCATGGTAATTGCCCGACGGACAGTTGCCAAATACCGTGAAGCCCTCAAAATCCCCCCAGTCAGTTTGCGTAAATCTTTGTAAGCAGTCCTTGTAATCACGGTTTGAATTGCTATATATGATTTAGCTCAAGGCAAATAAATGCTGAGAGCGTATCGTTATAGCAAGCAACATCACTATAGGAGCACAGTATGAATCTCACCATCAGTGGACATCACGTCGAAGTAACTCCTGCAATTCGTGAATATGTACATACCAAACTAGAACGTATCAGGCGGCATTTCGACCAGGTCATTGATATCGCCGTCATCCTGACGGTGGACAAGCTCCGGGAAAAGGATAAACGACACAAAGCTGACATTAATTTGCATATCAGCGGTAAAGATATCCACGTTGAAAGTCTGGCGCATGATCTGTATGCAGCCATTGATGCACTGGTAGATAAACTTGATCGCCAGGTCATCAAGCATAAAGATAAAATGCAAGACCATCAGCACGACGCCATCAAGCACATACCTGATCCGGCATCGGCTTCATAAGACCCCAGTCCTTGCCCGAACAGGGTTGCGGACATCCAAAACAAGGACGCTAGAAGGCGTCCTTTTTGTTGGGTGAATGGTTTCTTTGTACGGCTGGTTTTTGATGCTTTAAATTTCAAATAAATAGTTTACTTTTATTACTACTTGTCACGTCCATCGCTCAAAAAGCTGCGAATTAGTTGATTCACGGCATTTTTATTAACGTCATTCCAGCGTGCTTTTAGCTGGAATCCAGTGACGTTCGCTGTATGCCATGGTGCTTGTTACAAGTGGCGCTTTGACTAAAGCGATTGCCCTCCGTGGATACAAGCCGGGTCTCGTCCCGGCAGCCGAAATACTTTCTTTGCGTCGCCAAAGTAAGTATTCAAAGAAAGGCGACCCAGGCGTAGCCGCCCCTACGGGGTGCCCATTTGTGCAGTACAAAAAATGGGAAGATCCGAAACTCGCCTGCGGCTCAAACAGCGGCTCTTCTTTTTCCATTTTCTGTACTGCACAAATGGCGGCTACACATGGGAACTGCGAAAAGTCAAAAGCAACCGCAACGTCAAACTCAACAGCAACAGCAACCCAAAAAGTCAAACCTAACAGCAACGAACATGCCGCCCTTACGCTATTTCCTCATAAACATATACACCCCGTGACTACCAAGCCTGACAAAGTTAAAATAGCAGCTTCATCCCCTACCCTGCATAGTCAACATTATGAGCGAATTTGTACTTACCTCCGTCAAGAACAATATAGGCTACATCACTCTCGACAGGCACAAAGCACTCAACTCGCTGTCTCTCGATATGGTAAGAGCAATGACGACGACCTTGCTGGCCTGGCAGGATGATCAGAATGTGCGTGCGGTGTTTATCCACAGCAGCAGTGAAAAGGCATTTTGCGCGGGTGGTGATATCCGTTTCTTCTATGACGTCGGAACGGCCACACCCAAAGGTGACTCTGCCCTGCTGGAAGATTTTTTCACCGAAGAATATGCCTTAAATCATTTAATCCATTTCTACCCAAAACCTTATATCGCCCTGATGAATGGCGTGGTCATGGGTGGTGGCATGGGTATCGCGCAGGCGGGTGAAGATTGCCGTTTGCGCATCGTCACTGAGCGTACCAAGATGGCCATGCCGGAAGTGAATATCGGTCTGTTCCCGGATGTAGGTGGCGGTTATTTCCTGTCACGTACTGAAGGCGAAATCGGTACTTACCTAGGGCTGACTGGCGAGATCATTACCGCCGCTGATGCCATCTATGCAGGCTTGGCGGATGTCTATATACCTACTGCAGAAATACCTGCAGTGATGAACTTAATCAGTGAAAGCACGGCCACGGACCTGCGCCAGGCGATACGCGATTTCGCGGCAACTTTTGCAGACCAGGCAAAACCAGATACCAGCAAACTGGCTGCACAACACGCCGCCATCAATGGCATCTTCGCGGGCAATAGTGTCATTGCCATCTGTGAAAAACTACAGCAAGACAACAGCGAATTCGCTCAACAAACACTGGCCACCATGCAAAAACGTTCGCCATTGCTGATGTCAGTCACGCTAGAACAACTACGCCGCAGTAAAGACATGACAGTATCAGCCTGCCTGCGCATGGAAAGAAACATGGTACGCCATTGCTTCAAGCATGGCGAAGTGCTGGAAGGTGTGCGTGCTCTGGTAGTGGACAAAGACAATACACCACGCTGGTCACCTGCCACTTTGGCTGAAGTGACAGCAGAACAAGTGACAGGATTCTTTGCAGAAGCCTGGCCTGCTCATGCGCATCCTTTGCGGTATTTAGAAGGGTAATTGCAAGGATGACCGATCAAAGCTTTGATCAATCGTAGCTCACGAAATTTGCACGAAGGTCGCGATGACGTTGTTTTTGATTTTCCGCAGTTCCCATGTGTAGACGGCGTTTGTGCAGTACAGAAAATGGATTAAGAAGAGCCGCTGTCTGAGGTGTAGCAGGGGTTTCGTGCAGCATGCTGCACGCCTGCGTAACGGCAATCGCTTGCAAGCGATTGTGCGCCCTGCAAGGGGAGCGAGTTTCGGGCCTTCCCATTTTTTGTACTGCACAAACGGGAACCCCCTTTAGGGGGCGACTACGCCTGGGTCGCCTTCTTTGGCTTACTTTTCTTGGCGAGACAAGAAAAGTGAGTAGCTGTCGGGCTACCCCCGACCTGCAATCGTTAATAACGTGTACACGTATTTGAAAACAGATACGTAAAGCACTACGAATTTGAAATTAATATACCTAACAGTAGGCAACAAACGCCACTAGATTCCTGCCAAAACCACGCAGGAATGACGTCATTATGTGTGCCGTAAATTTCAAAGCTGGTGGCTTCTGATAAGCGCGTATCACTTCAACTCAAACGCCTTCTTATCCCCCTTAAACCACCCCGCCAACCCCGCAATAAACTCTTGCGCCCCATTCCTGTCCCCAGTCCTCAAACCATGACTGGCCCCAGGAAATTCCACGAACTGAAAATCTTTTTCCGGATGCTTCAAAAAGTAATCCCGCAATGCACGCCCTGATTCTATCGGCACACTCTCATCCTTCTCACCCATTGCTGCCACCATGGGAATGCCCAGGTTCGCATACACGCTCAGAGGATCATTAAACAGATGCCCAGACCAATACGCGTATGTATGTCCAAAAAACTCTTTCTTGAGGCTCTTGCCGTCTTTCTTGATGTCTGCATAGACGTGTAAAAAATAGTCACGCGAAAACGGTTTTGCATAAGGTTCCACACCGCGGTCTGCAAAGATCAGAAATTCTTCACTCTGCGACAAACCACCACTTCCTGCGGTCGCCAGCCAGCCTATTTTATGACTGTCCCTGGCAATATAAGGAGCGACAGCTCCGCCTTCAGAAAAGCCTAAAACTGCAATAGACCGTGCAGGCATTTTTTGAAGCTCAGGCTGCAGCGCCAAGAATTTCAAATGATCTGACAATCGCTTATAAAGCTGATCTGCTGCCTGAAATTCTGCTGAGCACTTGCTGCCATCGGCATTTTTGGCAACGCCAGGTTTTTCCAGGTAATAGACATTGACCGTTCCGGAATAGCGTTCGAAAAACATGGGCAAACGAACTGCAAAATCATCGCATCCAGAACCGCTGACCAGCAATACAGGATGGCCAGATGTAGTCGCAGCCGGATCAGATAAATGATAATAGCGCCTTTGCTTGCCATCGATTTTTATGCTGTGTTCTTGCAGTACAGGTGCAGCCATCACGGAAGCACAAAAGAGTGTGATGGAAGCCAGAATGATGTGGCGGAAGCACGAAGAAAACGAATTGATGTCCATGGGCATGCGTGATTTACCTAGGAAAAATCAAGAAAATATCACAGCCCTGCCAGCATTGCGATAAAAATGCAAATGGGGAGCAAGCTCCCCATTCCCTGAACGTGCATAAACTTGCGTATGCACTACTATCAGTGCTGCGCACCACCACCCAGATAAGCCGCTTTGACAGCCGGATCATTTTGCAAACTGGCTGCAGGGCCATGCACGGAAATCTTGCCGTTTTCCAGTACATAGCCATAGTCAGCCACGGCTAAAGCAGCCGCTGCAAACTGCTCCACCAGCAGCATGGTGGTACCCTGCTCTTTCAGGCGCACGATGATGCGGAAGACTTCATCGACCAATATCGGTGCCAGGCCCATGGAGGGCTCATCCAGCAAGACCACGTCAGGATTGAGCATGACCGCTCTCGCCATCGCCAGCATTTGTTGTTCACCGCCAGACAGAGTACCCGCCAGTTGGTTCTTGCGTTCTTTTAAACGCGGGAACAATTCCATGGCTTTTTGCAGATCGCTTTCTATGTCGCCACGCGGGCGGCTGCGGGTGAAACGCGGGAAGGCACCGAGCAAGAGATTGTCTGTCACCGACATGGTGGCAAACACACGCCGCCCTTCTGGTGAATGTGCGAGACCTGCCCTGGCGATCTTGTGTGAATCGAGACCGGTGACATCTTTACCAGCCAGTGTCACCGTCCCTTCTTTAGGCTTCAACATGCCCGATATGGCGCGCATGGTGGTGGTCTTGCCGGCACCGTTGGAACCTATCAGTGTGACGACTTTACCCTTGGGCACTTCCATGGAAATACCATGCAAGACTTCAACCTTGCCATAGGCTGCATGCAGATTTGAAATAGTTAACATTGCATTCTCCTCAGGCTGGGGTAACTTCAGCGGCATCAGCTACGCTGCCACCGAGATAGGCTTCTATCACTTTAGGGTCGGCCTGCACTGCTGCGGGTTTGCCCTCTGCAATTTTCTGGCCAAAATCCAGCACAGTCACGGTATCGCAAATCGACATGACCACATCCATATGATGCTCAATGAGGATGATGGTAATACCGTGTTCACGTATCTTGCGGATGATGGCGATCAGATCCTTGATGTCGGGCGCTGTCAAACCAGCGGCAGGTTCATCGAGCAACAGCAGTTGTGGATTGAGGCCGAGTGCGCGACCGATTTCAAGCAGGCGTTGTTTGCCATAAGGCAGATTGCGCGCCTCTTCATTGGCCAGGTCAGCCAGACCAACAAATTGCAGGATGCTGGCAGCACGTGCTCTTGCCAATCGTTCTTCACGCAGATAGCGTGGCGTATGCAACATGGCATCGCCCACATTACTGCGGAAGGTGCTATGCAAGCCAACCAGGATGTTTTCTGTCGCCGTCATTTCGCCAAACAATTGCACGTTCTGGAAAGTACGTGCCACACCACCCAGAGCAATGGCAGATGGCGTGCTGCCCGAGATGACTTTGCCGCCAAACTCCACCACGCCATCGGTAGGCTGGTAGATGCCAGTCAACACATTCATCATGGTACTTTTGCCGGAACCGTTAGGGCCGATCAAACCATGTACCGTGCCTTTGTTGATTTGCAGATCAACCTGGTTCAGCGCTTTCAAGCCACCGAATTGCATGAGGATTTTCCGGCCAGTCAGCAGCACACCAACGCGGGTATCGCTGGCGTTGACAATGGCATTGCTGGCATTGGTCTCCGCACTTTCTACATTGACGACCAAATGTTGCTGCCCCTTGCCAAGCAAGCTGTTGACGAAGCCAACGATGCCGTCCTGCAGGTAGTACACAACAAACAAAGTCATCAGACCAAAGATAGTCAGGCGCCAGTCAGTAATGTTTTCCAGCTTGTAAGAGAATAAGGCCATGGCCACAGTCGCACCAACGGGTACGATGAGTTCCCTGACTGTCTTGCGCTGTTTGGCGATGGCAGCACCACCGGCAAGTACCGCGATGACTGCAGCGACGGTTGCGATCTTGCGGAACAGCTCGATATCAGCCAGCAGCGATGGCAACATGACGACAATCAAAGCCCCCAGCAGTGAACCGGTACGGGTTTTGCGCCCGCCCATAATGACTGCCAGCAGGAACATGATGGTCAGTTCAAAGTTGTAGGTATTCGGTGAAATATATTCTTCCGAATAGGCATACAGGCTGCCTGCCAGACCAGCCAGTGCGGCACTGATGACAAAGGCAATCACTTTGTACTTGTAGACTGACACGCCCATGCAGTCAGACGCGATTGGGCTGTCACGCAAGGCCTGGAAAGCACGGCCATAGTGAGAGCGTAAAACGCGGTGCACCACGACCAGCGCCAACACCAGCATGATGGCAACCAGATAAAAGAAACCAACCTCACCGAGCTTTTGCCCAAAGATCACAGGCTTGGTGAGTTTGATGCCCATCGGCCCTTCAGTCAGGAAACTCATTTCATTAATGAGAATCTGGATGATGGTCCCAAAGGCCAGTGTCACCATGGCCAGGTAAGGCCCGGTCACGCGCAGTGCAGGCAGGGCCAGCAAGGCACCAAATACGGCTGTGACGGCGATACTGCAGGGGATGGCAACAAACACCGACATGCCAAGCTTGAACACCAGCACGCCCGTTGTATACGAGCCTATGCCAAACAAGCCGGCATGACCGAGTGACACCTGGCCGGTGTAACCAACCACGATGTCCAGGCCAAACAGTAGGATGGCGTAAATCAGGATGGTCTCAGCCAGATGCAGGTAGTAAGGGTTATGCATTACTATGGGTGTCAACGCCAGTGCGCCTATACCCAGGACGGAAAGAGCGAGAGTCTGCTTATTCATACTTGTGCCTCACACTTTCTTGATGGCAGCTTTGCCAAACAAACCGGCAGGTTTGACGGCCAGCACCAGCAGCAATAACACCAGGCCTGGTACTTCCTTGTAGCCGGTGGAGATGTAGAAGCCAGTCAGGGTTTCAGCGATGCCCAAAATCAGGCCGCCGACGATAGCACCTACGCCAGAAGTCAGGCCACCGATAATCGCCACGGCAAAAGCTTTCAAACCCAGTGCCGAGCCCATGGTGGCACCAGTCAATGTCAGTGGTGCCACCAGTACGCCTGCGAAGGCAGCGGTAGCGGAAGACAGCGCATATGAGAAAGTGATGACCATGCTGGTATTGATACCCATGAGGCCGGCAGCATCCCTGTCATTCGATGTGGCGACAACGGCTTTGCCGTAAATGGATTTGCGGTTGAAGAACTCCACCGCCAGCATCATCGCCAGCGCGCCGATAACGACCACGACCTGCATGGCCTGCACGTTGGCGCCAAACACCTGGAACGGTGCAGCAGACAAGGGGGACGGGAAAGTCAGGTCATCCTTGCCCCAGATATTTTCTGCGACGTTTTTAAAGATGATGGCAAGTGCGATGGTGGACATGATCCAGCCAAATTCTGATTTGATCTTGATGGCCGGGCGCACGCCTATCCATTCAACGACCATGCCTTGCAGGCCGCCGAAGATCAGGACTATCGGTATCATCAGCCAATAATTCATGTACGGGCCGCCATGCACATTACCGACCACGCTGAGACCAACCAGTGCGCCCAGCATCAGGGCTTCACCCTGGCCGAAATTGAGTGTGCCTGAAGTCGCAAATGTGAGTTGATAGCCAAATGCGATGACAGCATAAATCATCCCCAGGGCAATGCCGCTGAAGACGAGCTGAAGTAGTATTTCCATTTTTTTCACCCGTGGAGTGGCAACCCGCCAGGCTCACCAAGGGATATTGGTGAAGCATGGGAGTTGTCTGTCTGAATAACAAGCCCAGCCACTTGCGGATGGCTGAGCCCGGGGCTAATTGAGGGCAGTGACTGTTGTCATGCCCCGTCTTTTACTTAGCCTGGACGATCTGGCCACCTTTGGCCAGGCCCATGACAGGCATGCCAGGTTTGATGGCCTCATGATCATCATGCGTAAAAGGCTTGTTATAGGTGGTGATCACGCCTTCGACTTTTTCATTCAGGTTTTCCAGTGCTTCGCGCACTTTGACACCGTCTGTACCACCGGCCTGCTTGATGGCCGCTGCCAGCAGGTAAATGGAATCATAGCCCTGTGCGGCAGACACGGCGGAAGGCATGCGGTCTACCTTGTAAGCCTTTTGATAGGCTTCGATAAAGGCTTTGCGTTTTGGCGTATTAGGGTCTTGGATGAAGGTTTGCGGCATGGTCGCGCCATCGCCGTTTTTTCCGGCATTGTCGAGGAAGTTACCCATGGACAAAGTCCAGCTGCCGATGATAGGTACTTTCCAGCCCAGTTTTTCCATACCGTTGGCGATTTGGGCCAGCTCAGGGCCGATACCGTAAGTCAGCACGGCTTGTGCACCACCCTGTTTGGCCTTCAACAATTGAGGTGTCATGTCGACATCCTTGATATTGAATTTTTCTACGGCGACAGGTTTGATGCCTTTGGCACCCAGAGTTTTTTCCAGATCTTCACGACCCAGTTGACCGTAGTTGGTCGAGTCAGCCAGGATGGCGACCTTGGTGAATTTATTTTTGACGACAGCTTCATCCACAATCATGGCGGATTGTATGGTGTCATTGGCTGCTGTGCGGAAGATGTAATTGTCCTTGTGTTCAGGTGCCACAAATTGCTTGGTCACCACACTGCCTGTCGCCACATTGTTAAGGACAGGGATTTTTGCTTCCTGGTAAAAACGCTGGGAAGCCAGTGCCACGCCGGTATTGATATAACCTACTGTAGCGACTACTTTTTCTTTATTGATGAGCTCTTGTGCTACCTGTACGCCGCGTTCATTTTTGGCTTCATCATCACGCTCTACCAGTTGCAACTGTCTGCCCAGCACGCCGCCTTTGGCATTGATCTCACTGACGGCGAGTTTGACGCCATCACGCATGGATACACCCATAGGGGCTGAGCCACCGGTGAAAGGGCCGGCAACACCGATTTTGATAGGTTCTGCTGCATTGCTTGCAGCAGCCAGACCCAGAACAATAGACGCGACGAGGGCTTTGACTTTGTATGACATGTTTGTCTCCTGATTTTTTATGTAAGTACTTCAAAAATGAATTTATGAATTACCACGATAAATTAACAGGAAATCGAAAAAATCTCAGGCTCCATTCTACTTAAGTAAAACTACGCAAAAATGCGGGGCGAAGAATAATGCGGGACGCTCGGAGGGGGCAAAGCCTTATGCAGCAAGGCTTTAGCCAGGGAATTGCGTGCCTGATGCAGCAAAATGGTGCAGAAGTTTGTTACAGAAAGAAACTCTTTCAAGCTTTCGATGAAAGATTTTCATGTCACTAGCATTAAAAAATTTATTGATGAGAATGGAGTGCTGCAAAAAAGCCGCAAAATTTTCATCAGAAAAGAATACCGCACTTATCAGGCACCCGGTTTCAGGTGCGCGGACAAGGCAGTTTTGCTGCCCTGTCACGCTGCATTTATAGAAAGCTGAAACTTATTTCAACAGGCTGAATACTTTGCTGATGGCCTTGCTGCCAGCGCCCAAGGGGTCCTGGCGTATGGCTTTTTCTTCTTCGGCGATCATGAGGAACAGGGCATCCATGGCTTTTTGGGTGACATAGCCTTCTACCGTTGCCTCTTGTTTGGCGACTGCCCCAAACTTTTGTGCCTGGCCCATGACGGCATTGTATTTGGCCGACAAGCCTGCCTTGTCAGTCACGCCTTTAACCATGGGCAGAAATTTTTCGCTTAAGGGTGCAGAAGTTTTTTCCCTGAAGAAATCTGTTACTGAAGTTTCACCGCCAGTCAGAATATTTTTGGCGTCAGTCAGGCTCATGGATTTGACCGCATTCACGAGCAAGGGTTTGGCCATGGGCACGGCAGATTCTGCGGCGCGGTTCATGGAAACAACCAGTTCATCAAGCTGCTGGCCCTTGCCTGTCATTTGCAGGATAGGGCGGGCTTTTTCGAGGATGGACGGCAGTTGTATCTTGACCTTGTCATTATTCAGGAAACCACCATCGACACCAAGCTTGCTGACTGCTGCGGATGAGCCTTTATCCAGTGCGGCTTTCAGACCCGTGCTGGCATCCTGGTTGCTGAGGTCAGCGAACGACATGGCGTTTGCTGCTGTAGTGGCGATAACAAAGCTGCTGGCAAGCAGCAGGCGGGTAAATACTGTTGACATGGATGGCACGGTTTCCTCCTGGTAAAGACTTGGTATTCTATACAAAGTACAGTCTATATCCAGAGTTTGAAAGTACAAATTATGTAAAGACAAAACAGGGAGAGAAATGCCCGGCAACTGGAGATGACCGCAAAGCCGGTTTGCAACGGTCGCTAAACTTCATCCACCACGTATAAGCGTTTGTGTTCACGCATGGCATAGCGGTCTGTCATACCGGCAATGTAGTCGGCTATTTTTCTGACTTGCAATTGCTGTAGCTCTTCGCTGCCTGCCTTGCTTACCTGATAATCTGGCGGCAGCAGATTGGGCTGCGCATGCAGGGCATCAAATAATCCGGTGACGGTACGCCTGGCCTTGAAGGTCATGCGGTTGACCTGATAGTGGCGGTACAGGTTTTCAAACAAAAACTGCTTCAGGGTTTGCGCTTCCTGGTACATGCTGTCTGAAAAGGCGATCATTCTTTCCATATTGCGCACGTCATCGACGGAGCGTGGCTGGTAATCCTGGATTTTCTGTGCCGATGTCTCAATCAAATCAACGATGAGCGTGTTGATCATGCGGCGTATGGTTTCAGCGATGCCACGGCGGCCACTGATACCGGGATAAGTGGCATCGACAATTGCCCGGTGGCGCGCGTAAATATCCACTTCCAGCATCTGCGATTCCAGTAACAGGCCAGAGCGCAGGCCATCATCTATATCATGATTATTGTAGGCGATAGAGTCTGCCAGGTTGGTGACTTGCGCTTCCAGCGACGGGCGTTTTTTATCGATAAAGCGTTGCCCTACATCGCCCAGCAATCTGGCATTGTTGATGGAGCAGTGCTTGAGTATGCCTTCGCGGGTTTCATACGTCAGGTTAAGGCCGTCAAAAGCGCCATAGCGCTCTTCCAGTTCATCGACCACACGCAGGCTTTGCAGATTATGTTCAAAGCCACCAAAGGGCTTCATGCAGGCATTCAGGGCATCCTGACCTGCGTGTCCAAATGGAGTATGGCCAAGATCATGCGCCAACGAGATAGCCTCAACCAGATCTTCATTCAGACGCAAGTTGCGGGCGATAGAGCGGCCTATCTGGGCTACTTCGAGACTATGCGTGAGGCGGTTGCGGAATAAATCGCCCTCATGATTGACGAAGACCTGGGTCTTGTATTCGAGACGGCGAAAGGCAGTGCTGTGGATGATGCGGTCACGGTCGCGCTGGTATTCACTGCGCGAGGAAGATGACTCTTCACTGTAACGCCGCCCTCGCGAACTGGCCGATTGTGCAGCATAGGGGGCGAGGTGGGCATCGGTGAACATGTTTGTTAACTGATGATGCTTAACTGGCAATGCAGCTACGCAGGGTTTCCAGCAAAATTTCTTTGGGCACGGTAGTGATATACGCCTTGCCCAAAGGTTTTAACAGGATGAACTTGATTTTGCCGCCTTCATTTTTCTTATCGACTTCCATGAGTTCCAGCCAGCGGTCTTCACCAAGGTCTGGTGCTACGCCTGGCAAACCTGCTGCTTCTACTACTTGCTTGATACGGGTTTTGGTCACGTAGTCGATATAGCCCAGGCGGCAAGATAAATCAGCGGCCATGACCATGCCACAGCCAACTGCTTCGCCATGCAGCCATTTGCCGTAGCCCAGGCCAGATTCAATTGCGTGGCCAAAGGTATGGCCAAAATTCAGGATGGCACGCAAGCCACCTTCGCGTTCATCCTGGCGCACGATATCGGCCTTGATTTCACAAGAACGCAAAATCGCATGCGTGAGTGCTTTAGGGTCTTTGGCGCGCAGGGCTGGCATATTGGTTTCTATCCAGTCAAAAAACACGGGATCGATAATCGCACCATGTTTGATGACTTCTGCCAGACCGGCGGAGAGTTCATTATCTGGCAGGCTTTGCAGGCTGCCGATGTCTGCAATCACTGCCTCGGGCTGGTAAAACGCCCCTATCATGTTTTTGCCCAGCGGATGATTGATGCCGGTCTTGCCACCTACTGATGAATCAACCTGCGATAACAAGGTCGTCGGGATTTGCACAAAAGGCACGCCGCGCATATAAGCAGAGGCGGCAAAGCCTGTCATGTCACCGATAACGCCACCGCCGAGTGCCAGCAAAGTGGTTTTTCTGTCGCACTTATTTTCGAGCAAGGCATCAAAGATCAGCATCAGGCTGGCCCAGTTTTTTTGTTCTTCGCCATCAGGCAATACCACCGACAATACTTCCTTGCCAGCAGCGCGCAGAGAGGCTTCCAGCGTGGCAAGATATAGAGGGGCAACAACGGTATTGGTGACAATGACAGTTTTCTTGCCCTTGATTTTCGATTGCAGAAACTGGCTATCGGTCAACAGTGTAGTGCCTATGGCAATCGGGTAACTGCGCTCACCCAGGTCCACATTCAAGAGCGTGGTGGTACTACTGCTGGCGGTGCTTTCTGCTGACATAGTTGTTTTGTGATTGCTGAGTAGGGCTTCAGGAATGTCGAATAATTTTTCCTGCGCTAATTTGTCCAGGACGGTTTGCACCAAAAATTGTACATTGGGCCTGCCGGTCTCAATGCTGATGTGGGCAACTTCCTGGTAGAGGGGAGCTCGCTGGGATTCCAGCTCTTCGAGTTTTTTGCGCGGGTCTGCAGTGCGCAAAAGGGGACGGTTCTTGTCGTGACGGGTACGCTGCAAAATGCTGTGTATTCCTGCCCGCAAATAAATGACAATGCCGCGCTCATGCAGATATTGACGACTCTCTGCATTCAACACGGCACCACCACCTGTAGCCAGGACTATATTTTCTTGCCCAGTCAGGTCACGGATCACATCCGCCTCCCGCTGGCGAAAACTAGCCTCGCCTTCAATCTCAAAAATCACGGGAATTGAGACACCCGTTCGTGCCTCAATTTCGTGATCAGTATCAATAAAACGCTTATTGAGTTTTTTTGCCAGGGCCCGGCCAACCGTGGTTTTGCCGGAGCCCATGAGGCCTACGAGAAAAATGTTCTTCAAAACTGTTTACCTGGCTTGTTACTTTTGCTGACCTCTCCCAGGCTTTACAGCCCAGGAGAGTTTTCCGGTTCTAAGCAAATAAACTAAGTTTATCAGTGTTTCTTGCTCTCACCAGATATTAACAGCCACCAGTGGTCAGATTCAAGATCCTCATCGTGCTGAAAACAGTTGCATTATTACTGTCTTTGATAGTAATAACGACTGGAGTATCCGCAGCTACACAACGAGTTGCCTGAGTACCCAGACTTACATTGACGGTACGGCCATTAAACGAGAGCGGATTCAAAGGATCAGGATTTGTACCCGCAACACTACTCAACACCGTATTGTTAGTAAATACCTGGAATGGAAGAGTGCCGCCGGAGATAGTCAATGCGATGACACTATTGTTGGTTTCATTGATGCTCCAATCTACTGGATTTACACCCAGAGCGGCAGACACTGCATTGACAACCACAGGTACAGTGAAAACAGTACCTTGCGCATCTGTCACTGTAAGACTAGTAGTACGTCCAACATTGAGCAGAGCAACCGTCACTGTTCCAGCACTATTCAGAGTTGCGCCACTGACAACCGACACATTTGTTGGACTGGTTGAGACTGTCGTATAAGGGGCGCTGCCACCAGAAATTGTGATAGCGACTGTATCCCCTACATTGCCAGTAATTGAGATTGGCAACACTGACAGGTTCGCGTTTTGACCAGTTACAACCGTCACCGCAATTACGATAGGAGCGCCAACGCTATCAACCAGCCTGACTGATGCAGTACCAGCGGCAACAGCCGTAATTGTCATCGTGCTGCCAGAAACTACTACCGTCGCAACACGTGTATCACTACTAGTCGCGAAGTAAGGCGCTGTACCGCCACCTACGGAATACGCCGGTGCTGCACCTGGTGCCAGAGAAATTGCCAGAGGAGCAGTGCTAAACAAGGCCACAGTCGCACCTGTGCCAACGCTGACAGCAATCGTGACAGGGGTGCCCGCCGCATCTTTTACGATGATATTTGCGGAACCGGTTGCAACGCCGGTAATTGTGAAGCTGGAGCCGCTAAGAGTGGCTGTTGCAATCGCAGTATTGCTGCTGCTGATCGAATATGGTGCAGAACCACCACCAATTTGATAAGCAGGGCTGGAACCGACAGCGATCGTCACTGCGCCAGGCGCAGTTGTGAAAATGGAGTTAACGTTACCCGACCCCAAAGTGACATTAATTGGAATTGTTTTTCCTGCTGCATCACGCAATATAACTACAGCCTTACCTGATCCAACGCCAGTCAATGTCAGATTATTTCCCGAAGCCGAAGCAGTAACAACCGAGGTATTGCTGCTCGTGGCCGTGTAAGGAGCGCTACCGCCACCCATCACGTAAGTACCAGTGCCATTGGCAGTCAGGGTAATATCGCTAGGAGCAGTCGTATAGAAATCGGCACCAGAACCAATGGTAACGTCAATTGTTACATTGTGACCCAGGCTATCTTTAACGATGACGGATGTTTTACCGGCAGAAACACCACTGATGGTAAATTTATTGCCATTAATACCGACGCCTGCAATCTGGGTGTTACCACTGGTGACCGTATAAACCTGACTACCACCACCAATAGTAAATGTCGGGCTGGATGTACCAATGCCAACTGTCAGTACTGCAGGTGCAGAAGTGAACAGGTCGGCTGTTGAGCCTACCGTCACCTTGATGGTGACGTTACCAGAAGTCGCATCACGGAGAATGATGTTGGCCGCACCAACGCCTACACCGGTCACCGTCAGTTTGGAACCAGAGATATTCGCTGTTGCAACCGCCGTGTTGCTGCTGCCCACACTGTATGGACCATTACCACCACCTACCGTGTAAGTAACAGCGGCATTGACGCCAACGTTGATGTCAGTGCCTGAGGTAGAAAACAGTGCATCCACCGAGCCTACGGTGACTTTGATCAATACCTTGCCACCGATGGAGTCACGCACAGTGACGTCTGCCTTACCACCTGTCGTACCAACAATGATGAAACGATTGCCGGAGAAAACCACATTGGCAATGGAATTGTCACTGGACGCCACTTCATAGACCAGGCTACCGCCACCTATGGTGTATTCAGCTGACTGTCCGCCTACGGGTACAGTTACCGTTTCAGGCGCGGTAGTGAACAAATCCAGCCCGGAACCTATCGTGACCTCGATGGTTACTGCAACACCGGCAGCGTCCTTGACTGTGACTGTTGCTGAACCGCCGCCGCCGCCCTTGATGGTGAGGGTGCTACCGGATAGCGTCACTATGGCGGCGCCATTGCTGCTGCTGGCAGAATAGCCAGGCACACCGCCGCCTACGGTAAACGTTTGCGTAGCACCGGGACTCAAAGTGAGTTTTTCAGGTGCTGTAGTGAACACCTTGGCACCATTACTGGTATTACCAGCAGAGCCACCGCCACCGCCACAGGCCGTAAGGCCTATCAGTAAGATCAGTGCGAATAAACCGCGTATATACTTCATCATGAAACACCTATATTTTTACGAATTCAGAAAATCGGTTGCCATTCTATGACACACATCACAAGCCCAGAACTCTTTATTGTTTGTTGCTAAATTTCTCAGCAACAATCTTGGGAGTAATAAAAATCAGCAATTCAGTTTTGTCATTCGTGCGGCCAGTAGTTTTAAACAAATTGCCAAACAATGGAAGATCGCCAAAGAACGGTACTTTTGTCACACTATCACGCTCGGTTTGCTGGAAGATACCACCGAGGACTACCGTTCCGCCATTTTCTACCAGAACGATGGTTTTCACCTCTTTGGTATCAATCGCAAAACCGGCCCTGGTTTCCTGGCCAACACTATCTTTATGAACATCAACATCCAGGATGACATTCCCATCAGGCGTAATTTGTGGAGTCACTTCCAGTCGCAAAGTTGCCTTACGGAAGAAAATGGAAGTAGCGCCGCTGGAAGTAGCCACTTGATATGGCAATTCTGTACCTTGCTCTATCGATGCTTTCAACTGGTCGGCCGTCACAACGCGTGGACTTGACACTATTTTACCCTTGCCATCTGCTTCCAGCGCTGACAATTCCAGATTCAGGAAACGATTGGCAGCCGAAGAGAACAAACTGATGGCCAGACTTCCCGGATTTAAACCATTAATGCCAGCAGCAGGCAAGCTGACGAATTGGGTATTAGGAATAAAACTTTGTTCAGTCGCTTTTGCTTGCAGTGTTTGTTCACCGACACCAAGGTAATTACCAGTCAGCGCTACGCGCTGGTTTCCAGCGACCTGATAGCCAGCATTTCCGCCGGCGAAGCCACGCAAGTCAGCAAAACCCAGTTTGGCACCGAGATTTTTACTGAATTTATCATCGGCCTCGACTATACGCGCCTCTATCAATACCTGCCTGGAAGCGATATCGGTTTTAGCGATCAGTTTGCGCACTTCTTCCATTTTGGAAGGAATATCGGTAACAAACAGTTGATTGGTACGTGGCTCAATTACAGCGCTGCCACGCTTGGAAAGTATGCGGTTTGTACTTGCACCATCAACACCAAAAACCTGTTTAAATGCTTCAACCTTTTGATAATTGAGTTGGAAAGATTCGGTTTTTAGGGGTTCCAGTTCAGCGATCTGCGCTTTTTGCTCAAGTTCAAGTTTTTCTTTGGTCAATAACTCTTCTTTTGGCGCGATCCAGATCACAGAACCATTTTTACGCATATCCAGTCCCTTGGACTGCATGATGATATCGAGTGCCTGATCCCATGGCACGTCTTTCAGGCGCAAGGTGATCGTTCCATTCACTGTATCACTGGCAATAATATTGAGGCTGCTGACCTCTGCAATGATCTGCAAAATGGCACGGATTTCAATATTCTGGAAATTGAAGGACAAGCGCTCACCACGGTAACCCTGGGTACCTTGGGTCAATTTGTTTGGGTCTTCCTTGATGGGTTTGACTTCAATTACAAACTGAGTATCGCTTTGATAAGCACTGTGCTCCCACAATCCGGTAGGCTCAATCACCATGCGGACATTTTCACCGCTTGGCGTCGTTGTAATCAATTGTACTGGGGAACCATAGTCAGCCACATCAAGACGGCGGCGCAGGGATTCAGGCAAAGTGACCTTGAGGAAATCAACAACAATTTTTTGTCCTTGCTGACGGATATCAACGGCAACCTGATCCAGCGGCAAATCGATGACTACACGACCTTCACCTGCAGCACCACGACGGAAATCAATATCACGCAAGGCGCGCTTTCCAACAACGGCTGGTTGCACATTGACTGGCAAGCCCTGGGAATTAACTGCAGTTGCAACACCACCAGAAGCATCAATCGTGACAATGAGTGAGTTGCCATCGATTGCTGTTGCGTAATTCAAGGATTTGTTGAGATTGAAAATCAGGCGCGAACGTCCGGTTGCTTCAATCAGGTTAATCACCCGCAAGTCACCCATGTTCATATCGAACGTAGTTTTGCCGGTGTTATTGCTGACATCTGAGAAATCGATGGCGATACGGGCTGGATTGGCAATAGCAAAACCCAAAGGAAGTTTTTCCAATGGTTTTTTCATGGTGATCTTGACGATAATGTTTGCACCCTGCTGATTGGCTGTCAGTGACTCTATTGAGTTTGTCTGCGCAAACGCAGCACTGCAAAAACCAAGCAGCGCAAATAAAATAAATTTAACCAATTTGGCGCCCCTTATACTTGTATTTATCAACGCATTCATTTCTTTGCCTCCTGCAACTCTAACTTGGATTGCCGCTCTGTCCAATCACCCGCAGCATCCTGAACTGTTTCCTTGATTTCGATTTCATTCTCCGAAATTTTTGTAACCATTCCAAAATTCTGCCCCAGATAGGATCCGAGTTTGGCTTGATACACAGTCTTATCTACTTGTACTAGGGCATAAACCAGCTTGTTTTTTTCTATCGTGCCCACCATCTTGAGACTATCCATAGGAAACGACTCCAGCGCCTCCCTTGGTCTGGTCAAGTCAGGTTTGAGACCATTGCTGGACTCTGCCTTCAGGCGTGCAAGCACCAAAAGTAATTTGGCGGGATCAAATGGTTCTGTACTCTCTTTACCACCATAAGCAAACGGTACGTAAACTTTGGGGGGACTGATTTTGGGAATCACTGCTTTTGCCTGGCTTTTCTCTGCGGCCATCCAGGCACGCAATTCTGTTTCCTGGCTATCGCCGCAAGCAGATAAGGAAAGCGCCAGGAATAAACAAAGCGTCGGCTTAATGACGATGTTCTTCATTTTTTAGGCTCCTTCTTCTTCTTCTCAGCCTGATCAAGAACTTCATCTCTGTTCAAATAGCGGAATGTCTTGGCTGTCACATCAAGTATCAGGTTGCCATCCGTAGCACGGGTAATATTCAAATTATTCAAGGTAACAATCCTTGGCAATTTCGCGATGTCTGCGACAAATTGTCCGAGGTCGTGATAATTGCCCTGAATCTTGATGGCAATCGGCAACTCTGCATAATAATCTTTAACTGCTGGCAAGCCCGGTACAAAAGAGTCAAACGCTAATCCACGACCCTGACCAGCCTGATTGATATCGGCCAGCAAAGCCGCCATTTCTGCCTGGCTAGGCAATTGCTTCTCCATAGTAGCAACATATTGTTGCACCAGCTTGCGTTGCTCTTTCAAGGCGTCCAGATTAATCGCCTGCTGCAGCTTTTGTTTGTATTCGCCCCGGAGTTTGACCTCTTCAGCCTGACCTGTTTCTATGGCCGTCATCTGGCCATCCCATTGACCATACCAACCCAGTGCAACCACCACAATCAAGACGCCTAAAGCAGACGCCATGCGGGGTGCAACTGGCCACAAACCAGGATGCAGTCCATTCAAGCCTTGAAATTGGGCGCTTAAAGACTGGCCAACTTCATTCAGATTAATCGCCATTTACAATCTTCCGTTGCATTGCATAAATAATCACACACTAAGGTTTTGGGGCTGGGCTGGCGGCTGACGAAGCAGGCGCTGGTGCAGCAGGAGCAACAGAACCAGGCGTAGCAGTAGCGGCAGCGGCCGAGGTGGCTGCTTGCGAAGCTGCCTCCTCTCTTTCACGCGGACGCTTGATACCTGCATTCACCTTAAACTCAAATACTTTCTTTGCATCCCTGCCCTGTCCCAAACCGGTTGAGTGAATGTCATTCAGTTCTGGCTTGAACATCCAATCCGATTTATTACCCAGGTTACGAATAAATTCAGCGACCCTGTCCTGGGATTGTGCGTAACCAGCCAAAGTAACCTTCTGACCATCCTGATTCAATTGCTTGAGGTAAACCCCTTCAGGTGTCAGCTTGACCAGTTCATCAAGCAAATATACGGGCTGATTACGATCTCCCTGCAAATCCTCAACGGCTTGCTGGCGTGCTTTCAAACCATCAATTTCCTGCCTTAGCGTAGCGATTTCTTTGATGCGCTCATCAAGCTGGACAATCTCTTTCTTGATAAAGTCGTTCTTATCATTCTGAATTGACAGCTCACGCCCAAAGTAAGCACTCACCACCACTACCACCAGAGCACCAGCTATCGCGGCCAGTAACAACAGACCATAAAAATCACTCTTGAGCTGCTTGCGCTTTTCTTCCCTGTGCGGCAGGAGATTAATCTTGATCATCAGCCAAATCTCCGTAATGCCAGACCACAGGCAACCATGTAAGCCGGAGCATCATTGCGCAACGCTTTTTCATTGACGCCCGAACCCAGTTCCATACCCTTGAACGGGCTGACTACTGCCGTAGAAATCTTGGTGCGTTCAGCAATAATATCGACCAGCCCTGGTATCACCGCACAACCACCAGACAGATAAATCTGATCTACCCGTGTAAAAGGGGTGGAAGTGAAGAAGAACTGTATGGCACGGGTTACTTCCAGTGCCGCACTTTCCAGGAAAGGTTCGAGCAATTCCATTTCATAGGAGTCAGGCAGATCACCATTTTTCTTTTTCTGCTCCGCTTCTTCTATGGACAAGCCATAATTCCTGACGATATCCTGGGTCAGTTGGGCACCACCAAACTGCTGTTCACGCTCATAAATGACTTCACCATTGAGCATGATGAAAATATAAGTGCGCTTGGAGCCTATCTGGAAAATAGCGTAAATCTGGTCCTTGCCGCCATTGGCCTGCTGATCGACCAGACGTGAAACGGCAGCACGCGCAGCATAGGATTCAATATCCATGACTTTGGCTTGCAAACCCGCTGCCTGTATGATGGCTACGCGATCTTCAATTTTTTCTTTTCTGGACGCAGCGAGCATCACTTCTATATCTTCTTCCGCATTGGCCGCCGGCCCCAGCACACAGAAATCCAGGCTGACTTCATCCATGGAGAAAGGTATGTACTGACTTGCCTCTGACTCAACCTGCACTTCAAGTGCCTGTTCGGTCAAAGTACCGGCGAGTATAATTTTTTTTGTAATGACAGCAGATGCCGGCATTGCCATTGCTACGTTTTTTGCCGAGGTGCCGCTTTTCTTCACGAGTTTGCGGACTGCCTCGGTCACTTGTTCAATATTCTCGATATTGCCATCCAGCACCGCGCCTTTGGGCAGTGGTTCTGAGGCATAGCGCTCAAGTCGATAGGACTTGTTGCTTCCTTCCGAAAGTTCAACAAGCTTGATATCGAGAGAACTGATATCCAGACCAAATAGTGGCGGATTTTTTCTGCCGAGCAACGAAGCCAGATCTAAAGCCAAGAATATCCCCTCACGATTACATCATCATTTCAATTTACACAAAATTACATGTGCGAAACATTATATTGCCAAAAGTAAATTGCCTTTAAAAACCGCTATTTACAACACAATCATCCAAGCTTACATGAAATCCTAGCAATAAGACTGGCATTGGTAAAGCAATTTCCGCGCAGCACTACCCTTATGCGTTGCCAAATATCCACGTACATGATGAATATTCTGAAAATTTGCTTACAAATCCGCTTATCTGCTGACAGTCTAATGCTCACCGAAGACAGCTATAATGTGCGCTGCCTTATTTACAATTAGCCCCTATGTCAGAGCAAAACAAAGAACCCGACAATCAACCTGAGCCACAAAAGCGCAGTGCTGGAAAGCTTTTCGCCCGCATTGTACTCGGAACTGCGGGAGTTTTATTCGGATTAGTTGTAGCAGGAGTATTAATTATTGGTTTTGCACTTACAATGGCTTATCCAAATCTGCCAGAACTGGATTCCATTACCAGCTACAAACCGAAAATGCCGCTACGGGTGTTCTCGGCAGACAATATGCTCATTGCTGAATTTGGCGAGGAACGACGCAATGTCGTGCGCTTCAAGGACATCCCTGAGATCATGAAAAAAGCCGTACTGGCGATCGAGGATGATCGCTTCTATGAGCATGGCGGCGTTGATTACCAGGGTATTACCAGGGCAACCATACATAATCTGACTGGTGGCGCCAAACAGGGTGCCTCTACCATTACCCAGCAGGTCGCCAGAAATTTCTTCCTGTCCAGCGAGCAAACCTTCAAGCGCAAGATTTATGAAATCCTGCTGGCCTGGAAGATAGAACAAAATCTCAGCAAGGATCAGATTCTGGAAATTTATATGAACCAGATTTATCTGGGTCAGCGCGCGTATGGATTTTCTTCCGCCGCACAAATCTATTTTGGCAAAGACTTGAAAGATGTGACGATAGCCGAAGCGGCGATGCTGGCCGGTTTGCCAAAAGCCCCCTCTGCCTATAATCCGGTCGCCAATCCCAAGCGCGCAACAGTCAGGCAGCAATATATCCTGCAAAGGATGCGCAATCTTGGCTACATCACCGAAGCACAATACGAACAAGCCAAGAATGAAGAACTGATCACCAAAACCAATAGCAATGAATTTGGCATCCACGCCGAATATGTTGCAGAAATGGCGCGTCAGTTGGTATATGAGCAATTCAAGGAAGAAACCTATACCCGCGGCCTGAATGTTTACACCACCATCACCAAGACTGACCAGGATACGGCCTATCTATCCCTGCGTCGTGGCGTCATGGATTACGAAAAACGTCATGGCTATCGCGGCCCGGAAGCCATCATCACCATACCTGAAGGCAAGGAAGCCGCCGAAGACGCCATAGAAAAAGAGTTGGCTGAACATACCGACAGCGATGACTTGCAAGTCGCCATGGTGTTGGAAGCCACGCCCAAACTGGTACGCGCAGTGTTGTCGTCTGGTGAAGAAATCCGTATCGAAGATACTGGCCTGACTTTCGCCGCCAGCGGCCTGTCGGTAAAAACACCAGCCAACAAGCGCATACAGCGCGGTGCCGTGATACGCGTGGTGCTGGAAGGCAAGAGCTGGAGCATTACCCAGATGCCTGAAGTGCAATCGGCCTTTGTTGCGGCAAACACCACCGATGGAGCAATCCGCGCCCTGGTCGGTGGTTTTGACTACAACCTCAACAAATTCAACCACGTGACCCAGGCCTGGCGTCAACCCGGCTCCAGTTTCAAGCCCTTCATTTATTCAGCTTCGCTGGAAAAAGGTCTCTCGCCATCGACCATCATCAATGATGAACCAATCAGCTTTGATGCAGGACAAACCGGTGGTCAGGCCTGGGAGCCAAAGAATTATGATGGCAAGTATGAAGGCCCGATGACCATGCGCCGTGGTCTGACCAAGTCCAAGAACATGATCTCCATCCGCATCCTGCACAAGATAGGCGCTAAATACGGGCAGGAATATACCAACCGCTTCGGCTTTTTGCCTGAGAAAAACCCCCCTTACCTGACCCTGGCCCTGGGTGCCGGCGCGGTCACTCCTCTGCAAATGGCCGGTGCCTATGCCGTGTTTGCCAATGGTGGTTACAAGGTCAACCCTTACCTGATTTCCAAGATTACCGACAGCTATGGCCAGGTATTGGTGCAGACCAAGCCTGACATGGCGGGCGATGAAGCCAATCGCGTCATCGATGAGCGCAATGCCTTCCTGATGGATAGCATGATGCGTGACGTGGTGAAGATGGGAACTGCGACCAAGGCATTGATCTTGAAACGTCCTGATATTGCCGGCAAGACAGGTACCACCAACGATTCTTTTGATGCATGGTTCGCCGGTTATCAGTCCAAGGTCGTTGGCATAGCGTGGATAGGCTTTGATCAGCCAAGAAACCTCGGCAATAAAGAAACCGGCGGTGGCCTGGCCTTGCCTATCTGGATAGGCTATATGCAAAAAATCCTGAAAGAATTCCCGATAGAAGAACGGCCAGTACCAAAAGGCATTATTGCTGCCGACGGCGATTATTATTACGCTGAAAACCCACCGGGATCGGGTGTAAGTACCCTGGCACCACCGATGAGTATCATAGAAGAGTAGTCTTGTAAGCTTGTTCAGTGACCTTGTTCTTGCGCTACGCGGGACAAGGTTGCAAACAATTCTGATCCATCGCGGGTATTGAGCCAGTGCTTGCCGTCATACTTATAGTGGAAACCGCCACTGCGCGCTGCCACCCACATCTCTTGCATCGGTGCCTGGCTGTTGATGATGATTTTTGAGTTGGTGTCGATAAATTCCACCGTCAGCACATTGCCGCTGCGGCTGCATTCGACATCGTATTCATCGTTTTCAAAGGCTAGTTCGAATAATTCCTCAACTTGCTGCAAGCAAGTATCTGCCAGTACCAGGAATTCAGATTCAGTCATGCTACACTCCAGCGTCTTTATATGTAAAAACGCCATTCTATACGGTGTTCAGGGAATACAAGATGCGCAAACTGATTAGCCTATTTTTCATCATGTCTTTATTGACTGCATGCGGCCAGAAAGGCCCCCTGGTCATGCCAGCCAAGCCTGCACCTGTCAGCACAAACAACACGCCAGCTCAACCCTGAGTATTACCATCCTCAGGACGAAATGCGATAGGGCCAGCCTGCTCAGGGCGGCAGCCTTGCACGCCTTGATATACAGCAGCAATGCTCGCCAGATCCTGTGCCTGCTCACCTGTCAGTGTCAGGTAATCGACCAGTGTGACTTCTCGCCTGGCAAAGTCAAAGCGGGCACAGCCTAAAGGTACTTTTGCCGTGATGGCAAGATGATAAAAGCCGCTACGCCAATACGGCTTCTTGCTACGTGTTCCCTCGGGTGTGATCGCCATCCAGTACCAGTCGGATTGATTGATTTTTTCTGCGAGTCGGGCGATTGTCCCGCTAGATACACCGCGCTCCACTGGCTCACCACCGAGGTAACGTACCAGACGGCCTATGGTGGCACCAGTCAGCCCCTCAAACAAAGTGGATTTGGCAATGAAATGAAAAGGCATGCCTATCGCCAGCTTGGCCAGGACACCGACGACAAAATCCCAGTTTGAGGTATGGGGATAAACGATGATGACGCCACGCGGCCCGGGCAAGGGCCGGTAAAGTACGCGCCAGCCTATCAAATCCAGTGTGCTGACTGCGACACGCTGGGTAAGTGTCGCAACCGTCTTTTTTTCGAGTATATAGTCTTCCATGTTTTACGCAATGAGCGGGTCTGCGCCCGCATTCTTCAAAAACGCGATTATGCCAAGAAGAAATATGCGCTGTAAAACAAGATCAATGTGCGCCCGCAACATGCAAAGCGGGCGAATTGCGGAAGACTCAGGCTCCCGTCACGAGCACGCTGTCACGGCCAGACCAGCGCCACCAAATACGTATCATGAGCAGAGCGGCAACGATGAGACCAAACAATACCGGCTGCGAAAAGTCATGCTTGCCGGCCTTCATCCAGAAATAGTGAAGTACGCCCAGCGGTGCGATCAAATAGATCAACTTATGCAACCACTGCCAGCGCTTGCCACCCAGGCGTTTGATCATGCCATTGGTGCTGGTCACGGCAAGGGGAATAAGCAAGACAAAGGCAATGAAGCCGACTGTGATGAAGGGGCGCTTGATGACATCTTTCCACATCTCAGCCACATCAAAGAAGTGGTCGAACCACAAGAATGTCATGAAATGCAAGAAGGCATAAAAAAAAGTATATACCCCCAACATGCGGCGGCACCGGATTAACCACGGCATGTGCAAGAGCTTGCGCAAAGGCGTCACGGCCAAAGTCATGCACAGGAAATACAGGGTCCAGTCACCTGTATTGCGGGTGATAAATTCAACCGGGTTCGCGCCCAGTTTGTCCAGGAATACAAAACTGACCAGCCTGATAAACGGCAACAATGCCAGGATAAACAAGACTATCTTGAACTGGGAGACCTGCTTATTGGTGAGCAACATGGGTGCGTCTATCCTAGAAAAACTTTTTCAAGTCCATGCCTGAATACAGCGACGCCACTTCGCTATAGCCATTGAACATCAGGGTCTTGCGCTTGCGGGCAAACAGACCATCTTCACCAATGCGCCGCTCAGTCGCCTGCGACCAGCGCGGGTGATCAACCTCAGGGTTCACGTTTGAATAAAACCCATATTCATTGGCTGCCGCCAGGTTCCAGGCGGTACGTGGCTGCTCCTTGACGAAGCGTATTTTGACGATGGACTTGGCAGATTTAAAGCCATACTTCCACGGCAAGACCATACGCACCGGCGCACCATTTTGATTAGGCAAGACTTCGCCATACATGCCAAAGGTCAACAAGGCCAGCGGATGATTTGCCTCGTCCATGCGCAGACCTTCTACATAAGGCCATTGCAACACGGGGCTGCGCAAGCCTGGCATTTGCTTCTTGTCATCAAGTGTGACGAATTCTATATATTTGGCATTACCCGTAGGTTCAACTTTTTTGATGAGGTTGGACAGTGAATAACCTGCCCAGGGTATCACCATGGACCAGCCCTCAACACAGCGCAGGCGATAAATGCGTTCTTCCATAGGTGCCAGTTTCATGAGGCTGTCGAGGTCCAGCGTCATCGGCTTTTTAACTTCACCTTCTATGCTGACAGACCAGGGGCGTGGCTTGAGTGTGTGAGCAGTCACTGCCGGATCGGCCTTGTCGGTCCCGAACTCATAGAAATTATTGTAGGTCGTTGCGTCCTTATAGGCGGTATGCTTTTCCATCAGCGCATAGGCAGAATTCGGATTTGCAGCCAGTTTTTGCGCACCAGGGTTCTGGGCAAAAGCGGCGCGGTTGGCCATTTCAAACAGGGCGGTGCCTGCGATGGAACCCAGTGCCATCTTGCGGATAAAATCACGACGCGCGTCAAACACGGCGCGCGGTGTGATTTCAGAAGAGAAAGGCAAGTCTATGCCATTAGGGCTACGTTTGATCAGCATGGTGGACTCCGTGGTTGAGTATGGCGCAACAGCAATTTGACATCGCTATTACGCCCTAGTTTCTCATGAGTCGGAGTTTCCTGCTGATCCTTACAAATTGAAGAGATATATTTATAGCTTGCCGTAAGAATGCAGGCCAGACAAGAACATGTTCACGCCCAGGAAAGCGAAGGTAGTCACCAATAAACCTACCAGCGCCCACCAGGCCGCGACCTGCCCGCGCAGACCTTTCATGAGGCGCATATGCAGCCAGGCGGCATAGTTGAGCCAGACGATCAGCGCCCAGGTTTCTTTAGGGTCCCATGACCAGTAGCCACCCCAGGCATCGGCAGCCCACAGTGCACCAAGGATAGTCGCAATCGTAAAGAAGGCAAAACCGACGGCAATCGCCTTGTACATGACATCATCCAGTACTTCCAGCGCCGGCAAGCGATCAACCAGATAGCCTTTGGACTTGAGCAAGTAGGCGATCGATACCATCGCAGCCAGCGAGAATGTACCGTAACCGATAAAATTGGCTGGCACATGTATCTTCATCCACCAGCTTTGCAAAGCTGGCAACAAGGGTTGAATCTCTGCAGCTTCGCGGCTGAACATATACCACAGCAAAAAGCCAACTGCGGCGGTAATCACCAACATCACGAAAGGGCCCAGCTGGCGGGTACGGTATTGCTGTTCGTAGTACAAATAGAACAATGCCGTAATCATGGCAAACAGAATGAACACTTCATACAGGTTTGATACCGGGATATGACCTACATCCGCACCGATCAGATAAGACTCATACCAACGCACCAGCATACCGGTAAAACCCATGACAACCGCAGACCAGCACAGAACCGAACCGACTGAAGCACCAAAATCAGAACGAGCAATCAGGCCGCCCCAGTAAAACAGGGTGGAAAGTACAAACAGGGTACTCATCCACAGAATCGCCGACTGACTGGATAACAGGTATTTAAGGAAAAATTTCTTGTTCGCCATATCCAGCGAACCGCCGTACATCTGTATCGTCAGCAGGCTCAATACTGTCAGTATCACCAGCAACATACGTATCGGTTTCCAGTGCCAGCCCAGCCATGCAAAAGTCGGCGCAGCGAGGACGACTATGCCTTTTTCATAAATATCCATGTAGGCACCAAAACGGCTCAGAGCAAACAAGGATGCCATGCACAAGGCCACAGCATACAGCCAGTCAGCAATAGACAGGCGCTTAAAGAAGCCCTGATAGGGCGTGTAATTCTGCGTAATTTCCATCATATTTCCCCAGATGCTCGGGCCATCAGGCCAACTGCTTCATAGTGTAGTCGATTACTCTGCATTTCGTGGTGCATCTGCAGGCGCTGCCTGACTCTCCAGCCCGGCTTGCGTACTCAGTTGCTGCAAATGCAATTTCAATTGCTCAAATTCTTTTTCAAAATCCAGTGTCTTGCGCTGGGAACTCAGCGCCATCAGTGCATGTGCACCCTTGTCATTATCCTTGATCCATACCCACAGGCGGCGCTCACGGATATAGAACATGGAAAACACGCCTATGACCAGAAACAGGGAACCAAGATACACCACATTCTTGCCCGGTGAACGCGTGACCTGCAATACCGATGCCTTGACCTCATCAAAACCGGTGAGTTGCAGATACACAGGCGCACCGTAGAAAGTGGCGTCAGACAGTGCACCTATCGCCAGTTGCAAAAAGCGGGCATGTTTTTCATCCAGCTCAAAAGTGGGCAAACCCTCTTTTTCGCGAGCCACCATCCACAACTCCCACATCGTGCCGTTCAATACCTTGATAAAGCCTTCGGCGACCTTCTCTTGTTCTGCCTGCGGGACTTTTTCCAGCAATTTGGAAATAGCATTCAGGCCGGATAATTTATCATCTCCGGCGAAAGCCTCCAGACTGATCTTCGCAGAAGTTGCCCACAAATCAGATTTTTGCGCACCACTGGATTGATTTCTTTTTAATGCACTCTCGGCGAAGCGCGTTACAGCCTGGGCACGCATTTCAGGATTTTGTACTGCTGCACGCAAACGCATCCAGTCCTTTATACTGTCCTCATCATCGGCAGGAATACGCAGATAGCGGAAGGCATCGCCTGGCGAATCGCGCGTGCCAGCCAAAATCATGTAGTCACCATTGATCTCAACGGGCTGCATGTAGTTATGAAACTCCCTGGCCTGGCCAGTTTTATCCCGCAATTTATATTGCAGGCTGGGGCCGACATTCTTGAAATCTTTATTATTGGCATTCTTGGCGGCAGAGCCCAGGTGCTTGTCCAGGTCAGCCGTGAATTTTTCATTCAAGGTCTGGTTGGGATTCACCGCCCTGACGTCACTGCCATTACGTGCCATGTTCTCGACATTGAATGGGCGAAAACCTGACCACTCTATCGTAAAGTCATTACCGGTACCTGGCTTCAAGTCCGTGCTGCCACCCACTTCACCTGTCATGGCAAGCGTGCTGGCATCTGGCCCGAGCATGGGGTAAGCCTTGACCTGCAGGCGGCTGCCGCCATCTTCAAAGCTTGACTGATAGATTGCAATGCCTTTATAAATCAATGGCTCATTGACCTTGATGACAGACGAGAAGGATTTGCCAGTGTCATGGTCGGTGACTTCCACATCGCTGGCAAACAGCTTGGGCATACCGGTGGAATAAAAGTCGATCGTAAATTTTTTCAGCTTGATGGTGAAAGGCAAGTCCTGCACCAGCACACCGCTTGCCTGCGGCAAGATGGCCGTACTGCTGCTGGCCCCTTCAGGAATCATGGTATTGCCACGGAAGGTAGGATTGGACAGAGACAAACGGTGCTGTTCAGGTATTTTGGCAATAATGCCACTTCCTTCAAACGGCACCTTGCCCATGAACCATTGCTGGAAACGGATAGGTAATTCAGAATCCAGCAAACCACCTATGCAGATGATGACGATCGCACTGTGCGCAAAGATATAACCCCATTTATTTGCTGCACCCTGTTTGGCGGCAATCAGGGTTGCGCCTTCTTTTTCAACCAGCTTGAAACGGTAACCGACACGAGCAAGATGGGCCAGTATCTGCTCAGTCACTTTACCCCGGCCATTGCTGCTTTGCCACTCAGAACGATGATGGAAATTACGCAAGGATTGTTCACGCACATTATCACGCCAGCTGCGCATGTCCTTGATCATCTTGGGTGCATTGCGTATCACGCACAATGAAGTCGAGATAACCAGGAAAGTCATGATGAGCAAGAACCACCAGGCTGAATACACCGCATACAGGCCGAGTTTGCTGTAAATCTCAAACCAGAACGGGCCAAACTGATTCACATAATTAGGCATGGGCTCATTTTGCTTGAGCACTGTGCCTATCACTGAGGCAATCGCGATCAGTGTCAACAAGCTGATGGCAAAACGCATGGAAGACAGCAACTCCACTGCGTCTGCCAGCCAGGCGCGCCGGGTTTGCAGCTGTATGCCGCCAGTATCTGCAGGCTGATCGCCTTCTATCTTGTTTTCCATACTCTCTGCTTATTACTTGGGATATGACAGATGATGCTTGCGCAAAATGATTGCTGCAGATGTTAAAAGAAACATCCTTGCCAGGAAGTGTTTTATATCAATATCCGGGCGCAACGAATAGTACACGCTTCATTAAAATCTGGCTCAATACAGGTGAATAGCTATTACACGGGCATCCATCATGAAAAAAGGGGATGGCTATTGCCACCCCCTCCTCAAATACTTTACTTGATGGTTTACTTCAGACCAGCGACGTAGTCTGCAACAGCTTTAATTTCGTCTTCAGACATTTTCTTGGCTATCGTCATCATCTGCGCACTATTTTGGCGGGCACCGGTGATTTTTGCGCCATCCTTGCGGGAACCGTTCTGGAAACCTGTCAGTTGGGCAATCGTGTAGTCCTGATGTTGACCTGCAATGCGTGGGAATTGTGCAGGAATACCAGCACCATTCGGGCTATGACAGCCAGCGCAGGCCGGAACATTTTTCTCTGCAATACCGCCGCGATAGATTTGCTTGCCCAGTTCAACGATGTCTTTATTTTTTGCAGTGCCTGGTTTGGATTTTTGCGTAGCCAGGTAAGCAGCAACGTTTTTCATGTCATCTGCTGTCATGGCCTTGGCAAAGGTGGTCATGATGGCATTTTTGCGTGTATCACCAGTAAAATCTGTCAATTGCTTGACCAGATAAGCCTCATGCTGGGCAGACAGTTTAGGATTGGCAGCAATGGTGGAATTACCGGCTGCGCCATGGCAGGATACGCAGGCAGTAATGCCGCGGGCTGCATCGCCATTGGTATACAGTGCTTCGCCTTTGACTGGGTCGGCCTTGGCTGGCTTGGCTACTTCATTAGCATGGACCGAAGAGGCAAAAGACGATACCGCCAGGACTGCGACGCTGATGGACTTAGACAACGATAAGAAAGCACGGTTCATTCAAACACCCTGAGACTAAATAATAGAAATCTGCCCTATTGGCGACATATTGCAGCGAGTTGATACGTAAAAAGGCTCTTTTTTGCAACGAAATACGTACAAAACTGGCATGTGGACATGGTTTTAATCGCTGCCCAAGACCTAACCCCTTATTGTACAATAGCTTTCGGGCGTTTTTACTGCCTTATGTTGCATTTTTCCATTATTCCTTTCCTCTATGTCTATCCTCTGGCAAGCCCGCTTCTTCACTACGGTGAATCATCTGCGCGATCTCCCGCGCACCCACGTGCCCGAAATCGCTTTCGCTGGCCGTTCCAACGCTGGCAAATCGACCGCTATCAATACCCTGTGCAATCAGAAAAAACTCTGTTTTGCCTCAAAAACACCGGGACGCACTCAACATATTAATTATTTTTCCATAGGTGGCGCCCATGTTGGGCAGCACCGCAAGGATGAAACCAGGGTCGATGAAATCCGCGCCTTGCTGGTGGATTTGCCGGGCTATGGCTATGCCGAGGTACCAGGTGCCGCCAAGCAACACTGGAACCAGTTGCTCGGTGCCTATGTACAAAGACGCACGCAACTGGCAGCCCTCGTGTTGATCATGGATGCCCGTCGCCCGTTTACCGATTTGGATATCCAGATGCTGGAATGGTTTGCGCCGACTGGCCGTCCCATCCATTGCATTTTGACCAAGGCAGATAAACTTAACCGCAGCGAATGTACTGATGCCTTGCGCAAAGCCAAGGCGGTACTCGACAGTTACGTAGATGATGAAGGCCCGCTCTTCCCTTTCAGCCTGCAATTATTTTCTGCCCTGAAACGCATAGGTATAGAAGAAGCCGATGCAGCCGTGCAACGTCTGGTGGGACTGGACCGTGATCCCATCGTTGATACCCTTGATGCTGTTGATACTGTTGATAGCGCTGATACCATTAATGCGGCGGATGAAGCCGATGCAGGCGCCAACAAGCCGGCTGACGCAGAATAAAAAAACCCCGGCAAAGTTAGTCTTTTTGCCGGGGTAATAACACCGTTACGAATAGGGACGCACGGTGCCCGCTCAGGGAGGAGAAGCGGTAGGCATGGAGTTGATCCAACCTATGCATTAAGATGTTGCCACTTAAAAAAAGTTTCATTAACCTGCAAAAAATTCTTTTCATTTGATTGTCACTTGACCATGCCATCCACTAAGCTATCTCACCCTTCTGCACTTTTCCCTGCCATCCGTATGCGCCGCATGCGTAAAGATGCATTTTCCCGCGCACTGATGCGCGAAAACGCGGTGACTGCATCTGATTTGATTTACCCGGTTTTTGTTATCGACGGCGTCAATCAAAGTGAAAAAGTTTCATCCATGCCTGGCGTGGAAAGAGTAACGATAGATTTGCTGATGGGTGTAGCAGAAGATTGCGTCGCCCTGGGCATACCGGTGCTGGCGCTATTCCCTGCCATCAACCCGCATCTGAAAACACCGGATGGCATAGAAGCCACCAATCCCAAGGGCCTGATACCCCGTGCCGTACGCGAACTGAAAAGCCGCTTCCCGGAACTCGGCATATTGACCGACGTGGCGCTGGACCCTTACACCAGCCACGGCCAAGATGGTTTGTTGAATGCTGACGGTTATGTCCTCAATGATGAGACCACGGCCATGCTGGTACGCCAGGCACTAGTACAGGCGGAGGCCGGTGTCGATATCGTTGCTCCCAGCGATATGATGGATGGCCGCATAGGTGCAATCCGTCATGCACTCGAAGCGAATAATTTCATCCACACCCGCATCATGGCTTACTCAGCCAAATATGCGTCGGCCTTTTACGGCCCTTTCCGTGAAGCCGTGGGCTCTGCCGCCAACCTGGGCAAAAGCGACAAAGCCAGTTACCAGATGGACCCGGCGAATAGCGATGAAGCGCTGCGCGAAGTGGCACTGGATCTCGCCGAAGGTGCCGACATGGTCATGGTCAAACCTGGCATGCCTTATCTGGATATCGTACGCAGGGTCAAGGATGAATTCAAGGTGCCGACCTTTGCCTATCAGGTCAGTGGCGAGTACGCGATGATCAAGGCGGCAGCACAAAATGGCTGGCTTGATCACAACAAAACCATGATGGAATCCATGCTGGCGTTCAAGCGTGCCGGTGCCGATGGCATCCTGACGTATTTTGCCCGTGATGTTGCGCGCCTGCTGAAACACACTGGCTGATTGCCATGCCTGCGATGTTGCGTGCTGTCTTCATTTTCATTTTTGCTGCGCTGGCAATTGCCGGTGCTGAATGGGGGAAAGAGGTAGGCAGTGCGCAATATCTGCACTATATTTTCAAGCCGCTGACAACACTCGCCGTCTTCTTTTTTGCATGGCGCAGTCAACCTGTCATCAGTACTATCTATAAAAAAGCTGTCCTTGCAGGCATCATCTGTTCGCTGATTGGCGACATATTTCTGATGCTACCTGGCACAGTATTTCGCCATGGTTTTTTATGTGGTCTGCTGAGTTTTTTACTGGCGCACGTCTGCTTCTTGCGAGCACTCATTAGCGACAGCCGCTTTGCCGGAAAACCTCTGGCTTTTGCTGGCATCGCTGCACTTGGCATCGCCAACCTGGTGATACTGTGGCCGGGTTTGCCAGCGGCTTTGCAGATTCCCGTTGTTGCCTATGTCTGCCTGTTGCTTTGCATGACGGCGCAAGCCATCAGCCGCGGCTTGCAATTGCGCAGCCTGTCTGGCCGCCTCGCATCGATTGGCGGCCTGTGCTTCATGCTGTCTGATACCCTGCTGGCCTATAACCGCTTCTACACACCAATTACGCATTCTCCTCTCCTCATCCTCAGCAGCTATTATCTGGCGCTGTGGCTGATTGCAGCTTCGGTCACGTCATCCCCTACTGAATAAGGCCAGGATCATGCATGAAAAAATCATTACCTTTGCCAGCCCGGTTTTTTTCATCCTGATCGCTATTGAGTTTATCGTCGCGCGCAAACGCCAGCGTCATTTGTACCGCATGAATGATTCGCTCAATAGCCTGAGCCTCGGTATCATGAGCCAGATCATAGGAGCATTTTCCAAGTTGTTTTCGATAGGCATGTATGCGCTGGTGCTCAAGTATCTGTCACTGTTCAGCCTGCCATCAGACAGTGTCTGGGTATGGATCGCCGCGCTGCTGCTCTACGATTTTTTATACTACTGGTTGCATAGAATGGGACACCAGACCAATCTGTTATGGGCAGCCCATGTCGTGCATCACCAGAGTGAGCAATACAATCTGAGTACGGCATTGCGACAAACCAGTACCGGGCCTTTGTTTGGCTGGATTTTTTATTTACCGATGGCGCTGATAGGCTTTCCACTCGATGTATTTATTGCAGTTGCCCTCATCGATTTGCTGTACCAGTTCTGGGTGCATACCGAGCAGATAGGCAAGCTAGGCTGGTTTGACCGCGTGTTTGTGTCGCCATCGAATCACCGCGTGCATCATGCTGTCAATGACATGTATCTGGACAAGAATTTTGGCGGGATACTCGTGATCTGGGACAGGTTGTTTGGCACTTTTATCGAAGAGCGCGATCACGTCGCCATTGTATATGGCACGCGCAAGCCCTTGCGTAGCTGGAACCCTTTGTGGGCTAATCTGGAAGTGTATGAGCAAGTCTGGCGCGATGCATGGAATACACGTCGGTGGCGGGATAAATTGCAGATCTGGTTACGCCCTCCGGGCTGGCGTCCTGCTGACCTCATGGCACAATCTGCACCTTTAACATTCGATATTCACAGGCCAGCTTATGACCCGTCCATGAGCAAGGCAACGACCTGGTATTGCATAGCCCAATTCATCCTCTTGCTGGAGGCAGCAACTCACTTTTTGCTGGTCTATAACAACATCAGTGCGCTGAACGCCACCATCTATGTGAGCTGGCTGGTCATGGGCCTGTGGTGCATAGGCGGGTTGATGGAGAGAGGTCGTATTTATCTGCTGCCTGAGACTGTGCGTATACTGTGTATCCTGATAATGAACTTGTTTACTGCCAGTTGGTTTTATTCCTTTGCTTTATCTACGCCAGCGCAGGCATTGCTGACGGCCACCTGCCTGATTTCGCTGGGTGGACTCTGGCTTATTTTTTCACGACAAAAGACGCATGGACATCTTCCACATTAACGATACGCAGACACTACAAAATCCTGACAAGCCTGAAGCCCTGGTCAATACTGGCGGTTTTTTATGGCTCGATGCCAGTCATGAAGAAGTCGCGGCTGACCCGATTGCCTGGCGCAACCGGGTTGAAGCGATTACGGGTACACAGATTTATGAATTGCATCTGAAGGATGTAACTAATCTCACGCATCCATCCTACTTCGATGCGACTGAAAAATATGAAATGGTGGTATTTCGCAAGCTGACACTGACAGAAGCGAATGGCGACAACAAGAACGGCGTGAAACGCAAGATACCCGCAGCATTGAATAAACTGGCGACTACACCTGTCTCATTTTTGCTCATGCAAAATGTACTGGTGACGGTGCGCCCTGCGCAAAGCCGCACAGTAGAACTGGCACGCCAGCGCCTGCTGGACTACAAATCGCGAGCAGAAAATAACACCCATGGCAGCCGCCTGCCAGTATCTCCAGAAGAACTGATGTTGCGGCTTTTGAATGCCATGGTGGATCAATACCTGGAATTGCGCCAGCCACTGACCCAGCAACTCGACCGCTGGCAACATGCCCTGCTGGACCCGCGCCGCCCCTTCAATAACTGGCTGGCCTTGCTGGATTCACGCGTAGAATTGCGCAAGCTTGACAACCTGTGTGAAGAACAGCGCGATGCCATGCAGGAATTGCGCGACCATATCGTCGATACCCATGATGGCAATAGCCGCGCCAAGGATTTGCTGCTGGTGCGCACCAATGATGTGATGGAACATATCAGCCGCGTACTGAACCATGCACGCCGCCTCGAAGCATCGCTGGAATCAGCAGTGCAAATCCACTTTGCAGCGATGGCCCATAGAACCAGTGAAATCATGCGCACCCTGACCGTCATCACTGCCCTGTTCATGCCACTGACATTAATCACAGGTATTTTTGGCATGAACTTTGAAGTCATGCCCTTGCTCAAACATGCGTCCGGCTTTTGGTACACCATGGGTGCAATGGGTGTCATCGTCGTGCTTTTGCTGATTTACTTCCGCAGCCAGCGTTATTTGCAAGACCAGGCCAGCCGCAGGATAGAGTAAGCTGCAAATTTTTTTCAAGTTCAGAACATACAATTACATTTAAATACCAATGCAAGAACATACCTTTCTCTGGCATGACTATGAAACCTTTGGCGCTGTTGCCCGCCGCGACAGGCCTGCGCAATTTGCCGCCATACGCACGGACGCTGAGCTCAATGAGATAGGCAAACCAGTCATGCTGTACTGCCAGCCCGCCAATGATTTTTTGCCTGATCCCCAGTCTTGCCTGATCACCCATATCACGCCACAAACCTGCCTTGAGCGCGGCATACCTGAACATGAATTTGCAGCAAAAATAGAACAGGAACTGGGCAAGACTGGCACCATAGGCGTGGGCTATAACACCATACGCTTTGATGATGAAATTACCCGTTTCATGTTCTGGCGCAATCTCATCGACCCGTATGCGCGCGAATGGCAAAACAATTGTGGCCGCTGGGACATCATGGACATGGTGCGCACCTGTTATGCCCTGCGCCCTGAGGGTATCAACTGGCCAAAGAACGATGAAGGCAAGCCCAGCTTTCGCCTTGAACACCTGACCAAGGCCAATGGCATTGCGCATGAAGCAGCGCATGATGCGCTGTCAGATGTACGCGCCACCATCGCCCTGGCCCGTCTGATACGCGAGCGCCAGCCCAAGCTGTTCGAGTTTTGCTTTGCCTTGCACAAGAAAGACAAGGCCGCCGCTGAAATAGGCATGCCCGTGCTGGACAAACCTTTCCTGCATATTTCCGGCATGTTCCCTACCGAGCATGGTTGCCTGGCCGTTATGTGGCCGCTGGCCATGCACCCCAAGAACAAGAATGAAGTCATCGCCTGGGACCTGTCCCATGATCCTACAGAGCTGGCGGGCCTGGATGCAGAAACGATACAGCTACGCATGTTCAGCAAGAGCGATGCCTTGCCTGAAGGCATACAGCGCCTGCCTGTGAAAAGCATACATATCAACAAATCACCCATCGTCATTGGCAATTTAAAGACCTTGTCAGCATCCATGGCTGAACACTGGAAGATAGATATGGCTCTGGTAGTGCAGCACGCCGAAAAAGCTGCTTCCCTGCCTGACGCTGCCAAGGCGATATGGGAAAAAGTGTATGCGCGCCCAGAGGCAGCCGCCAGTGATGTCGATGAAGACTTGTACGGTGGCTTTGTCGGTGCCGGTGACCGCCGTCTCTTGAATGATTTACGCCGTATGAATGGCGTGCAGCTCGCCAAGGCCAGTACCAGCTTCCAGGACCCGCGCCTGGCTGAATTATTATTCCGCTACCGCGCCCGCAACTTCCATGACAGCCTGAGCATGGAAGAGCAGGAAAGCTGGGAAGAACACCGTGCAGCACGTTTGCTCGATGGCGTCGGCAATGCCAGAACTGTAGAGATGTATTTTAATGAGATAGATACTTTGTCAGAAACAGCAGACGAAGCGGCAGAAGAGATTTTAGGCGCTTTGTATGACTATGCTGAAATGATCGTGCCATCGAGATAAGCTGAATTCATTCTGCATCTCAAAAACAAAAGCCACGAGTGACTCGTGGCTTTTGTTTTACTGATGCACTACATGAGTTGCGCAAAATTGTCCCAGCAAGGCTATCGCTTTCAGGAAACCTCCCTTGCAAGGGAGGTTCGTTGCATCGGCAGGCAACATGTTGCCTGAAATTCCGACTATACCGTCAGCGACGAAGACAGTACTTAAGTACCGAATTTACTAAGTGCCGGAGCTGCAACGCAGCTGGGGCGGTTTTGCGCAAGTCATGGTTTGTTTGGCTGTGGTGTCACGCGCAGATAAGGGCGGGCAGCGGTATAGCCTTTAGGGTATTTTTGCTTGATGACATCTTCGTCCTTGACTGACAGTGGGATGATGACGTCATCACCGTCACGCCAGTTGCCTGGAGTTGCTACGGTGTAGCCATCCGTTAATTGCAAGGCATCGATTACACGCAGGACCTCATCAAAATTGCGGCCCGTGGTCAGCGGGTAAGTGATGATGAGGCGAACTTTTTTATTAGGATCAATGATGAACAAGGAACGCACCGTGACAGTCTCAGACTGATTAGGGTGAATCATGTCATACAGTGCTGCAACTTTCTTGTCAGCATCAGCAACGATAGGAAAACCGACGACAGTCTTTTGCGTGTCTTCAATATCCTTGATCCATTGCAAATGAGATTCAGCGCCATCAACTGACAAGGCAATCGCTTTTACATTGCGCTTGTCAAACTCTGGCTTGAGTTTTGCAGTCAGGCCCAGCTCTGTCGTGCAGACCGGTGTAAAGTCAGCAGGGTGGGAGAACAAGACTACCCAGGAATTACCTGCCCATTCATGAAATTTCAAAGGGCCAATAGAAGAATCTTGTTCGAAATCAGGGGCGATGTCGCCTAAACGCAAAGTCATTTTTTTCTCCAAAAAGAAACGAGAACTCGAATATAGCCGCTCTACCCTGCTTACTCAAGGACAGTTTAGTTGCATGCTTATATATTCTTTGAATATACTTTATTTGCCTTCAGCACGATTCAGCGATTGCAGGAATTTATCTGCATTCTGATAACCAATAACCCGCTGGCCTGAAATTTCTTTGCCTTGGGCATCAAAGAAAATAATGCCTGGTGGACCAAACAGGCCAAAGCGTTTCAGCAGGGCTTTATCATCGGCATTATTAGCCGTGACATCGGCTTGCAACAGCAGCATATTGTCGAGCCTGGCCTTGACCTTGGCGTCAGGGAAAGTCAGTTTTTCCATCTCTTTGCACGACACACACCAGTCTGCATAAAAATCCAGCATGACCGTCTTGCCCTTGGATTGCGCCACGGCAGCATCAAGTTCGGCAATGCTGCGTATGCGGGTGAATTTCACGTGTTCTGCAGGTCCGCCATAAAGATGCGCGACTGGTGAAAACACATCACGGCCGCCTGTGGCGACGCCAAGCAACTGCACAGCACCGATCAGCAAGCAAATCACCGCGACCAGCTTGTTGAAGACTCCACTGCGCTGGAAAATGAACTGATATACGCCGAAGCCGATTAACAGGGCTGCCCAGGCCAGCATCTGCACACCAACGGGAATGACAGGGCTGACCATCCAGATAGCCAGGGCCAACATCAATACGCCAATGAAGCGCTTGACGCTCTCCATCCACGCACCGGCTTTTGGCAACAAGCTTCCGGCTGAGACACCCAGTAACAATAGTGGCGTCCCCATGCCCAGGGACAACATGAACATGGCAGACCCACCCACAGTGATATCCCTGGTCTGGCTGATATACACCAAAGCACCAGCCAGCGGCCCGGTAACGCAAGGTCCTATGATGAGTGCTGAAATCACGCCCATGACAAATACACCGAACAGTTTGCCTATCCTGCGATTTTTTGTCTGGCCCTCTGACAGGGTCGTCAATTTCGTCTGCAATGCCGCAGGCATCTGCAGTTGATAGACGTTAAACATGGACAACGCAAAAATCACGATGAACAGTGAGAAGGTGCCCAGCACGGCAGGTTTCTGCAATTCCGCAGCCAGACTCTCACCAGCGAGAGCCGCGGCGACACCAAATACCGTGTATAAGACCGTGGTACCCAGCACGTAGGCAAGGGAAAGAAGAAAGCCGCGAGCACGGGTAACGCTGACACCTTCGCCAACAATGATGAAGGAAAGTATAGGCACCATGGGCCATACGCATGGCGTCAATGACAGGCCAAGACCGAAAATATAAGCCAGAGGCAAAATGACCAGCAGCTTGCCACCTTTGAGAGCCTTGCTGATGACAGAGCTATCATCTTCTGAGGAGTCACTTGCAGCTTTGCTGGCAACTATTTCAGAATCGCTTTTTGACACAGCTGACGCAGCCGATACCGCTGCAGGTGTCGATACAGATGAGGATGCTGCACCGGCAATTTGCAATTTAACCGGCGTCTCCAACGGCGGATAACAAAGGCCGCCATCGGCGCAACCCTGGCGACCTATCTTTAGCGTGAAATCCGCCGCGGCTTGCACCGGTATGCGTACCGCCAGGGAATGGCGGTAAGTCTCGACTTCTTTCTGGAAGGTTTCATCAAACTTGACCTTGCCTGCTGGCATGACGATATCGCCGAGTTTGGCATCGTCCGAGCTGAACTTGAAACGTTCGCGATACAGGTAGTAACCGTCAGCTATCGTAAAAGTCACTTCGGCCACACCTGGCTCTGCCATTTTGGCAGATACCTTGAATGCTACTTCAGGATCGAGGAAGTCTTCTGCGCTGGCGAAAGGTGTCAGTAAGGATGTGAACAGCAAGGCAAACACCAGGGCACACAGGCGCCATAGCTGCGCTATCCGGAAGTTTTGTGGCTTGGCAGGCATATGTGCAGAAAACAGCGGCGTTGAGGCATTCATGGCGTTTCGGTTTCTTTTCTCACCCAGTCCAGGTAAGCCGGCAATCCGGCCACCAGGGGGATGGCTATTATTTCGGGTAGATCATAGGGATGTTGGGCGATGATCAGCGCTTCCAGCCTGGCATAGCAAGCTTGCCGGGTCTTGATCATCAATTGCACTTCAGTGTCAGCCTGTTGTTCACCATCCCAGTTGTAGATGGACAATATATCAGCAGAAATGTTCACGCAGGCAGCCAATTTTTCGGCGATGACCTGGCTGGCCAGTTTTTTGGCAATGTCACGGTCTGGCAGGTTAGTTAATACCAGGATCAGATTGTCATCATCCATCGCTATTCCATATTCGGCGGCGCCAATGCGCCTGATAAAAACTGCATGATGTTTGGTCGGGTGTACCGCAAGTGCATTACAGCATATCGCAAAATAAATGCCTGCAAGTATCTTGCTTCGACGTGTTATTAAGCTTATATCTGTGCTTGGCCTCAGGCACTGCCAAAAGCATGCGCCCATCAAGCGCCAATAAGCAAAAAGCCGTTCAGTTTACACTGAACGGCTTCTTTAAGCTTTGAGCAGTCTGGGCATGATGCCCAAGTGCTAATTACTCAGCAACTGGTGCATCAGCTGCATCTACGCCTTCTGGACGGTCCAGCAGTTCAACGTATGCCATAGGAGCATTGTCGCCGACGCGGAAACCCATTTTCAGGATGCGCAGGTAGCCGCCGTTACGATTTGCGTAACGTGGGCCCAGTTCAGCAAACAGCTTGACTACCATTTCGCGATCGCGCAAACGGGAGAAAGCCAGACGCTTGTTAGCCAGTGTGTCTGTTTTACCCAAAGTCAGAATCGGCTCGATAACGCGGCGCAGTTCTTTGGCTTTTGGCAAAGTTGTTTTGATGGCTTCGTGACGCAACAGGGATACTGTCATGTTGCGCAGCATTGCCAGACGGTGGGAAGAAGTACGATTCAGCTTACGTAAGCCGTGACGATGACGCATGGTATTTCCTTTCAGATTTAAATGCCAGCTCTTCTATCGATAAGCAAACTTATCGCGGGCCGGTAATTATTTTTACTACGGTTAAAAAACGGGCAGGCTGCCTCAGCCCACCCGTTGGGACAAAATTATTTTTCCAGGCCAGCAGGTGGCCAGTTTTCCAGTTTCATGCCCAGAGACAAACCACGGGAAGCCAGAACTTCCTTGATTTCGTTCAAGGACTTGCGACCCAGATTTGGTGTCTTCAACAGTTCATTTTCGCTACGCTGGATCAGATCACCAATGTAGTAAATGTTTTCTGCTTTCAGGCAGTTGGCTGAACGTACTGTCAGTTCCAGATCATCGACTGGACGCAACAGGACAGGATCAACTGCAGGTGCGCGGGATGGCGCTTCAGCAGCGGCTTCAGTACCTTCCAGTGCAGCGAATACATTCAATTGATCAACCAGCACGCGGGCAGATTGACGAATTGCTTCTTCAGGAGAGATAACGCCATTGGTCTCAATATTGATAACCAGTTTATCCAGATCAGTACGTTGTTCAACGCGGGCAGATTCTACAGCGTAAGAAACACGGCGTACTGGAGAGAAAGACGCATCCAAAATCATACGACCGATGGTTTTGTTCGCATCTTCAGACAAGCGGCGAACGTTACCTGGCACATAGCCACGGCCTTTTTCTACCTTGATCTGCATGTCCAGCTTACCACCGGCTGTCAGATTGGCGATAACGTGATCTGGGTTAATCAGTTCTACGTCATGCGGCAGATCGATGTCGGAAGCCAATACTGCGCCTTCGCCATCTTTTTTCAATGTCAGCGTGACTTCATCACGGTTGTGCAACTTGAAGACGACACCTTTCAAGTTCAACAGGATATCGACGACGTCTTCTTGCACGCCATCGAGGGAGGAGTATTCATGAACTACACCAGCGATCACAACTTCAGTCGGTGCATAACCAACCATAGTGGACAACAATACGCGACGCAATGCGTTGCCCAGTGTGTGGCCATAGCCACGTTCAAACGGTTCCATCACGACTTTAGCGTGACCGGCACCCAACATTTCCACATCAATAATACGTGGTTTTAACAGATTGTTTTGCATGAATGTCCTTTTCAATACCCTCGGTTCGTTACACCGATAAGGCTGACGGCATTAAAGAAAAAAGCCTGCCTGTAGTAAAACAGGCAGGCGGTGAAACTTGAATATTAACGAGAATACAATTCAACGATCAGGGATTCGTTGACATCGTGAGCGATATCGCTACGATCTGGCATGGACTTGAAAGTACCTTCCAGTTTTTTCGCATCAACAGCTACCCATGAAGGCATGCCGGATTGTTCTGCCAGGGACAGAGCTTCAGCGATACGAACTTGTTTTTTCGCTTTTTCACGAACAGCAACTACGTCACCAGCTTTAACCTGGTAAGAAGCGATGTTGACAACGATACCGTTGACAGTGAATGCTTTGTGGCTGACCAGCTGACGTGCTTCAGCGCGTGTGGAACCGAAGCCCATACGGTAAGCAACGTTATCCAGACGGGATTCCAGCAATTTCAACAGTGTTTCGCCTGTGTTGCCTTTTTGACGGTCAGCTTCAGCGAAGTAGCGGCGGAACTGACGTTCCAAAACGCCGTACATACGTTTAACTTTTTGCTTTTCGCGCAATTGATTACCGTAGTCAGAGGTACGAGCACCAGAAGTGCGACCATGTTGACCTGGTTTTGCGTCCAGTTTGCATTTAGAGTCCAGGGAGCGACGTGCGCTCTTCAAGAACAGGTCCGTGCCTTCGCGACGGGAAAGTTTTGCTTTTGGTCCGATATAACGTGCCACGATATTTTCCTTGTAAATGACGTAATGTTTTCTACACTACGCTAGTCTGATCTGCCTGCAACCAGACGGTGGTCTTAACAACAAAGGCTGTGCCTTTGATTATTTTTTTGTACTCTGAAATTTCCACAACACAAAACCCGCCAACGAAATGGCGGGTCTGCATTCTAACGGAGATTCCGCAAGAATGCCAGCAGAGAATGAATCTGCTTGCCTAAGTCGCTTAAATAATAAGCAACTTAGAGCTCCAACTTAGATACGACGACGCTTTGGAGGGCGGCAGCCGTTATGTGGAACTGGAGTAACGTCTTGAATCAGGGAGATCTTGATACCCAGATTGTTCAAAGCGCGTACTGAAGATTCGCGACCTGGGCCTGGGCCTTTGATACGAACTTCCAGATTTTTGATACCGCATTCAACAGCCACTTTACCTGCTGCTTCTGCTGCGACCTGCGCTGCAAAAGGAGTAGATTTACGTGAGCCTTTAAAACCAGCACCACCGGCTGTTGCCCAAGACAACGCATTGCCTTGACGATCAGTGATCGTGATGATGGTGTTGTTGAAAGAAGCGTGAACGTGAGCGATACCTTCCGCAACGTTCTTTTTAACTTTCTTACGCGCACGTGCTGCTGCAGCGTTATTTTGAGCTTTTGCCATAATGTTTTCCTTGGATCCGGGCTAGCCTGGATTATTTCTTCAAAGATTGCGCTGCTTTACGTGGACCCTTACGAGTACGCGCATTTGTACGTGTACGTTGGCCACGGCAAGGCAAGCCTTTACGATGACGGAGACCACGGTAGCAACCCAAGTCCATCAAGCGTTTGATGTTCATGGACAGTTCACGACGCAAGTCGCCTTCGACGATAAATTTACCGATTTCGTCGCGAAGCTTCTCGAGTTCGTTGTCATCCAGATCCTTAACCTTTTTATTGGTCAAAACACCTGTTGCGTCACAGATTTTCTGTGCGCGTGGACGGCCAATACCATAGATAGCTGTTAAGCCGATTACGGTATGCTGATGATTTGGGATATTAACCCCTGCGATACGTGCCATTCGTTATTCCTCGTTCAATAACGTTAATTAACCTTGGCGCTGCTTATGGCGTGGTTCTGTGCAAATAACACGAACAACACCCTTGCGCTTGATGATTTTACAGTTGCGGCAGATCCGCTTAACTGATGCGAGAACTTTCATTTTTGCCCTCTTTCCTTCTAGTTCATTTTAAATTTACTTGGTACGGAACACTATTCGCGCCCGGCTCAAATCATAAGGCGTCAATTCCACTGTCACCTTATCACCTGGAAGGATACGGATATAATTCATCCGCATCTTCCCGGAAATATGGCCAAGTACAACATGCCCGTTTTCCAACTTAACTCGAAATGTTGCATTCGGAAGATTCTCAAGAATCTCGCCCTGCATCTGTATAACGTCGTCTTTTGCCATTCGATCTGCTGTCCCCTGGGCGATTACCTTGAAGGAATCCCGCCCTTGAAATTTGCTTTACGAAGAAGCGATTCATATTGCTGGGACATAACATAGTTCTGTACCTGCGCCATAAAGTCCATGGTTACCACCACGATAATCAGCAGAGACGTTCCGCCGAAATAAAATGGTACTTTCCACTTCGCAATCAAAAATTCTGGCAACAGACAAACCAGCGTAATGTAAATCGCACCTGCCAGCGTCAAACGCATCAATATCTTGTCGATATAGCGTGCGGTCTGGTCACCTGGACGTATCCCGGGAACAAAAGCACCGCTCTTCTTCAAGTTATCAGCGGTTTCTTTGCTATTGAATACCAAAGCGGTATAGAAGAAGCAGAAGAAAATGATCGCTATTGCATACAACAAAGCGTGTATCGGTTCACCAGGCGCCATAGACGCAGCCAGATCCTTCAGGAAAGTGATAAAACCACTTGTAGAAGACTCTGCACCCTTGGTAAACCAGCTCGTAATCGTCGCAGGGAACAAGATAATCGATGAAGCGAAAATAGGAGGAATAACACCAGCCATATTCAACTTCAGTGGCAAATGACTGCTCTGACCACCGTAAATCTTATTACCAACCTGGCGTTTTGCATAATTCACCAGGATTTTGCGCTGACCACGCTCTACAAACACGACAGCAAACGTTACTGCAGGCACAACAATACAGATAACCAGTGCGGCAAAGTTACCCATTTGACCGGTACGGACCAGTTCAAACAAATTACTCAAGCCACCAGGCAAACCTGCTGCAATACCGGCGAAAATGATGATGGAGATACCATTTCCCAGACCGCGCTCAGTGATTTGCTCACCTAACCACATCAGGAACATAGTGCCCGTCACCAGCGACAATACCGTCGTCAAACGAAATGCCATGCCAGGATCAAGTACCAGACCGGCCTGACCTTCGAGACCGAATGCAATAAAATAACTTTCGATCAGGGCAAGAACCACAGTGCCATAACGTGTAAATTGCGTAATCTTTCTACGGCCGGACTCGCCCTCTTTTTTGAGCGCTTCCAGCTGCGGAGAGACGATCGACATCAATTGCATGATGATCGACGCAGAAATATACGGCATGATACCCAGGGCGAATACAGTGAATCTTTGCATCGCACCACCAGAGAACATATTGAACATACCCAGCAAACCACCCTGGTTTTGTTTGAACATGTCTTCCAGCACTTTGGCGTCTATACCCGGCACAGGAACATGTGCACCAATCCTGTAGACAACCAGTGCCGCCAGCAAGAACCAGAGTCGCCCCCAGGGAAACCCGCTTGCAGCACTTTTAGCTTGTTGTGGAGATGTTGCCAATTAATGCTCCGGTTGTCTGCTTCGATTAAGCGATTGTGCCACCAGCAGCTTCGATTGCAGCTTTAGCGCCTTTAGTGACGATCAAGCCGTTCAAAGAAACTTTCTTGGTGATAGCACCAGACAAGATCACACGGACTACACGTGCGAGCTCAGAAACTACGCCGGCTTGTTTCAAAGCCAAAACGTCGATCTCTGTCACTGGCAGGTTTTCCAGATCTGTCAGGCGAACTTCTGCTTTGTACGGTGTTGCCAGTGATTTGAAACCACGTTTTGGCAAACGACGTTGCAGAGGCATCTGACCGCCTTCGAAACCGACTTTATGAAAGCCGCCTGAACGGGATTTTTGGCCTTTATGACCGCGACCCGCTGTTTTACCTAAGCCTGAACCGATACCGCGACCAACACGACGTTTGTAGTGTTTTGCGCCATCAGCTGGCTGGATTGTATTCAATTCCATAATTTGCTCCGATCGCAAACCTGACGGCTTACGATACAACCTTCACAAGATACGAGACTTTATTGATCATGCCACGTACGGATGGTGTGTCTTCCAGTTCGGAAACTGAATTAACACGACGCAGACCCAGGCCACGTACAGTTGCACGGTGATCCTGGCGTGTGCCGATCAAACCTTTAACCAATTGCACTTTTACTGTCTTAGACATGAGGTGCTCCTTAACCGAGAATTTCTTCAACAGTTTTGCCACGCTTTGCAGCGATTTCAGATGGAGTACTCATCTTGGCCAAACCATTCAAAGTTGCACGAACCATGTTGTATGGATTTGTGGAGCCGTTGGATTTCGCCACGACGTTTACAATACCCATTACTTCAAAAATCGCGCGCATTGGACCACCAGCGATAACGCCAGTACCTTCTTTTGCTGGAGAAATCATGACGGAAGACGCGCCGTGCTTGCCAGTAACGGTGTGTTGCAGAGTACCGTTCTTCAAAGTCACTTTGATCATCTTACGACGTGCTTCTTCCATCGCTTTTTGTACAGCAACTGGAACTTCTTTCGATTTCCCTTTGCCCATACCGATACGGCCATCGCCGTCACCAACGACTGTCAGCGCCGCGAAACCCATGATACGACCACCCTTGACCACTTTGGTCACGCGGTTGATCGCGATCATTTTTTCGCGCATGCCATCATCCGGCTTGTCGGCTGCTGTTTTTGCTTGCATTTTTGCCATGACAAATTTTCCTTAGAACTTCAAGCCAGCTTCACGGGCTGCTTCTGCAAGCGCCTTGACGCGACCGTGGTAACGGAAACCGGAGCGGTCAAACGCAACTTCGGTAACCCCTGCTTTGATTGCCTTCTCTGCAACACGTTTGCCGATCAAGCTCGCTGCAGCAGCGTTGCCGCCTGCACCAGACTTGCCAGCCAACTCTGCACGTACTTCTGCTTCTACTGTAGAGGCAGATGCCAACACTTTGGCGTCTGGGCCAATGATGTTTGCATAGATATGCAGGTTTGTGCGATGCACGGCCAGGCGGTTCACTTTGAGTTCTGCGATCTTGGCACGGGTTTGACGTGCGCGGCGCAGACGTGATTGTTTCTTGTCCATCGTCAACCCCTATTACTTCTTCTTGGTTTCTTTAATCACAACCACTTCGTCCGCATAGCGAACGCCTTTGCCTTTATAAGGCTCTGGACTGCGGTATGCACGAACTTCAGCGGCAACCTGACCAACTTTTTGCTTATCAATCCCTTTGATCAGGATTTCAGTTGGAGTTGGTGTTGCGCATGTAACGCCAGCTGGCATTGCGTGAACAACCGGGTGCGAGAAACCAAGAGACAAATTCAATTTGTCGCCTTGAGCTTGCGCTTTGTAACCAACACCGACCAGATTCAGTTTCTTTTCGAAACCTTTAGTGACGCCGTTAACCATGTTATTGACCAGGGCACGCAGGGTACCGCTCATCGCATTGGCTTCACGACCATCATTAGCTGGGGAAAAACTCAAAGTGCCATTGTCGTTCGCAATTGTCACCAGGCCGTTCAAGGCTTGAGACAATACGCCCTGTGGGCCTTTAATTGTAATCTGCTCTGTCGAAATGGTGACTTCAGCACCTGCCGGCAAAGCGATTGGCATCTTACCTACTCGAGACATCTTTCACTCCTTAGGCGACGTAGCAAATCACTTCGCCACCGACACCGGTTGCGCGCGCTTTGCGGTCAGTCATGACGCCTTGTGGTGTGGAAACGATCGCCACTCCCAAACCGTTCATGACACTTGGGATCTCGTCTTTACCTTTGTAAATACGGAGACCTGGACGTGACACACGTTCCAAGCGTTCAATCACAGGACGTCCTGCGTAATATTTCAAGCCGATTTTTAATTCGGACTTACCTGCAGTTTCAGAAACTGCGAAATCTTCAATGTAACCTTCGTCTTTAAGTACGTTCGCAATTGCGATCTTTACTTTGGAGGACGGCATCGCGACGACAGTCTTTTGAACAACTTGTGCGTTACGGATGCGGGTCAGCATATCGGCGATAGGATCGCTCATACTCATTGCTTATTCTCCTATTACCAGCTGGCTTTAGTCATACCCGGGATTTCACCACGCATGGCGACTTCACGGAGTTTAATACGGCCCAAACCGAATTTACGGAATGTGCCACGTGGGCGACCTGTCAAAGCGCAGCGGTTACGCTGACGAGTCGGATTGGAGTTACGTGGCAATGCCTGCAACTTCAGACGGGCAGCGTACTGCTCTTCTTCAGTTTTTGATTGGTCATCAATGATGGCCTTCAATTCGGCACGCTTACCAGCGAATTTCTTCACCAGGTCTGCACGCTTTTGCTCACGATTAATCAGTGCCAGTTTTGCCATGGCGACCTCAGTTTCTGAACGGAAATTTAAATGCGGCGAGGAGTGCTTTCGCTTCGTCGTCGGTCTTTGCTGTTGTCGTGATACTGATGTTCATACCACGCAACGCGTCGATCTTGTCGTATTCGATTTCAGGGAAAATGATCTGTTCCTTGACACCGATATTGTAGTTACCACGACCATCAAACGCACGACCAGAAACGCCACGGAAGTCACGTACACGTGGCAGTGCCACTGTGATGAAACGGTCCAGGAATTCATACATCTGAGCGCCACGCAAAGTTACCATACAACCAATTGGATAACCTTCACGGATTTTAAAACCAGCGATCGCTTTGCGAGCTTTGGTAACTACTGGTTTTTGACCAGCAATCTTGGTGAGGTCACCAACCGCATGCTCAATAATCTTTTTGTCTGCAATTGCTTCAGACAAACCCATGTTCAGGGTGATTTTCAAGATGCGTGGAACTTCCATAACTGATTTGTACGCGTACTTTTCAGTCAGTTCACCAACGATTTTATCTTTATATATTGCTTGTAGACGGGCCATGATGTTATGCCTTCACAACTTCGCCAGTCGACTTATAGATACGGACTTTCTTGCCATCCACTACCTTGAAGCCTACACGGTCTGCTTTGCCAGACGCTGCATTAAACAATGCAACATTCGACACATGAATCGGCATCACTTTATCCACGATGCCACCTACTGCGCCAGTCATTGGGTTAGGCTTAACAGCTTTTTTAGCGACGTTAATACCTGCAACAACAACGTAATCGCTATCGATGCAAACTTGCACCTGACCGCGTTTACCTTTGTCTTTACCCGTCAAGACGATGACTTCGTCGTTTTTACGAATTTTGTTCATCACGACCCCTTACAGCACTTCTGGAGCCAAAGACACGATTTTCATAAAGCGCTCAGTACGCAGTTCGCGTGTTACTGGGCCGAAAATACGAGTACCGATAGGCTCAAGTTTTGCATTCAACAATACTGCAGCATTGCCATCAAATTTGACCAACGAGCCATCTTGACGACGAACACCCTTAGCTGTCCTCACGACAACGGCGTTGTAAATTTCACCTTTTTTTACACGACCGCGCGGAGCAGCAGACTTAACAGTGACTTTAATTACGTCACCAATACCCGCATAACGACGCTTGGAACCGCCCAACACTTTAATGCACAAAACTTCGCGCGCACCAGTATTGTCAGCCACTTCCAGCCGGCTTTCTGTTTGAATCATAATGTTCTCTTTCCCAACTTAATCCACACAACTTGCACAATGCAAATTTGTAGTCAGTCTTGGTCCCGCCAGCTAACCCCTACATAACCTACAATGCACGAGCCAACTGATTAGGTGGACGATTTTTTAACCACTTTCACAACAAGAGGGCGTTATGAAAGACATTTAGGCTGCCACTCGCATACTTTGCAAATGACAGCCCATCATTATTACACCAAAAAACGATTTGTGCAATAAATTTATACTACTTGTGCGACTTGAACCACACGTGTCACTGTCCAAGCTTTAGTCTTGGAGATAGGACGACCTTCTTGAATTTCAACGGTGTCGCCGGCCTTTGCCTGGTTCGCTTCATCGTGTGCGTGGTACTTGGCACTACGAACGATGATCTTGCCGTACAAAGGATGCTTAACGTGACGTTCAACAACCACTGTTACGGTTTTGTCCATCTTGTCGGAAACAACCTTGCCAATCAATGTGCGCTTCAGTGCGACTTTAACTTGATCGTTCATTATTTGGCATCCTTCTGGTTCATGACGGTTTTCACACGTGCGATGTCACGACGAACTTTCTTCAATTGAGAAGTGTTAGTCAGCTGTTGCGTAGCGATTTGCATACGCAGGCTGAATTGTGCCTTCAACAATTCATTCAGTTCTTTGGTCAAAGCCGCCTGATCCTTACCTTGGAGTTCAGATACTTTCATTTACAACTCCTATTATTGGCCGACTTGACGGACGACGAACGTTGTCAACAGCGGCAATTTAGCTGCAGCCAAGCGGAACGCTTCGCGTGCCAGCGTCTCATCGACACCATCCATTTCGTACAACATTTTGCCTGGTTGAATCTCGGCAACGTAGTACTCTGGATTACCTTTACCATTACCCATACGGACTTCCGCTGGTTTCTGGGAAATTGGCTTGTCCGGGAAAATGCGGATCCAGATACGGCCACCGCGTTTAATGTGACGAGTCATTGCACGACGCGCTGCTTCAATCTGACGCGCTGTGATACGACCACGACCAACTGCCTTCAAGCCAAACTCACCGAAGGAAACTGCTGTACCACGAGTATGCGAGATACCCTTGTTACGGCCTTTCTGTTCCTTACGATATTTTCTGCGTGCTGGTTGCAGCATGATTATTCTCCTGCTTTCTCAGCCGGTGCTGCAGCGTCAGCTTTTGCGCGTACGCGCTTGGCTGCCGGGGCTGCTGCGCCGGTCGTCGGTGTTTGTCCTTCTGGACGCTTGGCGCGTGGACGGCTATTTGGCTTGCCATCATCACGACGTGGACCACGACGTTTTTTGTCGTCTTCCGGTGTCGATTCGATAACAGGCGCATCGCCATTTGCCAAACGATCGCCTTTGTAGACCCATACTTTTACGCCAATAATGCCGTAAGTTGTGGATGCTTCGCCAAAGCCGTAGTCGATGTCAGCACGCAGAGTATGCAGAGGCACACGGCCTTCGCGATACCATTCTTTACGTGCGATCTCGATACCGTTCAAACGACCACCAGACATGATCTTGATACCTTGAGCGCCCAAACGCATTGCATTTTGCATCGCACGTTTCATGGCGCGGCGGAACATGATGCGTTTTTCCAATTGCTGAGCGATAGAATCAGCGATCAGTTGAGCATCGATTTCTGGCTTGCGAATTTCTTCGATGTTGACGTGAACTGGCACGCCCATCAATTTCGACAATTCAGCTTTCAATACTTCAATATCTTCGCCTTTTTTACCGATCACAACGCCTGGACGGGAGCTGTATATCGTGATGCGTGCGTTTTTAGCAGGACGCTCAATAACGATGCGGCCTACAGACGCGTTTTTCAGTTTCTTCTTCAGGTATTCACGTACCTTCAGATCTTCGATGAGCATAGTGGCAAAGTTACCATTGCCAGCATACCAACGAGAAGACCAGTTACGTGTTACTGCCAAACGAAAACCGGTTGGATGTATCTTCTGTCCCATCGTGACTCCTTAGTTACCAACGGTCACATAAATGTGACAGGATTGTTTAGAGATACGATCACCACGACCCTTAGCGCGTGCTGTGAAGCGCTTCAGAATCGCACCTTTTTCGACATAGATAGTCTTTACTTTCAGCTCGTCGATATCCGCGCCATCATTGTGCTCGGCGTTTGCAATTGCAGACTCCAACACTTTCTTGATGATCGCAGCACCTTTTTTAGGGCTGAATGCCAGGATATTCAATGCCTGATCTACTTTTTTACCGCGAATCAGGTCAGCCACCAGGCGACCTTTTTGCTCAGACAGACGCACACCGCGCAAATTTGCTTTAGTTTCCATCATCGGTCCTTATCTCTTAGCCTTTTTATCGGCAGCGTGACCCTTGAACGTACGGGTCAGCGCGAATTCGCCGAGCTTGTGACCAACCATGTTTTCGGAAACATAAACTGGTACGTGTTGCTTACCGTTATGAACCGCAATGGTCAAACCGATGAAGTCCGGCATAATTGTCGAACGACGGGACCAAGTCTTGATTGGCTTTTTGTCTTTAGTCGCTTGCGCGGTTTCGACTTTCTTCACCAGGTGGGCGTCGCAAAACGGCCCTTTTTTCAATGAACGTGTCATGTTTTATCCCTTATTTCTTGCCACGGCGTGAGACGATCATCGAAGTAGTGCGCTTGTTGCGACGAGTCTTCTTACCCTTGGTTTGCTGACCCCATGGTGATACTGGGTGACGGCCGGCTGCAGTTTTACCTTCACCACCACCGTGCGGGTGATCGACCGGGTTCATGACCACACCGCGAACGGTAGGACGAACACCACGCCAACGCATTGCACCAGCTTTACCGATTTTGCGCAGGTTATGCTCACCGTTGCCTACTTCACCGATAGTTGCGCGGCATTCGATATGAATACGACGAACTTCACCGGAGCGCAGACGAACCTGAGCGTAAGTACCTTCACGTGCCATCAGGACAACGCCAGCACCAGCTGTACGTGCAATCTGAGCACCTTTACCTGGCAGCATTTCTACGCAATGCATAGTTGTACCGACAGGGATATTACGGATAGGCAAGCAGTTACCAGATTTGATCGGCGCTTGAGAGCCGTTCATGACCTGATCACCAGCAGCCATACCTTTAGGGGCAATGATGTATGCACGTTCACCATCCGCGTAGCACAACAAAGCAATGTGCGCTGTACGGTTAGGATCGTATTCAATACGTTCTACTTTTGCAGGGATACCATCTTTGGTGCGTTTGAAATCGACCAGACGATAATGCTGCTTATGACCACCACCGATATGACGGGTAGTGATGTGACCGTTGTTATTACGGCCAGCAGTTTTTGATTTCTTTTCCAACAAAGCAGCGAACGGACGACCTTTGTACAGGCCTTCTGTCACTACCTTCACCATACCACGACGACCTGGTGAGGTTGGCTTCATCTTAACGAGTGCCATGCTTATGCCCCCTCAGTGAAGTTAATTTCCTGACCTGGCTTCAAGCATACAAAAGCGCGTCTTGTATGATTGCGGCGGCCATTAAATTTACCGGTACGTTTTTGTTTACCTTGACGATTTGCCACTTGTACGGATTCAACTTGTACTTTGAACAGCAATTCGACGGCAGCTTTGATTTCTGGCTTGGTTGCATCTGGCATAACCAGGAAAACCACTTGCTCATTCTTTTCAGCAACCATAGTTGCTTTTTCAGAAATTACAGGAGCCAGCAACACCTTCATCAGGCGTTCTTCGCTAATTTTGACTTGTGCGCTCATGCCAGCATCTCCTCAATCTTTGCCAGTGCTGGCTTAGTGATCAACACTTTCTTGTAGAACACCAAAGAAACTGGATCAGCATAACGTGGCTCAACAACCAAAACGTTTGCCAGGTTACGCGCTGCCAACATCAGGTTTTCATTGAATTCGTCAGTGATGATCAGGACGGAATCCAGGCAACCCATTGCTTTCAGTTTTTCGGACAACAGTTTTGTCTTAGGTGCGTCAACAGTCACATCATCGACCACATTCAAACGACCTTCACGAGCCAACTGAGACAGGATCGAGCAGATACCTGCGCGATACATCTTTTTGTTAACTTTGTGAGAGAAATTCTCATCAGGTGTGTTCGGGAATATACGACCACCGCCACGCCACAATGGAGAAGAAGACATACCAGCACGTGCACGACCAGTACCTTTTTGACGCCAAGGCTTCTTGGTTGTGTGATGGACTTCTTCACGATCTTTTTGTTTGCGATTACCGCTACGAGCATTGGCTTGGAATGCAACGACGACTTGATGGATCAAGGCTTCATTGTAGTCACGACCAAAGATAGTATCAGGAGCGGCTACGTTCGACGCTGCTTGACCTTGTTCGTTTAGGAGCTTCAGTTCCATGGATTAGGCTCCCTTCTTGGCTTTAACTTTAACAGCAGGAGATACAATCACCTGACCATTTTTTGCACCCGGCACGGCACCCTTCACCAGCAACAACTGACGCTCTGCATCTACGCGAGCGATTTCCAGATTTTGCACAGTGCGAGTTGCATCACCCAGGTGACCAGTCATGCGCTTACCAGGGAATACACGACCTGGATCCTGCGCCATACCGATAGAACCAGGTACATTATGCGAACGGGAGTTACCGTGAGTTGCACGACCAGAAGAGAAATGGTGACGTTTGATTGTACCGGCATAGCCTTTACCAATCGTTACGCCTTGCACGTCTACTTTTTGACCAGCTTCGAACATACCAACAGGCACAACATCGCCTGCTTTCAGTTCAGCAGCTTTAGCAGCATCAATACGGAATTCTTTTAATACAGTACCAGCTTCAACACCTGCTTTTGCGAGGTGACCGGCAGCCGCTTTTGTTACGCGGGATGCACGGCGCTGACCGAAAGTTACCTGAACAGCGGAGTAACCGTCTGTTTCAGGAGTTTTGACTTGCGTCACGCGGTTGTTGGATACGTCCAAAACAGTAACAGGAATCGAATCCCCATCATCTGTAAAGATGCGCATCATACCAACCTTGCGACCAACTAGGCCCAAGCTCATTGTTTTCTCCATTCTCACCTACGATTGGGTGAGGCTGATGTTTAAAAAACTTAAACGAATAGGCCAGCCGGAGCTGACCTACATCTAAGCCTTCGATTATAGCCCGCAAATTTTTTATTTACAAGACTAATTTATTTGAATTTTCGAAAAATTGTGGTATGTCGAATTTTCAGTATTTTTCTGAGAATACTAATTTGCATCAGTATTTTCAAATCAATAAGAATTATTGCAGTTTGATTTCTACGTCAACGCCAGCTGGCAGATCGAGCTTCATCAACGCGTCAACTGTTTTGTCAGTTGGGTCAACGATGTCCATCAAACGCTGGTGAGTACGGATTTCAAATTGATCACGGGAAGTTTTGTTCACGTGTGGGGAACGCAGTACGTCGAAACGCTGGATACGTGTAGGCAAAGGAACCGGGCCTTTAACGACAGCGCCAGTGCGCTTGGCTGTTTCTACGATTTCCAGAGCGGACTGATCGATCAGTTTGTAATCGAAAGCCTTCAGACGGATACGGATTTTTTGATTTTGTGTGGACATGTTCATTCCTATAAAGAGCGAGCCAGGTACGGCAGAGCCGCCGGCATATTTAATAAAGAGCGAAAACTAAATTGGCTGCCGCATTAAATTCAATACGACAGCCAACTAGTATACTACAAATTACGGCAGATATTACTCGATGATTTTAGCAACAACGCCAGCACCGACTGTACGACCACCTTCACGGATAGCGAAGCGCAAGCCTTCTTCCATCGCGATCGGGTTGATCAGTTTTACAGTGATAGATACGTTATCACCTGGCATGACCATTTCTTTGTCTTTCGGCAACTCGATCGAACCAG
>NZ_JBMPPJ010000012.1:0-182961 GCF_049339865.1 Undibacterium sp. TC9W | reverse complement strand
CGACACCGCCTTCGCCTTTGATGGTCAGGGCAGAGACGGTAATGTCATTGGTGGCACCGAGGGTGCTGACGAGGCCGGTGCCGGTGACGGTCAGGATGTGGGTGGTGACGTCGTAGGTGGCTGAGGTGATCGTTGGAGCTGCGACGTTCGAGACAGTCACTGCATTGGTGGCGTCTGCTGCTGCACCAGCCGTGCTATCCCAGTTCAGTGCACCAGTCAGATTGAATGTGGTGCCACTGACAGCGCTGGCTCCATTGTTGTTTAATAGGCCGTTGATAGCCAGTTTGTCGGCGGTACCCAGCGTGACGATGAAAGACGTGGCACTACCGGCAGTTGGATTGGGCGTGGCAGCTGTCAGCGTGTAAGAGTCACCGTTTTCGCCTGACAGTGTCAATTTACTGACGTCGATGGTGTCATTGGTCACCATGCCAGTACCTGTCACCGTCAGGATGCCTGTCGCGGCATCGTAACTGGCGCTGGTAATGGTCGGTGTCGCAATGGTAATTGCTAGGCCAGTACTCAAAACGCCGATATTGCCAGCGGCATCGGTTGCTGTCGCTTTGATGAAGTGTGAACCTACCGCCAGTGCAGAACTGGTGATGCTCCAGTTGCCAGCACCATCGGCTGTGTTAGTACCCAGTAAGGTGACGCCGTCGGTGTCGTACAGTTTGACGGTGCTGTTGGCTTCTGCCGTTCCAGTAAAGATGGGAGTCGTGTTGGCGGTGATGTTATCCGTATTGGAAACTCCCGTATCGGTGGCTGCCGTCATGTCTGGTGTAGATGGTGCTGCCGGTGCTGTGGTGTCGAGTACGTAAGCTTGGCTGAACGTCAAGCCACTATTGCCTGCATTGTCTGTCACCCGCACTTTCAGGGTGGAGCTAGCGGACAGGGTAGTGCCACTGAGAGACCACGTACTCTGTCCAACAGTCGTCGTGGCATTGGTCCAGGTACTGCCATTATCAAGCGATACTTCGACGATGTCTCCAGTAACCATATTCGAACTCAAGGTACCGGATATGGTTTGTGCGGCAGTTTTGGTAATGAAATCAGTGCCGGACGTGCCGGTATCGGCCGAGAAGGTGGCAGTTGCAATCGTGGTGGTCGGTGCCGTGGTATCGAGCACATAAGCCTGGCTAAATGCCGTACCACTATTTCCTGCCACATCGCTCACCCGCACCTTCAGGGTGGAGCTAGTCGTCAGGGTAACGCCACTGAGAGACCAGGTATTCATTCCAACAGTCGTCGTGGCACTGGTCCAGGTACTGCCATTATCAAGCGATACTTCGACGATCTCTCCAGCGACCATATTCGCACTCAAGGTACCGGATATGGTTTGTGCGGCAGTTTTAGTAATGAAATCTGTGCTGGACGTGCCGGTATCGGCCGAGAAGGAAGCGGTTGCAATCGTGGTGGTCGGCGGCGTGGTATCGAGCACATAAGCCCGACTAAATGCCGTACCACTATTTCCTGCTGCATCGCTCACTCGCACCTTCAGGGTGGAGCTTCCCGTCAGGGTAACGCCACTGAGAGACCAGGTGCTCTGTCCAACAGTTGTTGTGGCACTGGTCCAGGTGCTGCCATTATCGATGGAGACTTCGACAAATTCGTTTGCCACCATATTCGTACTCAAGGTGCCGGATAGGGTTTGTGCTGCAGTTTTAGTAATGAAATCAGTGTTGGACGTGCCGGTATCGGCCGACAAGCTGGCAGTTGCTATCGTGGTCGTTGGAGCCGTGGTATCGAGCACATAAGCCTGGCTAAGCGGCGCGCTACTATTGCCAGCCGTATCGCTCACCCGCACCTGCAGGGTGGAGCTAGCCGTCAGGGTAACGCCACTGAGAGACCAGGTACTCTGCCCAACAGTTGTTGTGGCACTGGTCCAGGTACTGCCATTATCAAGCGATACTTCGACGATGTCTCCAGCGACCATATTCGCAGTCAAGGTACCGGAGATGGTTTGTGCGGCAGTTTTGGTAATGAAATCAGTGCTGGACGTGCCGGTATCGGCCGAGAAGGTGGCTGTGGCAATCGTCGTGGTCGGTGCCGTGGTATCGAGCACATAAGCCTGGCTAAATGCCGTACCAATATTTCCTGCCGCATCGCTCACCCGCACCTTCAGGGTGGAGCTAGCCGTCAGGGTAACGCCACTGAGAGACCAGGTATTCTGTCCAACGGTTGTTGTGGCACTGGTCCAGGTGCTGCCATTATCGATAGAGACTTCGACAAATTCGTTTGCCACCATATTCGCACTCAAGGTGCCTGATATGGTTTGTGCTGCAGTTTTAGTAATGAAATCAGTGTTGGACGTGCCGGTATCGGCAGACATGGCGGCAGTTGCGACCGTGGTGGTCGGCGCCGTGTTATCGAGGGTGTACACCTGGCCGCCGGTATAACCGGTGGCAATGGCGTTGCTTGCTACGTCGGCAATGCCTGTGCCTGCATTTTTAAGGTCCAGTCTCAAAGTTCCATCACCGCTAATGCCATTGACGGTGACGGTATAAGTGGTACCACTGCCGGTCACGCTGGTAATGTTGCCATTAACGCCGCCTGTTGGGGTAAGCACAAAGTCACTGGTATCGACGCCTGTGACGCTTTCTGAAAAAGTCACCGTGTAGCTGACACTGGTGGCATTGGTAATGGCTGCACCTGTGCGATTGATGGAGGAAATGGTAGGTACCACTCCATCAACCAGCACATTGCTTAATGCGCCAACGCTGTTGAGTGTCAGTGTTGCGTCGTTACCTGCGGTATCTTTTAAGGTGCCACCGTTCAGGGCGATATTGGCACCCAGACTGACACCATTGGTATCGAGATTGCCATTGACAACGGTGTAACGGAATACCAGAGCACTGGTACCAGATCCACTCAGGTAAGTCGCCGCGACGGTGCCGCCGGTGTCGAGAGTCAGGTCAAGTTTGGGCGAACCGGTAACGGTCACGTTTTCGCTTAAGTTCAGCGTAAAGTCGAGGTTTTGTCCGACGATGTAAGTGGCAGTGACTGGCACACTGACAGAGTTGACTGTGGGGGCGGTCGTGTCGATGGTGACCGCCAGTCCGGTTGATGCGTCACTCACATTTCCAGCCGCATCGGTTGCTTTGGCTGTCAGGGTATGTCCACCTGCACTTAATGTTGAAGAGGTAATTGAGTAGCTACCACCAGTTGCCGTGGCAGTACCCAGAACAGTTGTGCCGTCGGTGTCGTAGAGCGTGATAGTACTGCCGGCCTCTGCCGTGCCCGTGAACACAGGTGTGGTGCTGGAAGTGAGATTGTCGGTATTGGAGACGCCGTTGTCGGTGCCCGCCGTCATGTCTGGTGCACTTGGGGCGGCAGGTGCCGTCGTGTCAATGACGATGTTCTTGTTCGCGCCCAGCGAATTGGCAGCACCTGGACTAAATAGAGTCAGCGTCGCATCGGAGCCGGATGACGCTGACTTGATGGTGCCACCATTGAGCGATAGTGCGGTGGTACTGTTGTAGTCGAGATCAGCATTGGTATCACCAGCCTGGACTGTATAAGTGAAAGTCAGCGTGCTGCTTGTTGAGCCACTGATGTAATTAATCGTGCGGTCTGTCACGCCTGTTTCAAGCAGCAACTGTGGGGTGCCAGTGACTATGACTGCTTCACTGAAAGTGATCTGTATCTGTATGACTGTACCGACCGGATAGCTGCCGTTCAGCTTGCTGGATGTGACGTTGGTAATAGTGGGATTGTTGAGTACCGTGAAAGTGCCAAGTTTCTGATCGTAAGCAATCCCGTCGGCCCCTGGGGAACTACCTGAATCAGCATATCCGCCATTGCCCGCACCAGCACGATTACCAGTTGCGAGTGAATTGTTGGTCGCGCTATCCAGAGTGACCGTACCACCATTGTTCCATATGCCGCCGACTCCATTGCCCCCAGCACCACCGTCTTTGCCTATATCCGATTTACTGCCGCCGCCGCCGCCGCCGCCGGCACCAATGTTGTTGGTGATGCTACTTCCGCTAATGGTCAATGTTCCGATGTTGTAGATACCACCAACCGCGTTCCCGCCAGCACCGCCTTTTGCATCGGCACCGCCACCGCCGCCGCCACCGCCAATACTCAGTCCTCCACCTGCATTGGCAGTGCCACCATTGCCACCTCTGGAGTAAGTTGCAAACCCACCCGAACCATTCCCTCCAGTGGTCGTGCCACCTTTCCCGCCCAGCAAAAAGTATTGTCCCGAAAGCGGTCCTCCGTTGCCACCGGTGCCAGCGGTACCTGTTGCTCCCGGGTGCGAATACGCCAAACTGGACCCGCCATTACCGCCGTTGCTGCTTCCGTATCCGCCGCCGCCGCCGCCACCGCCGCCATTACCAGATGTCAGGCCGCCAGCACCGCCGCCTGCTGAAGCCTTGTTATTTGTTATGGTGCTGTTTGAAATTGTTAAAACGCCAGAATTCCATATGCCGGCTCCCTTGGCATCATCGCCCGGCTTTCCTACATCGTTGAGGTCTGGTCCGTTGACACCAGCGTTACCGCCATTGCCAGTGACAAAGCCATTGGTAATTGTCAGGTTTTGAATAACGACGGCAGATCCTGCGCCGTTTGTACCGACAGTCATTACCCTTGCCATATTATTGCCGTTGAGGGTGTTCCCACCTCCGACGATGGTCATCGTGTGGCCATCGGTAACATTGATAGGGACGCTATCAGAGGCGTTGCTAAAGGTAATATTGCCGGTAAATGTAATGATATCGTCGAAACCATCGCTGTTACCGGTGGCGATAGCAGACTTAAGACTATTGATGCTGTTGACCGCGGTCGTCACCAATAAATGATCGTAATTACCCAGCTTGCTGGTATCCAGAGCACTATCCTTAGGCAGGGTGCCAGTCGATATTTCCAGGTCCCAGTTGCCGCCCCGGCTTGCAGTTCCTGTTGCATCAGTTGAGGCTTCTACCGTGGCGCCGGTCACCTGGGCAATGCTTTGAATAAAATCCTGGCCGACACTGTCTTTGCCAATATCACAACCGTACAGCCTGATTTCTCCACCGGTCTGTAAAGATGCACCGATGGCTTTTAACTGTTCGGTATAGTTGGCGACATTACCGTTATGCAGAGGTGAGTTACCTAGCAAGAGAACACCATCATCACCATGCGAAATGATGCTGATAGACGAAGCATTGTGGACATCCTTTAATGCATCGGCAATTTGTTGCACGCCATCATGCTCTGTATCCAGAACGATGACTTTAACCCCTTCTTTGGATGCATTGATCAGCGTGGCCTGATCTGGTACCCGACCATCAATGATCAGAATCTGCTGGCCCGCGCTTGGATTTGCCGCAGTACCCAAGGATAGGGAGGGGGCGGGCGTGGACAAGGTAGCCATCAAATGCGCAACGGTTGAGTTAGCAAGTGCGTCTTCGTGGACAGACTGAATATCGGTTGCGGTAGTTTGATCGAGCAGATTCATTGTGTAGACTTCTGACTTAAAGAAAAGGTGTACGCATGTCGAGCTCGCAGGCAAGATGGAGGAATCTTGAAGGCTAAGAAGTTGCTCAAAACATCATGCAATAATGGCTATGAAAAATTGCTTGATACTAGCAAACTGCCGTAAGAGATTCGTAAGAAGGGCGGTGATTCTTGATTGGCGAATTCTGGAAATCGTAATTAAATGCCCGTACCTGATGCCGACTTAGCCAGGACCTCCCTCGTAATGTCAGTAACTGGATAGCTGGCTATCCAGTTCTAAAGTGGGTGGTGGAAAATGCCGGGGACTGCAAGCCGTTTTCTGACAACTGGCATCGTAGACAGACGTTGCTGACTTTGTGCTATTGATAGTGATGAGATGGCGATTCCGTGTTGACTTTGCTATTGTTTAGTTCCATCGTCGAGGGAGATGGAACTTACTGGTCCTTATGTCGAAATAGCATGTGATTTCGTTTATACCATCTTCAAATGACAGTTGGGTCACGGTTGACGTTCCGGGCTGTGTCAGGCCGCTACTTTCTGGCCAACTGGAAATCCAGAGATGCACAGTAGGGCAGGGTTGCATCTCAATACTATTCTTGAAATGTACTTGCATTGCAGATACAGCATTGCCAGCTATTTCAATCCCGTTCACTTGCGCATTTTGATATAGACCCGTGACCATACTTCCCGGCGGTGAGGGGTATTGATTTAACAAAGTAAATACTTGGGCATTGCCATCCCCTATGGAATTCTCAATGATCCCATTTTCCTGCAATGAATAGAGCTTACCTGCTATGGCTGGAATTTCTGTTTCCGATATTTTTCTCAGCTTCGCACCATTTTGCAATGATGTTGAAGATGCATAAATACCGTACTCTTCTTACCAACTGATTGTGTTTCTGAGCGCTGGCCGAAATACCTGCCACGCGACATTTGGCTGGCCTCCGGAAAAAGTCTTGGCTACGATAATTTTGTAATTGACTTGTGAAAGTAAATGCAGGTCTTCGGAGGAAAGGTCAATATTCAATTTAAAGGATGTCATGACTTTATTTCCTATTAATGTTGCTCAAATCAGCCTATAAACCTCGCCAGATACTCTGGCGAATTAATAAACTGCCCGATCAGCGTGACCACATCCGTACCCGATTGGCTGAGTAAAGTATCAAAGGTCGCCTGATCCGGCGCATGACCCAAGAGACCGATGTAATCCAGCGTCAAAGACACTTTGGATTGTGAATTCACCTTGAACTCCGCTGACTCGGTAAAGCCCGCCAGCATGTCACCACGCGAGAGGCCATTGTTCAACTGCCCCAGCCAGTAAGCCTGGCCTGCCGCATCAGCAGTGCGGTGCAGGACATTCTGGTACACCCTGTCTACAAAGGCCGTATTGTTCAGATTGCCATAGGCATTCTGGAACTCGGCACTGGCCACAAAGGCGCCGCTGATGCCGCTGAGGCTGGCCCCGGCTTTCTCCTGCCCTATCCAGTAAGCCAGGCCATCCCGGTCAGGCAAGCGGTCAAAGGCGCCAAAGTACAGGCGGGTCAGGCTGCCGACATTATTCTGGAACTCGGTCGAAGCCAGCATCGACGCTGCCACCTGGGCACGGTTCAAATGCCCGCTGTCGATTTGCTGCTGCCAGTAAGTGATACCGGCAGTATCTCCCTCACGGAACAGCACATCCCGGTAGAGCTGCATGGCAAACAGGTCAGCCCTGTGCAACACATCATTGTCTTTCTGGTTCTGGTTGGTGCCGACCTTCGCTTCTATGGCATCGGGGATGCCGTCACCATCCTTGTCGCCTGGCAGTGGGCTGGTTTTGACACCCAGGCCACCACTAAAGCTGATTTTGCCATCGACCTTGCCGTCGGCGTCAAACATGCCGCCATCGGTAATCTTGAAATCCACCTTCAGTTTGCCATTCACCTCAGTGATCGCGCTGGCAATATTCGTCCAGTTACCGGCCCTGTCCTGTACCCAGTATCCATTCACCGCCCCCAGCTTGTCGGTATAGAGAGAAAGGCTGACATCCTTGCCGGCACCCACGCCGCTGATCTGGCCATTGATCAAGCCATATTGCAGTTGCAAGTCCATGGACAGATCAGCCGGGCTAGCCGTAGTCGTGATGTTAGACAGCGCCAAAGCCTGATTGCTACTCAGGGTCGCATAGTGGGTATTGACCAGACCACCATTATTCCAGGGCAAAGAGCCGACTTCTTTCTGAGCCTGATCGGCTTTGCCATCGCCGTTGCCGTCGCCCTTGCCACTACCTATCCAGTTTGGTACTCCTGCTTCTATGGTTTGCAGGATGCCGTCACCATCGGCATCCGGACCGGTCACTGGGATGGTGTTGTCGGAAGGATTGGTCCCCATACTGTTGTCATAGGTGAGGATGGAATAAGCCTGTTGCAGTAAAGCTCCGCTATTACCTGCCAGGTCAGTGACCCGGACCTTCAAGGTATTGTTGCCGCCCAGTGTCTGGTTCTGTAATGACCAGCTGGTGCTTCCTGCCACTGTTGTGGCATTGAGCCAGTTGGCGCCATTATCGATAGAGACCTGGACTGTTTCAGCTGCTGCCAGACCAGTGCTGAGACTGCCACTGATGGTTTGTTGAGGCGCTGTCGTCACGAAGTCAGTGCCGCTGATCCCATCATCATTGGATAAACGAACGGAACTGATGTTGGTGGTCGGCGCTATGTGATCGATCTGATACAACTGTCCAGTAAAGCCGCCACTCAGAGCCAGGCTGGTGGTATCAACGATGCCGGTACCAGCATTCCTGAGATTCAGGCCCAGGGTGCCATCACCGGTCAGTCCCGTGATCCTGACAATATAGGTAGAAGAGTCCAGCTGTGTCACATTGCTGATCGTCCCCGCGACTGTGCCTGTCGTTGCCAGGGTAAAGGCTGCCGCATTGACGCCCGTCACTGCTTCGCTGAAGCTGACTTTGTAATCGACGCTGGTCAGATTGTTGTTTTCTGGCTGGAGACGGGTGATGCCTGTCGCAACGGGGGCAACATTGTCGCCGACAGCAATGACCAGGCTTTTTTCATAGGCAGCGCCGCTGGCATCTGTCGCGCGAACGAATATGGTGTAATTGCCGGGCATCATACTCAGTGGGTTCTTGGCCACCAGACTGTTACCCGAGATCACGAATTTGGCATTATCCCTGTCATTCGCCCCATTACCTGTCATCAGGGTAAAGCTGGCGGCATCCCCCGGATTGGGGTCGGTCACAAGAAGTGTGCCGACGCTGGTGTTGGCGGCAGAGCCTTGCTGGATGGTCGCATTTGACAAGGTGATATTGGTTGGTGCCGCATTGATGCCGGTCGCAATCACTGTCGTCGTGTTATTCAATACCGCAGAAGCAATGCCGTCATTGGCGCTGATGGTAAAGGTCGTGGTTTCTGTGCTGCCCACAGGGACACGGCCAGCAGCCGGCTGGAACACCAGGCCACGGATGGCCGCCTGCACGGCTGCCGGTGTTCCTGCGGCATGGGTATAGGTCAGGCCGCCATCGGCAGTCGAGAAGCCAGTCGCTGCCAGGGAGGCGGCAGTAAAGGCTCCTTTGGCTGCCAGGTCCAGACTGATGATGATGGTTTCGGAAGCCCCGACATCAGGATCGTTGATGGTGACGCCGGTGAAGGGAGAAACCGTGGTGGTTTCTGTGACGGTCTGGCCAGCGAGGGCACCGCCTATGGCGGGAGGGGAATTAGTATAGATGACGATGGTTTTGTTGCTGCCCAGCGAGTTGGCAGCACCGGGCGCAGCCAGCGTTAATGTGGCATTATTGCCCAGCGAATCCTTGATAGTACCGCCATTCAAGCGCAAAGCAGTACTGTTCTGGTAATCGAGATCTGCGCTGGCATCACCTACCTGTACGGTGTAATTAAAGGTGATCGTGTTAGTGCCCGAACCGCTGACATAATTAATTACCCGATCTATGGTGCCAGTTTCCAGTGTTAGTTGTGGTATTCCGGTGACATTGACAGTTTCATTGAAGGTGATGGTGACCGGTATGACTGTACCCGCAGCATAGGTGGCATTGGCTGTGCTTGAGCTGACATTTGTTACCGCAGGGCCACTGTTATCCAGTGTATATAGCTCGTCGCCAGTATGCCCGCCAACGATGGCATTGCCGGCCACGTCGGTGACACCAGTGCCGCTGTTCTTGAAATTCAGTCCTAAGGTGCCGTCACCACTGACAGTGTTGACCCGAACGGTCCAGACGTTGCCAACGGGGCCTGATAGTGAGGCAATGTTTCCGCTGGCTGTGCCGGTCGTCACCAGCGCAAAATCGGAAATATCCAATCCACCATTTGCCACGCTCTCCGAGAAAGTGACCTGGAAATCAACAAAGCTGCTGTTGCTGGGGCTGGCTGACGCACGGTTGATGCTGGTGATGGTGGGCGCAACGCCATCAACCAGGACAGCAGTCGTACTGCCAACACTATTCAGATTGAGAGCAGCATTATTTCCTGCAGTGTCTTTGATGCTGCCACTATTCAAAGTAATACTGCTACCCGGACTGATGCCATTGGTATCAAGGTTGCCGCTGGCAACCGTATAACGGAATACAAGTGCGGAAGTGCCACTTCCACTCACATAAGTAGCCGCTACAGTACCACCGGTATCGAGCGTTACTGGAATAGTTGGTGTTCCTGTAACGTTGACGACTTCATTAAAATTAACCGTAAAATTCAGGCCTTGTCCTGGCACATAAGTGGCGTTGGCGGGAACCGTGACAGTACTGACCGCAGGGGCAATGCCATCAACATTGACTGCGGCTGTGCTGGCTACTCCGTTCAAGTTAAGAGCGGCATTATTGCCTGCACCATCTTTGATGGTACCGCCATTGAGGGTGACGCTGCTGCCGACAGAAATACCGTTGCTGTCCTGATTCCCATCAACGATGGTATAGCCAAATAGAAGTGAGCTGCTGCCGCTGCCACTGATATAAGTAGCTGCAACGTTGCCACCAGTGTCCAACGTGACTGGAAGGCTGGGCGTGCCAGTCACTATCACTGCTTCATTAAAGTTGACGGTGAAGTTCAGATTTTGTGCTGTCGCATAGGTGGCATTTGCCGGGACACTGACCGTGCTGACAGCAGGTATTCCCGTGTCAAAAGTCAGGGCAGGGCTGTTGCCAGCACCACCGCTGTTGCCTGCCGCGTCAGTGTAGCTGCCAGACGCAACGGTGATACTGGCTGAGCCGGCGTTGGTTGCCGGATCTGGTGTGAATGTCGCAGTACGTGTCGTACCTGAACCATTAAGACTACCTAAGCTACCGCCTGCAACCGAAATGTCAACCGCAGTAAAACCAGTTGGAACTTCGCTGAAGGCGAAGCTAATCGTCGCCGTTTCGCCGGCTTTGAGTGTGCTGACGTTGCTGCTGATGATAAGCGTTGGCGCCTTGGTGTCGACAACGAAGTTGCTGCTGCTGGTAATACCTACACCCGGTGTATGAGTCGAATTATAGGTACCAGGCAAATTAACTGAAATGACATTGCTGGCGCTTTCAAAATTGGTATTCGGTGTAAAAGTTGCTGTGAAAGTGATGTTGTCGGCGGTTTGCAAGCCTGACAGTATGCCGTTGGCAATATAGATATCGGCGGTTCCAAAGTCAGATACGGCTTCGGAGAATGTAAATGTCACATCTTGCGTATCACCAGCCTTCAAGGTGGGTTTGGACAAAGCTATATTCACAGTCGCGGGGGTACTATAGGCGGTAATCGTGCCCAAACTGGCATCAATGCTGTTGCCGTTGGTGCCTGCAATATTGCCAGTTCCAGAAGCGGTGCCGCCAAAGCCACCAGCACCTTTGTTTCCAGTACTTAAACTGGCGACTGATGCTGTATCCATCAATAGGGTGCCGGTTGACCAGATACCACCTATGCCGTTTCCGCCAGCACCACCGTTGCCGTGATTTGTATAGTTGGAAGCTGCGCCGCCACCGCCACCACCTCCGGCAGCAAGGTTATTGGTGATGACGCTACTTGTTATCCTTAATGTCCCGCTGTTAAAGATACCGCCAACCGCATTGCCGCCGGTACCTCCAACATAAATGCCGCCACTTCCGCCACCGCCACCACCAATAGAGATCGCGCCGTTGCTGGCCGACGCTCCCGCACCTCCCAATGTATAGGATGAACCGAGAAACTGCACGTGCGCGCCTCCGCCCGCACCGCCCGTGGTACTGCCGCCGTACCCTCCACGTTGCCCGCCAGATGTGCCAGAACCGTTACCACCATGACCAGCACTTGGTGCTGTGGGTGCTTCGCCAATCCGGTCCATTCCGCCAATGCCACCCAAGCCAGCGCCGTAGCCACCTCCGCCACCGCCGCCGCCACCTTTGGGGTAACCGCCACCTGTGCCACCACCGCCTGACGCTTTGTTGGCAGTGATCGTACTGTTGCTGATGGTTAAAGTACCAGCATTGCGTATCCCGCCGCCAGCACCATCAAGACCAGCTCTGCCAGGCCCCTCCAGATTACCTGTGTTGTCCCCACCATTTCCAGCAGCCAGTCCATTGGTAATGACCAGGTTTTCCAGGCTTGCTGTCGCTCCGGCTACCACATCAATGACGCGAGTTAAATTTCCGCCGCTGATGGTGACCACGCCACCTGCATTGTTTTTGCTTCCTATGATGGTCAGCGTATGGCCGGAATCAGCCGCGATGCTGATGGTGTTGTTGCTGGCATTGAAAAGAATGTCACCCGTCAATGTCAGGGTATCGTCTCTGCCATTGGAATTTGCCGTTGCCATGGCTGCTTGCAGGCTGGCCAGGTCAGAAGCTGAAAGCGTAGCTGCGAGATGGTTCCAGTCCGTCAATTGCTGGATGTCAAGTGCACCCTTGGTTTCGATTTTGCCAGTCGAAATTTCCAGCTGCCAGTCACCGCTTTGTGTTGCAGTACCTGTGTCATTAGTAGATGCCGCGACATCTGCTCCTGTCATGCTTGCGAGGTCGTTGATAAATCTTGATCCTGCCGGGCCAGCTCCTATGTTGCAGCCATATAACATCAGATCGCCACCGGGCTTCAGGGATGCACCTATGGCTTGCAATTGTCCTTGATAGGCTGCCAAATCACCATCATGCAAGACTGCGCTACCCAGAAGCATCACGCCATTATCACCATGGGAGATGATGGAAATGGAATCCAGGTTGCTGCAATTTTTGAGTGCATCGGCAACCTGCTGCACGCCATCCTGGTCCTTATCCAGCACCACCACTGTGATGCCAGGTTTTACTGCGTCCACGATCTGCTGGAAATCGGGCAGGCGGCTGTCAATGAATACCATGGCCTTTTGCTCTGGTATCTGTGCAGAGAGCTGGTGCAGATTCAGTGCTGATGCAGTGGTGGGGGAGGTCAGAAGTTCACTGTTGACAGATTTTGCTTCTTGTTTTGCTTCTTGTGAAGCAGCAGAGCCATACAGAGTCATAACAAACAATTTTCAGGATTGAGGGCGCATGCAGGCTCAGCAGTGATGCAGTGACAATGAAGGTCTTCATGCACGTCATGAAGCGACCAGGGAGACTGACAATCCTGACAATCGGGCAAGCAAATAGCTGATTGTAAATACTGACCGTAAGGACTTCGTAAGAGACGTAAGCAAACTTGCTCGGCAGGATTTGAAAACTGTGAGGATAAGGTGGCGGAGGGGGGGGGCTGCTAGAGGCGAAAGTCTGGGGCTTGGGGGGGGGGACTTGCTTTGTCAGCAGCAAACGATGAATTTGCTGCTGACAATATGGCGCAAAATTAACTGAGTTCTTGTTTCACTAAATCAATACTGCGCCTTGACAACTTTTGTCAGATATTGCGGTATCAAGCGCTATATCAGAACGATGCCTGAACACCAATGTTGAAGTTGGTGATGTTGCCGTCGCCGCCAACAAAATCAACTTTACGGCTGGCGATTTCAGCGCGTGCAGCGATGTTAGGTGTGAATGCATATGTTGCACCAATGCCTACCATCACTTGTGTGGAATTTTTGCTGGTAGAGCCACGCAGGTTATTGAATGCAGCAGTTGCTTCGCCTTTGGAATAAGCCAGACCCAGTTTTGTGAACAGGCCCCAGTTATTGCCAACTTGCGCGCGGTATGTACCTGCCAGGTCGATGCCAGTTGCTTTCATTTCTGCAGCAACACCATAGACATTCGCTTTAACTGTGCCCAGATTGTAATAGCTGCCTTCTACACCCCAGTTAGGAGTGATGTTGTAGCCACCCAGGATATTGAAGGATGTGTCATTGGTTTTGCAGCTGGATGTGCCAGCGCAATCCATGTTCCAGCGAGCCTGGCCAACAGTGGCGCCAGCATAAAACTGCGCATTGGCAGTTGTACCGATAAACAAACCGGAAATTGCCAGAGCGGCAGCGATAATTTTTTTATTAAACATGATGTACCTGATTGATTTTTTTGAATAGCGCAAACTTGATTCATGCATTTACCGGATAAGTAAATTTAAAATTCTCATGTTGCGGTGCAGCACTCTATTCTAAAATCACAAGAATGTCAAAAAACGTTATTTGTTTTTGTTCATGCATGTCGTTTTTTGTATGAATGCACTATTGGCAATGTAAGGTGTTTGCTACTTAAAACAGCAGCCCCCCGCCTTTCCTGAAGAGTGCCATATCAACATAGTTGGACATGCGGTGTGTACTCTCTGATGGGGTCAGGGTGACGCCACCGAGATCGATGACGTTTTTTTGTGTTGCCAGCGCCTGCAGGCCATCACGCCCGCCTTTTCCTGCCTGTATTGCTTTAACCAGGGTCTTGGCGACCATGAAGCCTTCAAATGTCAGGGCAGACAGATCTTCATCCCTGAATTTTTTCATCATATTGCTATGATCTATCTGTATCAGCGACTTTTTGCTCAAGGGATTGGGTACCACCTGGGAAAATACTGTCCATTCCAGCGCCTTGGGGCCTGCCACTTCTGCCAGGGTATCAAGATTGATGAGTGACATGCCGGCAACAAAGGTGCGGGGAGCCTGTTTTCTGAATTCTTTCAGGAAGATGCCCGTGCCAAGGGTATCGGCAATAGCAATCACGATGCCAGGATTGCTGCGTGCCAGTACGGCAGATTCTCTTTCCATGTCCGCGGCAGACGCACCTATGCGTACCAGGCCGCTCATCAGCATATTGCGTTTGCGCAACTCGGTAACAACATATTGGTACATGTCCTGGTTCAGGGCGTTTTCCTGATAAGCGATACCTACACTTTTGATGCCCAGTTTATCGAAGTAAGAGAAGATATATTGCATCTCTTGCTCAGGGCTGGGCCGCCAGAACAGGACGCGGGAGTTGTAAGTCTTGACTGATGCCACCAGCGGAGCAAACAGGGTCTGGCCACTTTGTGAAAATCTGGCGTTTGCCAGCACTGCATCGGTGACGGCAGCGCCTATGCCACCCAGCAGATAATCTGCCTTGTCTTTTTCCAGCAAATCGCTGACTGCCTGTGCCGACACTGCAGGGTTGCCCTGATCGTCACGTACCAGGTACTTGATGCGTTTGCCACCTATGCCACCACTGACATTGATACTGTCAAAGTAAGTCGTGATACCTGCCACATAGTCGCGGCCAATGCTACCATTCGGTCCGGACAAGTCTATTGCCTGACCAACGACGATGACATTGCCTTGCGCCTGTACATTCATGGCGAACAGCAAGCATAGCAGGGTGAAGCAAAAGGACCATAGTCTGAAGGGAAGACGCATACTGATAACCTGTAAAATATTGCAATGTAACAATTGTTACATTCAAATATGACTATGGAATGACGAGGCGGGTATAGAGCTCATACTCCTAAGTTATTTGCATATAATGAATTTGAAAAAAGTCTGGAGGCAGTGTGGCTGGTGGTGAAAAGAATGATGTGGCTGGTGTGGCTGAAACAGGGCAAATACTGGGTGTAATAGGGTGGTCAGGCAGCGGTAAAACAAGTTTGCTGGAACATCTGGTCAGTGAGTTGACGGCGGCAGGGCATAAGATCAATGTCGTGAAGCATAGTCATCATGATGTCACGATAGAGCCGCCACAAAAGGATAGCTCGCGCTTGCGCATGGCGGGCGCGCAGGATGTCTTGCTGGCTTCCCCGTACCGCTATGTGATTGCCCATGAGCTGAGGCAAGAAGCTGAGCCATCGCTGGATGAGTTGTTGAGCCGTTTGTCGCCAGCGGACTTGACGCTGGTCGAGGGTTATAAATGGGAGACCATGCCCAAGATTGAGGTTTACCGCCCATCCCTGGGCAAGCCGGCTATTTATCCCGAGGACGTACATGTAGCCCTGGTAGCATCCGATGTTGCCGCACCGGCAGATTTGCGGCCTGGCTTGCAATGGCTGGATTTAAACCAGCAGCAACTGGTGCTGGACTGGGTGCTTGCTGCGATGCAAAACAATAATTTAAAAAAAACCTGAAGTACCCCTAAAGACTTTGCTCAAGCCGCCGTTATCAATTGTAGATGGATAAGGAGAACTGTCATGGACGTAACCGGTATTGCCAGAGTGGCAACGACACTGGCGGATGTAGGTACTAGCCAGGCAGTAAGTATTGCTGTTTTGAAAAAGGCACAGGATATTACTGCTGAAAGCGCGACTGCGCTTATAGAGGCTATTCCAGATAATAAATCTGTCGCCAATCTGCCACCTAATCTGGGCAGGAATATCAATACGACAGCTTGATTGCTGTTTTTGTTAATAGATATTCAAACAGATGTCCAAAAAGCGCGCTGATAGCGCGCTTTTTGTTTGTGACTCCTGAAATGTTTCCTGGTGATTGTCTTGGTGACCACCCCTGGCCACCTGTGGCCTGATCTGACGCAAGCACATTATTTGCTGATCAGCGATAATCTCGCCATCTCTTTCTATCTGGATCTGGTATGGAACAAAATTCTTGGGGCTGGTCTGACCGCCTCAGCCTCAGTTATGAACCTATGGATGATACCCATAAGGAGTTCGTCGAACTATGTGCGGCTTTGTCTGAAGATAATCCGGCCACTTTCGTCGCCAGGCTGGATGCCCTGATCGTGCATTCCGTTGCGCATTTTGAGCAAGAGAACCAGTGGATGGCCGAAACGGCATTCCCGCCTGCAGGTTGTCACAGGCAAGAACATGATGCAGTACTTGAAGTGATGCAAGAGGTGCGGCGCAGGGTAGAGCTGGGCGAGACCGATCTGGCTACGCGACTGGCAGAAGAATTGCCTTTATGGTTCGAGCATCATGTCGATACCATGGACAATATGCTGGCGCGTTTCATGGCAAGCAATCCTGAAAAGATTGCCGATACTGCTATCGATACAGCTGCTGCCCAGGTTCAACCTGCCTGAACCCGTATTTCTATATCACCAAGACTGACAAGCTGGCCCGCACGGATTTTGGCGGTCTTGCGCAATTCCTGCTCACCATCAACACTAACATCTCCGCTGGCAACGATAGCCTTGCCAGCGCCACCGCTTTCGCACAGACCAACCAGTTTCAATAACTGGTTCAGTTCTACATATTCGCCTTCCAGGCTAAAACTCAGGCTTTGCATATAAATTCCTCTATCCTGCAATAAAAGGGACGCAGCTTACACTATTTTGCCAGACGCAAGGCGTGCATCTGCTTTCTCCAGCCACATTCTCAGTTGGGCAATCAGGTCTGTCTGACTGAAAGAACAGCTTTCTTCTGTAAACAGGCTGCCAGACTCCAGCCTGCTCAACAGGTTTTCCATGACTTCGGCAAATTGTGGTGGCAGGGCGACTAATAAATCAGTCTGGCTACGCCAGATTTTGCAAAAACCACTGATATTGATCTCATTACGAGATAAATTTTCGATACTTTGTCGCAATTCTTGGATGAAGTTAGGCATATAGAAACTTTTAGCTTGAAAAAAAGTCATAAGCTAGTAGGATAATCTCATCGCCGCCTGAATCCAAATGAAAATGTGCTGCGTAGAAGATAGTGCAGATAGCGTGACTGAAAATATTTTACGAAATTGTGTAAGTTTGCTTTATCTGCGCCGACTATAGGCTGTAGTTTTAAATTTTCCCATGTGGGATGTTGTGCTTAATTAAGTTCTTGAATCAATTTACAGGAGATGAACATGAGTAATAAAACAATGGTTGCAGTCGCACTGGCAGGTTTGTTGGGTTCCAGCATGGCAATGGCAGCAGAGCCAGCCAAAACAGAAAAATGCTTTGGCATTGCCAAGGCTGGTCAAAATGATTGCGCTACCAAGTCGGGTTCTCATTCTTGCGCTGGTCAATCCAAAAAAGACAATGACGCATCTGAATGGAAAAAAGTGCCAGCAGGTTCTTGCGAAAAAATGGGCGGCAAGCTGGAAGCTCCTAAGTCTTAAGTCTCAAGTTTTAAATTTGTTATTTTGATGGGCCGTTTTATCGTGGCTGATTTCTTTTGACTGATACGGCTCGCATAAACAATGAACCCACGCCCGCCCTGCAAGGGGTAGGTGTGGGTTTGCGCACTCAGCACTACCGTGATTTTCTGAATACACCTGCAACGGCATTGGTACCTGCACCCGCCCCCGCTGACTGGCTGGAGGTGCATTCAGAAAATTATTTTGGTGATGGTGGCTATGATTTGCATGTACTGCAAACTTTGCGCCAGGATTACCCCTTAAGCCTGCACGGTGTTGGCATGGGGCTGGGGTCAGCCCAGGGTTATTCTGATGTGCATATCTCACGCTTGCAGCGTTTGATAGAACGCACGGAACCTGCACTGGTTTCTGAGCACCTTTGCTGGGGAGCCATCGCTGGCAGGCATTTGAATGATCTTTTGCCTTTGCCACTGATGCACAGCGCCCTCGACCTGGTATGCCAGCGAGTTGATGACTTGCAGTCGCGTTTGCAAAGACAGGTCTTGATAGAAAATGTCTCGACGTATTTGCGCTTTGCCCAGGATGATATGTCAGAAGCAGAGTTCCTGGCTGCGCTGGTCAGCCGTACCGGCTGTGGCATTTTGCTCGACATTAATAATCTGTATGTGAACCAACACAATCATGGTGAAGATGCGTTGCATGCCTTGCGCATCATGGCAGGTTTGCCAGTTGGTGCGATAGGTGAAATCCATCTGGCAGGGCACTTGCAAACCGATATCTGCCTGGTCGATGATCATGGCAGCCAGGTTGCTGATCCGGTGTGGTTATTGTTTAAGCAGGCAACGCAGATGCTGCCTGCAGGCATACCCGTATTAATAGAGTGGGATACAGCAATCCCTGATCTGCCTGTGCTTTTGGGCGAGGCGCATAAAGCCAGGCAAATTCTGGCAACAACGCCAAGGCCAACGTCAACGCCGGCGCCATCGCAAGAGATAGCGGCAGCCTGATGCGTACGCAGATTGATGCCGCTATGGACGCGCTTTCGCTTACCGAGATTCAGTCGCAATTTGCCCAGGCATTATTGCAACCATCCTTTGCAACGCAGACCGCTGCCTTATTTAATGCTCACCCCCATCAGGATGACAGGCTGGCCTTGTACCGCGGCAACCTGACTGCCATCTGGACGGCGGCATTGAAAAACGCTTTTCCCGTCCTGTATCAATTGGTGGGTGATGATTACTTTGAACAGCTGGTGCGTGCGTTTGGCCGTGCCTTTCCTTCAGAATCGGGTGACCTGAATCAGTTTGGCGCAAAGCTTGCTGCATTCCTGCAAACCACACCTGATGCCGCAGATTACCCTTATTTTTCTGATGTCGCCGCGCTGGAGTGGCAGATACATGCTGCATATTATGCTGCTGATGCAGAAGCTCTCAGCCTGACAAACCTGTTACAGGCAGTGGCTGCATCGGGGCAAGATGTGCAGGCTGTGTGGCTGTTGTTTCATCCTGCTGTCAGTCTATATACTGCTGAACTGGATAGTGTGACTATCTGGTTTGCTCATCAGGTACATGCCGACGCGGGGTTCCCGGAAAATATCAGGCAGGCTTGTTATGGACTTGTCAGCAGACCCCATTGGTCGGTTGAATTGCAGGGAATCAGCAAGGCCAGCTTTTTAGCGTTGACTGCTTTGCAGCAGGGCAGCAACCTCGGCACTGCGTTGGAAATTGCACTTGATACAGACGGTGAATTTGATATCAATGCCCAATTACAATCCTGGTTTGCCAATGGATTATTTGCCAATTTCAAATTCCCTGAAAATCAGCTGTAAGGAATTCATCAGCAGACAGACTAAGTTGCAGGAGACTAATTGGAGAATTTCTATGTATAACACCCTGCAATACTTTCATCGCCTGAGCACTCGTTTTGATGACAAGCTCAATGTATGGGGCGGCTCAGTCCTCTGTCTGGCACTCCGGCTATATGTGGGCTGGCAATTTTTTAAAGCAGGTCAGTTGAAAATAACTGACTGGCAATCTACCCTGTCCTTGTTCCGTGAAGAATACATGGTGCCCATCATACCGCCCGAACTGGCTGCCTGGATGGGGGCGGGTGGGGAGTTGGTTCTGCCTGTCTTGCTGCTACTAGGTATTTTTTCCCGTCCGGCAGCACTGGCTTTGTTTGCCGTTAATCTAATGGCAGTGATTTCCTACCCGCAGTTATTTGAACTGGAATGTCCAGCGGCAATCAACTCGCACTTTTATTGGGGAATCTTATTACTGGTACTGGTCAGCTTTGGGCCCGGCAAGTTGTCTTTGGATGCCTGGCTGGATAAAGGCAAGACCGCGAATACTGCAAGTTAAGTTTGTAAATCACGCCACGAAATCAGAGCCCACTAAGCCGGGCTCTTTTTTTGGGTCAATTTTGCACTATTTTTTGTACTATTATTGGATGAACTTATCCTCTATGTATTAGTCAAATCGCTAAACAAAGTCTGGCCTGCCTGGCGGCAGAGCGGATATAGCGCAAATACACTGGAATATCTTCATCATGCAAAACAAATTTCGCTTTCGTAATGCCCAGGGTCAGATTCAATGGCGCACTCCCGTCGTGACCGTTGTTGCACTGGCAATTTGCAGTGGTCTCTGGATGTTTTATTCCAGCAAAATGACTGCGCAAGCCAGTACCAATGAAAAAAAACAGGCCGACAAGGAAGTCGTCTATGAACTGGCTGCTGCAGATATCGCCAGTGCAGAACTCAAGGAATTGTCAGCACAACTGCCCATCTCGGGTTCGCTGGTGCCTGATAGCCAGGTCACCGTGCGTGCCAAGGTTATTGCTGAAGTTGCCGATGCTTCCCTGCAAGAGGGCATGGCAGTACAAAAAGGCCAGATCATTGCCCGCTTTACCGCTGCCGACTTGCATGCGCGCCTGACCACGCAAGAAGCTGCAGTTGATGAAGCCCAGGCCAGATTGGCGCTAGCGCAAAAAAACCGCCTGTCCAACGAGACTTTGTTGAAACAAAACTATATTTCACAAAATGCCTACGACACCACCCACAATGGGCTGGAGCTGGCACAGGCCAGCCTGAAGTCGGCATTGTCGCAAAAACAGGTGGCGCAACTGGCACTGGCAGACACGCAAGTACGTTCGCCGCTGGATGGTTACATCAGCAAGCGCCACGTGCAGGCAGGTGAAAAAGTATCGCCAGATACTGCCCTGTACAGCATCGTCAATCTCCGCCACATGACGCTGGAAGCGCAAGTACCCGCAAGTGAAATCCCGCGGGTCAGGACAGGGCAAAAAGTCGCGTTCCAGGTCGATGGTTTTGGCAAGCGCGAATTCGTCGGCAAAGTAGCGCGCATCAACCCATCGACAGAAACAGGCTCACGTTCCATGATGGTATACATCGCCGTCGATAATGCAGATGCAGCATTGCGGGGCGGCATGTTCGCCAAGGGTAGCCTGGTGCTGGAAAAATCAGCAACGGCCACGACCGTGCCGCTGACTGCCGTGCGCCAGGTGAATGGTGCTGATGTCGTCTATCAGATCATTAATGATCAGGTGAAAATGCAAACTGTCAAACTGGGTTTGCGCAGTGAAGACGAAGGCAAGGTACAAATTGTGCAGGGGCTCGATGCCGGTGCAGTGCTGATTTCTTCCCGTCTTGATGGCGTCAAATCCGGTAGCAAGGTGAAGATGCCCAAGCCTACTCCAGCATCAAAGGTCTGAGCCATGTGGATGACCAAAGTCAGTATACAAAACCCGGTGTTTGCCACCATGGTCATGATAGGCCTGATGGTGCTCGGTATTTTTTCATACCGGGGCCTGGGCCTGGAAAACATGCCCAATGTTGAGTCACCCGGTGTCTGGATGGAAGTGCTTTACCCGGGCGCTTCGCCAGAGATCGTTGAAAATGACATCACCAAACCGGTAGAAAATGTCGTCAATACCATCAGCGGCGTCAAGCGCATCATGGCTAGTTCCTATGAGGGCAGGGCTGGCATCTGGATAGAGTTCCAGTTGTCCGTCAATGGCGACAAGGTCTTGCAGGAAGTGCGCGACAAAGTGGCGCAGATACGCCCTGGCTTCCCGCGTGATGTGAAAGACCCTTTCATCGTCAAGGGCGGTGATGGTAATGGCCGCCCGGTTGTGCAAATGGCGATCAGTTCTGGTGAGCGCAGCTTGCGTGATCTGTCGAATATGACAGACCAGATCATCGTCAAGAAATTGCAAAGCGTGCCAGGTGTGGGCAGGGTCGATGTGCGTGGTGCTGTGGTGCGCCAGGTGCAGGTCAAGCTTTTGCCTGACCGCATGGCAGCTAACCATATCGGCGTCAATGAAGTATTGGCTGCGATACAGAGCACCAATCAAAACATGCCGGCAGGTTTGATTACCCGTGGTTCGCAAGATCAACTGGTCAGGCTGGAAGCCAAGATTGCGGACACCCGCGGCTTCAATAAAGTCATCGTTGCCCGCCGTGCCGGTGCGCCTGTCTATCTGGAACAGATTGCAGAAGTGCAGGATGGTGAAAAGGAAGAATATTCCATCTCACGTGTGAATGGACAAAGATCAGTTGCGGTCGCGATCAGCCGCATACAGGATGCCAATATTGTTGAGGTAGGCGACGGCATCATGGAAGCGATTGCTGATCTTAAAACGCGCCTGCCCAAAGACGTGCAAATGACCATCAGTGAAAACAATGCTGACTTTGTCAGGCACTCCCTCGACGGCGTCAAAGAAACCATACTCGAAGGTGCAGGCCTGACAGTGCTGATCGTTTTCCTGTTTCTGCATTCCTGGCGCAGTACCATCATCACCGGCCTGACTTTACCTATTTCGGTGATTGCGACTTTCATTGCACTCAAGGCTTTTGGTTTTACCCTGAATTTTTTGACCATGATGGCACTGTCACTCTGCATAGGTTTGCTGATTGATGATGCCATCGTTGTGCGGGAAAATATAGTCCGGCACCTGGGCATGGGCAAGGGACACAAGCAGGCAGCAGAAGATGGCACCAATGAAATTGGCCTGGCGGTCATGGCGACTACCTTTGCCATCGTCGCCGTGTTCGTGCCCGTGGCTTTCATGCAGGGCATGATAGGCAAATTCTTTTTCCAGTTCGGCATTACCGTGACCGTGGCCGTGCTGGTATCGCTGTTCGTCAGTTTTACGCTAGACCCCATGTTGTCATCGGTATGGCGCGATCCTGAGCAAGACCGCTTCAAACGTCTGCCCTGGCTGGCCAAATTCATGAATGCCATAGAGCATGGCATAGAAAAGCTGCACGTCATTTATGGCAAGTTACTGCAACTGGTTTTGCGCAAACGTAAAACCACCTTGTTGCTGGCGACTTCTTTATTTGCTGGCAGTTTTTTCCTGGTGCCCATGATAGGTACTGAATTCGTACCTGAAGCAGATGAAGGCCAGATCACCATCAACCTGAAAACTCCGGTAGGTTCCAGCCTGCAATATACCGACGATAAAACTCACCAGGTTGAGGCTGTTCTGAAGGAGATGAAAGACATCCAGACCATCAACACCTCGGTCGGTATTGAGAATGAAAGAAATACTGCACAAATCAATATGAAGCTCAGTGAAAAGCGCATCAGCCATCGCAAATCACAAAAGCAGATGGAGATGCAAATACGTGAGCGCTTGAAAAGCATACCGGGTATAGAAATGGCAGTAGGTTTCGACAAGCCTATCTATGTTGCGATACTCGGCCCCGATGCAGACAAGTTGCAGGACGTTATTGATAGTGTCATGAAAAAAATGGCGGGTATCAAAGGTATCGCCGATCTGGAGAGCAGCCTGACAGGCGCTAACCCTACTGTTCTGGTCAAGGTCAATAATGAGCTGGCAAACGACCTGGGCTTGTCAGTACAGCAGATAGGCGCTGCGCTGCGCCCCTTTGTCGCGGGCGATACCCTGGGTCAATGGCTGGCACCGGATGGTCAAAATTATGAAATCAATGTGCAATTGCCGAAATCAGGCAGGCAAAAAATTTCTGACCTTGGCGACCTGTCACTTGCGAGTAGCAAGATTGATGCGAACGGCAAACCTATGATGGTGCCTTTGCGCCAGGTCGTGCAATTTATTCCCAGCACCAGCCCGCGCGTTATCAAGCGTCAGGACTTGCAGCGCCGTGCAGCGATCTATGCCAACGTCGAAGGCCGCCCAGCCGGTGACGTAGGGGCTGAAGTGCAAAAACTGGTGAAGACCATAGAACTGCCACCAGGCTACCGCTTTGATATTGGTGGGCAGACCAGGGAAATGCAGGAATCCTTCCAGGCTGCCGTGGCAGCACTCGGTATAGCAGTGATCTTTATTTACCTGATTCTGGCTTCGCAATTCGGCAGCTTCCTGCAACCATTGGCGATCATGACTGCCTTGCCGTTTTCATTGATCGGTGTACTGCTGGCTTTGCTGATTACTGGCAGTACCCTGAATATTTTCTCCATCATCGGCTTCATCATGCTCATGGGCCTGGTGACCAAGAATGCGATCCTGCTGGTTGATTTTATCAATCAGGCGCAAAAGCAGGGCATGAGCCAGTTTGATGCAGTGCTGGCTGCCGGACAGGTGCGCTTGCGTCCCATCATGATGACAACGCTGGCGATGATATTTGGTATGCTGCCCATGGCCATGGGGATTAGCGATGGTGCAGAAACCCAGGCACCAATGGGCCGGGCAGTGATAGGCGGCATCATTACATCGACGCTGCTGACTTTGCTTGTCGTGCCTATCGCCTATACTTATCTGGATAATCTGGGCAAAAAGGCGAAAGCTTATTTTGCTCATCGTGAACCAGCGCGTGAACCATCACCAGTAACCGCAGCTGTGCCCGTGGTGCAGGATTAAAGCGAAAAAATTCTATCTTGAAGCAGGTATTTGCGTATCGAAAAAGGTATACTTGCCGCCCGTAAAAAGAGAAGCCTGCGAGGTCTCTTTTTCATTGATTTTTTAAGAGTGTTGTATTTGCCCCTTATGGAAAATCTTTGGGGCAAGTTCAGGCTAAATTTTTAAGAGTGTTTACTCTAGATGTGAAATTTTCGCTATTCACCAAATTGCGTAAATGACATACTGTTTGCTAAGTTTTAGAACGCTCGTTCCATTTTATGTGGTACTGGTTAAATCTACTGACTTGCAAAAAAATACTTAACAGGAGACAACAATGCGTCAAACTCACATTGCACTGGGTCTGCTTTCTGCTGCCGTTTTAACGGCTTGCGGTGGCGGCGGTAGTGCTGGTCCAGTCATCGATAACACACCTGCCCGCGGCACTCTGGTCGCCAATCCACCTGTACTGGTGCCTATTCCTCAGGCAAGTGGTCCGGCATTGACCAAGCTTGATCCGGTCGTTTTCAAAGCTTCCCTGGATGCTGCCAAACCAGGTTTGACACAGATCACAGGCGCTCCCAAGTGCGAAATCAGCACTTACTACATGAAATACACCACAGTCGGCGGCGCTAATGAAGCGACTGACGCAACTGGCGCCATCATGGTTCCATCTGGCAGCGATCCGGCATGTACCGGCCCACGTCCGGTCATCCTGTATGCCCATGGCACGACAGTGGAAAAATCCTTCAACATGGCCAACCTGCGTGACAACTCGGAAGCCATCCTGATGGCCGCCATGTATGCAGCGCAAGGCTTCATCGTGGTTGCACCTAACTATGCAGGCTACGATACTTCTGCACTGACTTATCATCCTTACCTGAATGCTGAACAGCAAGCCAATGACATGGTCGATTCCCTGCGTGCTGCACGCAAGGCTTTCGCGACTATCGGCGCGCAGGATTCTGGCAAGCTGGTCATCAGTGGTTATTCACAAGGCGGTCACGTTGCCATGGCAACGCAACGCGCGATGCAAACAACCTATGCTTCCGAATTCAAGGTAAGCGCATTGGCTGGTATGTCCGGTCCTTATGCGATGTCCTTGCTGGGTGATGCCACTTTTGCTGGCAGCCCGAACGCAGGTGGCACGGTATTCATCCCGCTGATCACAACCAGCTGGCAAAAATCCTACGGTGGTTTGTATTCCAGCCCGAACGAAGTCTATGAAGACAAATATGCAACAGGCATAGAAACACTGTTGCCAGGCGCATTGACCTTCAATGATCTGTTCACGACTGCTAAATTGCCAGCGTATGCGATGTTTGCCAAAGACTCTTTGCCAGGTCCATCATCTCCAGCATTTGCAGCCTTCTTTGGTGACGGTAACCTGGTGAAAACCAGCTATCGCAATACCTATCTGGCTGATGCACAGAAAAATCCTTGCAACGTCAATCCTGCAGATCCTTTGAACTGTACTCCTGCCAATTCTTTCCGTAAGGCTGGCGTGAAAAACGACTTGCGTAACTATGTACCTAACGTACCAGTCATGCTGTGCGGTGGTAACGGCGATCCTACCGTGTTCTTCGCAAGTACACAGGCAACAGCAGGCTTCTTCCAGGCTAAAGGCTTGCCAGCAGCAGCGTTGACAGTATTGGACGTCGATTCTTCCCCAACCAGCGCAGCTGATCCATTTGCTGCAGCTAAAGTTGGTTTTGCCCAAAGCAAGCAGGCAGCAATCAATGCTGCGATTGCTGCCAAGGTAGATCCAACGACAGCGGTTGCCAGCCAGTACCACGGTACTCTGGTGCCACCGTTCTGTAACGCTGCATCACGCGCGTTCTTCCAACAAGTTTTGGCTAAATAAGAAAGGACGACTCCATGAAAAAAATTCATTTCGCCGTCAGTGCACTGTTTGGTCTGGCTTGCGTTTCTTCTGCTCATGCTTATGAAAATTCTGTGCGAGCAGGTGTTCTCAATGTTCAGGTTCATTCTGAATCGCCGGACTTTACCAGCAATGGCCCGGCATTCTTAACACCACAGCCAGCAGGCCTGGTCGTTCAGAATGCAACTACGGTCGTATTTGGTTACACCCGCCGTATCAATGATCATCTGGATTTTGATTTCGTTGCCGGTATCCCGCCTGAGCATGAAGTGACAGGACGTGGTACGTTGGCACCTTATGGTGTGATTTCCAAGGTCAAACAACGCGCACCTACTTTTTTTCTCAATTACAATTTTGGCGCACCGACTGATGCATTCCGTCCGTTCGTTGGTCTTGGTTTGAATTACACACAGTTCTTTGATGCTAAATCAACTGCTGTAGGTAATATCGCTACTGGCGGGCCAACAAAAATTGATTTGAAAGATTCCGTTGGTTTGGCGGGGCAGGTAGGTGTCAATTACCATTTCAACGACCGCTGGTTTGTCAGTGCTTCTATTGCAGCTGCCAAAGTCAAATCCGACATGACAGCAACGACAGGTAGTATCGAGCGCAAAACAACAATCGATTTCCGCCCAGTTGTATTCGGTGTAGCTCTGGGTTATAGCTTCTAAGCGAAACGTCAAAAACTAGAAAAGGGTTCCAATGTAAATTGGAACCCTTTTTTATTTACTGCGTCGGCTTAAACATCATCGCTTAAAGCCTGAGCGATTTAGTTGCGCAAACCTGGCCTGCAAGATACTGTCTGCGCGACCTGGTCACGGTGACCCAGCTTGCACACCTATCAGCTATGTTTTTTCTTGCTCAGCTTCAGATTGGCAAGCAAAGTCTTGCCATGACGTGCAGGTGCTGCTGTGTGGTGGGTGACTTTAGGTGTTGGTGCAGCGCGGCGGCTGCCTGCGGCTGCCAGCATATTGGTCTGGTTGACCTGGGTGACAATAGGGGTCTGTATATGCAGGGTCTGGCCGTGGGCCACATTTTCACGTTTCAGGTGATTCCAGGTCTTCAGTTCTGCGACGCTGACGCGGAAGCGTTTGGCGATTGCAGCCAGGTTATCGTGCTTGCTGACCTTGTAACTGACCTGGCGGGTAGAAGTTTTTTCTATGACCAGTTGCGCTTTTTCAGCAATTTCCAGGGAGATATCATTGTCTGGCGCCTTGGCCGACTTTGGTACCAGCAAGGTCGAGCCCGCCTTGACCATCATTTTTGCAGGAATGAAATTCACTTCGCGCACTACCTCAGGCTTGAGCCCGAGTTTGCTTGCCAGCGCTTCTACTCGCTCGGTTTTTTGTACAGTGTGGGCAGACCAGCTGGACAAAGGACCTTGCCACTTGTTCAGATTTTCTTTGAACAGGGCAGCATTATCCGTAGGCAGCAAAATTTTTGTGCCTGTGCCGCCGGTAATAACAGGGCGGCTGAATTGTGGGTTCAATGCGGTAAATTCATCGAGTGGCAGCTCTGCCAGTTGGGCAGCTACGCGCACGTCGATATCGCGGGTTTTTTCAACCGAGACAAAGTAGGGCTGATTATCCAGTTTGGGCAGCGCCAGATTGAATTGCTCAGGATGGCCAATGATGTTTTTAACTGCCTGCAGTTTTGGCAGGTAATTTTTAGTCTCATTTGGCATATGCACCGACAGACTCTGGAAGTCTATCGGCAAGCCTTGCGCCTGTTGTTTCTTGATGGCGCGTTGCACCGAGCCTTCGCCCCAGTTATAGGCCGCCAGCGCCAGTTGCCAGTCGCCGAACATGCCATACAGTTTTTCCAGGTAATTCAGGGCGGCATCGGTAGAGTCGATGACACCGCGCCTGTCATCCTTGAACATGGTCTGCTTCAGGTTGAAGTCGCGGCCTGTCGCTGCCATAAACTGCCACATGCCGGTTGCTTTGGCAGTGGAAATGGCTTGAGGATTAAACGCGGATTCTATGAAGGGCAGCAGGGCCAGTTCAGTGGGCATGCCACGTTTTTCCAGCTCTTCGACCACATGATACAGATAGCGTGAACCACGCTGAACAGTACGCAAGATATATTCAGTACGAGTGCCATACCAGGCTAGTTGATTGGTGACCAACTGGTTTTCAAGATCAGGGATGGCGTAACCGGCGCGTACCCGTTCCCATAAATCTGCGGCCTTGTCATCTATGGGAATGACGGCTGCATCAGGAGGCAATTCCTGCGGAATGACTGGATTGGTGGCGGCTTGTACTGCGTTGGTAGTTTCTGGTGCTGATACCAGCGAGAAAACCGGAGGGATTGCGTCTGCAAGACATATTTGTGGTGCCAGGCCAGCTAGTAGAGCGGCGGTCAATATGCTTGGAGAGTGTAGTCGGAATCGTTTCATAGGCAATGAATTGTCTAATCGACCATAGTCGACGTGGATTGCAGAATCGTGTGAGTGTACGCAAGTGCAGTTTGCAGCGTCAAGAAAAATGTCAGTTGAATGACAAGTTTTACATCTGTTACATGGGGTCGCCTTCAGATTTTACTTTTTCCTCAGTGGAAAATCTGTAAATACCATCTAATGTCGCTTTACATGAAGTTATATATCTCCAATTCCGTCTTTTATCGTAATTTTACTGGCGCTGATTTCCTGTTTTAATTTATTTGACAAGGAAATATAGGGAGGGCATTAAGACACTTGTTGCCAAAGAATATTGAAATACAATACACATCCTCATCGATGTATCTATTTAGTCTGGACGTGGCCCATGCAAAGCACATTGAAACCCTTGATATTGGCAATCGCCACCATGAGCGCAGGTCTGGCAACTGCCGACACGATTATCGATAACGTCCGGGGCTACACTCTGAATCAAGAGGGAAAGCTGCAGCACTTTGAGTCGCTGGCTTTTGATTATGCAGGCAAAGTAATTGGAATTGGTAGGACTAAAGAGCTGGTCACCAGATTGCCCAAGGCCAGACATGTCGATGGTGGAGGTAAAACCTTGTTGCCTGGCATGATAGATGCACATGGTCATGTATTGAGTCTGGGGGCAAGTCAGATGCAACTCAGTTTGCGCGCTACTGCCAATCTGGCAGAAGCGCAAAAGGCTATTGCTGATTATGCAAGTCGCTTTCCTTTGAACCAGTGGATCATGGGTGGCGAGTGGAATCAGGCAAACTGGAAGCTGGGCCGTTTTCCCACTGCGCAAGAGATAGATGCAGTCGTCAAAGACCGCCCGGTCTGGTTGTCGCGGGTAGATGGTCATGCTGGTTGGGCCAATAGCAAAGCCTTGCAACTGGCCGGTATTACAGAAAATACCCCTGACCCTGCCGGAGGCAAGATAGAAAAAGATGCCCAGGGCAAGCCTACCGGCATACTCGTCGATGCGGCCATGCGCCTGGTTGATAAGGTGGTACCGCCTGCGTCGAATGCCGAGCAAAGAGCTGCCCTGGACCTGGCCTTGCAGGAACTGGCCAAGGTCGGCGTCACCAGTGTGCATGATGCTGGTGTTTCAGAATCTGCCGACAAATTATTCCGAGAATATGCAGATCAGGGCAAATTGACGACGCGTATCTATGGCATGGTGCGTGGCACCGATAGTTTTTTCGACAAAGTGTCGCAACAAGGTCCTTTGCTGACATATGGGCGTGACTTTTACTCTCTGCGTGCGGTAAAGCTGTTTGCTGATGGCGCACTCGGCAGCCGTGGCGCGGCCTTGATGGCACCATATTCAGATGCGCCACATACACATGGACTGCTGTTCAAGACTTCCGATGAGATGTACGCCATGATAGAAAAAGCCGCAAACAAGGGCTATCAGGTGAATGTGCATGCGATAGGCGATGCCAGCAACCGCCAGATACTGGATGGCTTTGCCCGCTTGCCAGCATCAGCATCCAGCAACTTACGCCACCGCATAGAGCATGCGCAAGTCGTGGCTCTGGATGATATTCCACGCTTCAAACAACTTGGTATCTTGCCCTCCATGCAGCCTACTCATGCGACATCAGACATGAATATGGCCGAGGACAGAGTAGGGGCTGAGCGCATCAAGGGTGCTTATGCGTGGCGCAGTTTCTTGCAGCAGGGTTCACGCATAGCCTGTGGTTCGGACTTCCCGATAGAGTCCCCCAATCCATTCTGGGGTGTGCATGCAGCCGTCACCCGTCAGGATATGACGGGCAAGCCTGCGCAAGGCTGGTATGCCAAGCAAGCCATGACGGTGCAGGAAGCCTTGCGCTGCTTCACTATTGATGCCGCCTATGCAGCACATCAGGAAAATACGCTTGGCACACTGGAAGCAGGCAAGTGGGCAGACTTCATCCTCATAGACCAGGATATGCTGAATATGCCCGCCACCGATATTTACAAGATCAAGGTCTTGCAAACCTGGGTGGCTGGCAAGCAGGTTTATTCAGCCATTCAATAAAGCCTGCTTTCATGATGATGCAGTGCGGTTCAGGCCGCCTGCAGTTGCAATTGTTTTTCCTGTATGGGCAAGTGCACCAGGGCAGCAGCGATTGCCAGGGCGATATCGATATACCAGAGCAAATTGAAGTTGCCATTTGCCTCCAGTACCTTGCCACCCAGCCAGACACCCAGGAATCCACCGATCTGATGTGTCAGCATGACGATGCCAAACAGGCTGGCCATATTTGCCGGGCCAAACAACTTCGCTACCAGGCCGGCAGTCGGTGGTACCGTCGATAAGAACGTCAGCCCCATAACAGCGGCAAATATCAATACGACAGTACCGTTTTTAGGTGCTAGCAAAAACAGGATGATCGCAATGGCACGTGTCGCATACAGCAAGGACAGCAGCGATTTCATACGCCACTTGCCAACTGCCCAGCCCATGGAAATGCTGCCTATGATATTGAACAGGCCCAGCATGGCCAGCGCCCAGCCGCCAAACTCTGCAGGCAAACCACACAGGCTGATTACGCCCGGCAAATGGGTGGCAAGAAAAGCCACGTGGAAGCCGCAGACAAAAAAGCCTGCTGCCAGCATCAGGTAGCTGGGATTTTTCAGGGCGATGGAGATTGCTTTGGACGTGCTGACAGGTGCTTGTCCGGTACTGGCAGCTTGTACTGGTTTGCCGCGCAACAGATAGGCAGCGGGCAAGGCCAGCAAGACTATCAAGCCCATGATCTGCATGGCATTATTCCAGCCATACAAACCCATCAGCGTGATGGCGATTGGTGCCATCAAAAACTGACCAAAAGAGCCGCCAGCATTCACGATGCCAGTAGCAATGCCACGCCTTTCTGCCGGGATCATGCGTGTGGCAGTCGCCATCAGCACCGCTGGCCCGGCCATGCCAGCACCACCAGCCGCCAGCATGCCTATGGCAAAGATCAGGCCTGCCGTTGTCGTCATCAGCGGCGTGATGAAAGTGCCCACGGCCACCAGAATGATACCTGCGCACAAGACGCGGCCAGCACCCATTTTGTCGGCAAAGGCCCCCGCAAATGGCTGTGTCAGGCCCCACCACAATTGCCCAAAGGCGAAAGCCAGGCTGATATTGCCTGCGCCCAGGCCAGTGGCAGTATTCATGGGACTTAAAAACAGCCCCATGCTTTGCCGCGCCCCCATGGTCAGGGCAAAAGTGCCAGCGGTACCCAATAGCACTAGCCAGATAGCTGGATATTTGTGCAATAGATTGTTCCTGATATCCATATCGTTTTCCGTGAATGAAAGGCCTTGCTTAATTTAAATGATGATCATCATGATTGTATATATTACGTTTATAATCTATGATGTCAAGAGAAATTATTAATGGAGTAGTGCCATGAAAGTCAGCAGAGAGCAGGCAAATGAAAATCGCCAACGCATTTTGGATGTGGCTTCACAGCTATTCCGCGAGCGTGGCTATGACGGTGTCAGCGTGGTCGATCTGATGAAGGGTGCAGGTTTGACCCATGGTGGCTTTTATGGAAACTTTTCTTCCAAAGAAGACTTGATTGCACAAACCTGCGCACTGAGTCTGGGGCGTTCGGCAGAACGCTGGAAGAAGTGGCAGACAGAATCCCCGGATACTGCCCTGTCACGCATCGCCAATGATTATCTGTCTCCTGCGCACAGGGACAAGCCAGGAGGGGGTTGTGCCCTCGCGGCTCTCGGGTCAGATATGGCCAGGCAAAACGACACTGTACGCAAAGTTGCCGACAAAGGCGCGCAGGACTTGATGGCGGTGCTGACGGATTTGCTGCCTGGCGGAACGAAAGAGAAAAGAGAGGCCAAGGCAATGCAGGCTTTGGCCAGTATGGTGGGCGCGGTAGTGTTGGCGCGTGTCGCAGAAGATGAGGGATTTTCTCAGCGTATTTTGCAGGCAGTTGCTGCTGGCCTGGAACAAACATCTGCCTAACCAATATAATCTACAGGGGAGGGCTGTTGCAAAGCCATGCAACAGCCTGCGAGGGGTTTTAGTCTTCGTTTCTGTGCAGATCAAACTGCAATGCTGCCAGTTTTGCATAAACCCCACCTTGCTCCACTAGCGAAGAATGAGTGCCGGTTTCCACAATGCGGCCATGCTCCATGACGATAATACGGTTGGCACGCTGTACTGTGGCCAGCCTGTGCGCAATGATCAGGGTAGTGCGCCCCTGCATGGCCACTTCCAGCGCGCCTTGTACCAGGCGTTCTGACTCTGCATCGAGTGCGCTCGTTGCTTCATCCAGCAACAGCAATGGCGGGTTTTTCAGCAGGGCACGGGCAATGGCTATTCTTTGCTTTTGTCCGCCGGACAGGCGTACACCACGCTCGCCGAGGAAGGATTGATAGCCTTCTGGCAGTCTTTCTATAAACTCATGCGCGGCTGCCATTTTCGCTGCCGCTATCACTTCTGCATCGCTGGCATCGGCGCGGCCGTAGCGTATGTTTTCCATGGCATTGGCTGAGAAGATGACGGTATCTTGCGGCACCACGCCTATCGCGCCACGCAGTTCATGCAAATTCAGTTCGCGGATATTGATGCCGTCCAGTGTGATCCTGCCTTGTTGCGGATCATAAAAACGTAACAACATCTGGAACAGCGTCGTCTTGCCTGCGCCGGAAGAGCCAACGATGGCGACAGTTTCGCCAGGTTGTATGTCCAGGTTCAGATTTAGCAGGGCTGCGGTGTTGGGGCGTGAAGGGTAATGAAATTCCAGTCCCTGCAATGAAAGCGCTGCTCCTCTGGGGTCATGCTCGGCACGGGTAGGCAACTTTAGTGCTTTTACTGGATTTTGTATCGGTGATTTGACCTCGATCAATTCCAGCAGGCGCTCGGTTGCACCTGCTGCACGCTGGGCATCGCCCATGACTTCAGACAAAGCACCAACAGCACCCGCTACGATGGATGCATACAAAATAAACTGACCCAGCTCACCACCACTCATGCGGCCTTGCATGACGGCATGGGCACCCAGCCACAATACAAACACGATGGCACCAAAGATCAGCAGGATAGCCATGACAGTCAGTAGCGAGCGGGCACGTATGCGGCGCATGGCAGTTTTAAATGCGCCTTCCACTGTGCCAGAGAAACGCTGGGCTTCTATATGTTCATGGGTGAATGCCTGCACAGTTGGCATTGCATTCAAGATTTCACCAGCGATTGCTGATGCATCTGCAATCCGGTCTTGGGAGTCACGCGACAGCGTGCGTACACGACGACCAAACAGGATAATGGGCAAGACCACCACCGCCAGCATGACAATGATGATGGATGACAGTTTAGGGCTGGTGATAAACAGCATCACCAGGCCGCCAAGGAAGAGCAGGAAGTTACGCAAAGCCATGGAGATACTGGTGCCCACCACGGTTTGTATCAGCGTGGTATCGGTAGTCAGGCGCGACAGCACTTCACCGGTTTGCGTGGTTTCAAAAAACTCCGGGCTTTGCGTTACCACATGCGAATACACCGCATTGCGTATATCTGCCGTCACTCGTTCACCCAGCCACGACACCATGTAAAACCTGGCAGCCGTCGCGATGCCCAGCACACAGGCCACCCCAAACAGGGCAATAAAGGTCAGATCCACATGCTTGATATTGTGGTCGCCGCCACCAAAACCCAGGTCTATCATCTGGCGAAAAGCATAAGGTATTGCCAATGTAGCACCGGCTGCCACCAGTAAGGCAATACCGGCTAATACAAACTGCATCTTGTATGGTGTTAGAAAAGGTAGCAAGCCTTTAAGGGTTTGGAAACTGCTACGCTGGGAAATATCAGCAGTGGAGGTGGCTGTTGGTGGGGAAGTGGTCATGCGCAGTCCAGAATAGTGGGCAAGCGTGGGCTAAGCAAATAGCAAAACGTATAGATGATGATAGGTGAGCCAAAATCAATAGTCTATGAGGCTCTTTTTCTGATGATAAATTATTGATAATATTGACGGCAACTCGCTCTCAGCGTGATTCTCGCGACTGAGTGTAGAATCTGATCACTATGCCACATTGAAAGCGAACGAATGAAACGCCTGCTGAAATGGAGTCTGCTTGTATTGCTTGGCCTGCTGTTGATCACTATCACCGCAGCCGCTGTCCATCTGTATGGCAAGCGCGTGCAACGCTCGGGCAATCAGGTGCTCACGGGTTTGCAAGCCGAAGTGACGGTGCAATATGACGAGCGCGGTGTCCCACATATAGAAGCGAAGAACGAAGCAGATTTATATCGTGCACTGGGTTATGTGCATGCGCAGGACAGGCTGTTTCAAATGGAAATGGTGCGCCGCCTTGCTAAAGGTGAACTGGCAGAAATTCTTGGTCCCAAACTGCTGGATACTGACCGTCTGTTCCGCACCCTGGGTTTGCGCAAACATGCGACTGATTATGCGGCCAGACTCGACAAAAACTCCCCCGCAGTCAAAGTACTGAATGCCTATCTCGATGGCATTAACCAATATCAGGCTACCCACGCAGCACCTCTGGAATTTGAATTGCTGGGCATACCCAAGCGGCCATTCACTGCTGAAGATACAGTTGCTGTATCTGGTTACATGGCCTACAGCTTTGCAGCGGCTTTCCGTTCTGAACCAGTATTAACACAGATACGTGACAAGCTGGGTGCAGATTATTTGCGTATATTCGATTTTTCCTGGCATCCCGAAGGCGTCATCAAGCCCCTGCAATTGAGCGCGACAGACTGGGACAGGATGAACCGCATCGCAACGACGAGCCAGCAAGTCATGGAAGAATTTGGCTTGCCACAGTTCGAGGGCAGCAATGCCTGGGTAGTCGCTGGAAAAAATACTGCGAGTGGCAAACCCCTGCTCGCAGGTGATCCGCACATCGCTTACTCGGCACCGGCAGTCTGGTATGAAGCCCATCTCAAAATGCCAGGCTTTGAATTATATGGTCACCACCAGGCGCTCAATCCCTTTGCTTTACTCGGCCATAACCAGAACTTTGGCTGGACGCTGACCATGTTCCAGAACGATGATGTTGACTTCATTGCAGAAAAAATCAATCCACAAAATCCCAATCAAATCTGGGTCAAGGGGCAATGGGTGGATATGCAAAGCCGCGAAGAAATTATCAAGGTCAAAGGAGCTGATACAATAAAATTGCTATTACGGACGTCTCCTCATGGCCCCATCATCAGCGACGCCTTTCGTCAGGCCTGGGGTGACGATATGACTGCCAAACCCATTGCCATGTGGTGGGCATTTCTGGAAACTGAAAACCCCGTGCTTGATGCATTTTATGAATTGAACCGTGCTGGCACCAAAGACATTGCAGCCCATGCTGCCAGCAATATTCATGCACCGGGTTTGAATGTAGTGTGGGCGAATGCGCAAGGCGATATCGCCTGGTGGGCAGCGGGGAAGCTGGTCAAGCGGCCCACGGACGTTAATCCGGCCTTTATCCTTGATGGCAGTAAGGCAGAAGCTGACAAGCCTGGCTTTACTGATTTTGCCGATAACCCGCATGAAGTAAATCCTGCCCGTGGCTTTATCGTCTCCGCTAACCAGCAACCTTTGCCAACAGCTGATTTTGCCATCCCCGGTTATTACAACTTGAACGAACGCGCACGCAGACTGGAAGCCTTGCTTTTGCAACCAGGAGTCAAGTGGAATACCAAAAACAGCCAGGCGCTGCAGCTTGATAACAAAACAGCTTATGCCGCGCAGATTTTGCCATCCATATTGCCGATTTTGCGCAAACAAGTAAGCGATGCAGATGGTAAGCGACTGCTGGAGCAACTGGAAAAATGGGATGGCAGTTACCACGCGAATAGCATAGCGCCGACCATCTTCAGCCAATTGCTGTACCAGATCATCTATGCGGCAATGGCTGATGAGGTGGGTGAAATCCAGTTCAAGAATCTCTTGCGTACCCGCGCCCTCGATGATGCCTTGCCACGCCTGCTGGCAGACGCGAATTCTCCGTGGTGGGATAATCGTTCAACAGCATCTGTAGAAACTCGCGACGATATCCTGGCACTTGCATGGCGCGACAGCATTGCACATTTACAAAAAACCTTTGGCGCAGATAGCAAGCAATGGACCTGGGCCAAGGCACACACCCTGACACACAAACATCCGCTTTCTCAACAAAAACCGCTGGACAAGATATTCAACATCGGTCCGTTTGAAGTTGCTGGCGGGCGTGAAGTGCCGAATAACCTGGCTGCAGCAATAGGACCTGCACCATGGGATGTGGTATATGGCCCATCGACACGGCGCCTGATCGATTTTGCCGATGCATCAAAAGCTTTAGGTATCAACCCGGTAGGGCAGAGCGGGGTGTTGTTTGATGCGCATTACAATGATCAGGCCAAAGGCTTTGCGGCTGGCGTTTATGTGCCGCAGTATTTGAGTGATAAGGATGTTGCTGCTCACGCTACTGGTACTCTGACATTAAGAGCGAAATAATTAAGGAAATCGAAAACCTCAACAATACTATTTGAAATGTTTTTTTGACGGTTTTTAAGAATAATGAGTAATCGTACTTTTGCCTGTCTTGACTGTAAGAAGTTGCAGCGCAAGCATCAGAATATCCCGGCCTTTTTTTGTCCGCATTGTGGCAAGGAGAGCATTCGTGTGCATTGGAAACTGCGTGTGCCTTCTCCCAGGAAAATCAAGAAATGGAATTCATTCTGGAGCCGCTATCTTTCAGAATTGAGGCAGTTGAAAGAATTTTATGCCGGGCGAGGTGCTGCTACGCTTTATCTTTCTTTACTGAATCAGGAGCATCGTCGTAATGATTAGAACTCATTTCATAAATATGAATGAGATGCGTTTGCCTCATAACACGGACCGGTAACACGTTTGTGGTTGTCAATTGTGGCACTATTTTCAATAAATCCAATGTTGTCTGATACGTGTTATGAGGCAAACCCTTCGGGAACTGACGATTTGGGCGCATTGCTGCGTTGCGTCCTTTGCTAAGGCATGAGCCTTAGCTGCAGGCCACGCCTTGCACTGCATCCCAAATCGCCTTGTTCGCACTCATCCCTATTTATGAAATGAGTTCTAGACAAAAAACTGGACGGCATGATTGCCGCCCAGTAAGTGCCGACTCAAGCAGAATTAATCAGACTTAATCAAGATATAGCCAGATTTATTTGCAACTCAATTTTGCCAGAGAAGTGCCAGCCCCTGCGACTGCAGGCAGTTTTTGCTTGAGGCAGGCAGGTGCATCTGGTGTATAGCTATACGGTATGCCAACTGGTAAATGCGATGTCGTTACCCAGTCTGTGGCATCACGGCTGGGCTTGGAATCACTCGCTACCCAATTGATGCCATAAGTGTTGAAGTCGGCAGGCGTCTTGATATTATTGTTGCGCAATTCCCAATAACCAAGCACATCACTGTCGCGTGAGGTGACGGGGTTTTGTGAATTTTCGAAGTAATTGCTTTCGATCAGGGAATAGCCCTGCATGCGCACATTGATGCCTGAGGTTTTGATGTCGCTATACAGATTATTATAAATATGGGTATAACCACCACGCTGCAGAGGCAGGCGTGATCCTACGTTTTTATAATAATTGTGATGGAAGGTGATGTAGCGGTCACTTGCATCGCTGTCGCTGGAACCGATCAGGCCTACTTTGTGATGATCATGGATGTAGTTATAAGAGTAGGTGATGTGATGCGCACCTGCCTTGTTATCGACCAGGCCATCAAACTCCAGGTCGCCCGCACCCGGGCATTCGGCAAGTGAGCTGAACAGGGTGTTATGGTCTATCCAGACATAGCCAGGAAATTTGCCGCTCTGGCCCTCAATGCCTATGGCATCAATAGAGCCAGGCAGCAAGCCTATGGTCATGTTGCGGATAATGACATTGGTCGCGCCACCTTTGACCGCGATGCCAAAATTAGCCGCCGAGCCGTTGCTGCCTTCTATCGTGATATTGCCCTTATTCTTGATTTCGACTATCGCGCCTTTGGCTTTTTTCCATTGTGTGCAGGCGTCAGGAATAGTGCGGAAATCAAAAGTGCCGTTATAGCGTATCAACAGGCCACCAGTGCCATTGTAGGCATCAATTGCGGCCTGCATTTGTGCCGCAGTAGTGACTGTTACTGCAGCAACTGTACCGCCTCCAGTGACCAGCCCGGCAAAGCCGCCACTGTGTCCGGCTGGCGCGGTTCCTGTGCCTGAACCTGAGCCAGAGCCATCATTTGAGCCACTGCCGCCACCCGTATCTGGCGTGCCAACTGGACCCACGGCACATTTTTCTTTGGTGTCGGCAGTTGCTGCCACGCCAAAGGTGGCTGCTGTACAACTGACATTACCCGACAGGGATTTGATGACCCATTTATCTTTCAATCCAAATGATACCTGCAGCGCTTTGTCACCTACTTTGCAGGTGCCGCCTTCATCGGCGCATTTAGAAAAGCCCGAGGGCCAGTCTGCTGCAAAAACATTGCCTGCGCTGCCAGATGCCGCAATGATAGCAAAGGCGATCAATTTCAATTTCTTGTTATTCATTTTCCCTCCGGGTTTTTGTTTCGCTGGTTAAAAAAATTCGCTTACCAAAACATCCGCGCAACTGATCTCTTTTAAATCAAGAAATCCGATTGGCTTTCAATTTGGTGAAGCGAATATTTGCACTATAGAAATAAAATGCGAACCTAGAGTAACAAGGGATGCTGATCATTCTCGTGATTGTTTCCTCTCAAAACAATAGTTACAAATTAATACAGGGATGAGCGTCAAAACGAATAGTGGTCTGGTTGAATGCGGTTTTGTTTGTCAGGCTGTCATAGCAAGTTTCGCGTAAGTTTCACATAATTTTTATAAGTGGTTTTATGACTCGCAAACTTGCTATATTTGTCGCCACTTGCCGTTTTAGTCATTTTTTAACTATTCCATAGGCTTTTATGTAAATATTTCCACACTCAACTACCCAAGCTCTTGCAAGCCTTATATAATCGCGTTACTTGATCGGGAGAGCGTGACGAAAGTTGCCGCCGAAGGGGCTAATACCCAAAAAACTCTCAGGCACAAAGGACCGATCAACGGGGTAGTTAAAAGTTGCCCCAACTCTGGAGAGCGGTAGCGGTTCAGCAAGTCGCCGGACTACCCACCGAAGGTGCGCGCGGGCAGCAAACATACATGGCTCCCGTAATCTCTCAGGTACCAGGACAGAGGGGTATGCGATTTCAGCGCATGCGGCGTTTATTCGCCGGCGTGCGTTTGTTCGTCCCTTCAATCTGGCAATCTGGTAATGAGGCACTCATGACGCAAGCAGCGACATCACTCAAGGCAACTCCCCTCAATGCAGCCCATCGTGCGGCTGGTGCAAAAATGGTTGATTTTGGCGGTTGGGACATGCCTGTCAACTATGGTTCCCAAATCGAAGAACATCATGCAGTGCGCACAGATTGCGGCATGTTTGATGTATCCCATATGTGTGTCGTTGATCTGCAGGGCGAGAATGTCCGCAGCTTCCTGCGTGGCCTGGTGGCCAATAATGTCGATAAATTGCAGGTCGCGGGCAAGGCCCTGTATTCCTGCATGTTGAAGCCTGAAGGCACGGTCATCGACGACCTCATCATTTATTTCTTCAACGAAAACTGGTTCCGCCTGGTTGTCAATGCTGGCACGGCAGAAAAAGACATTGCCTGGATGAATGCCCGCAATGCAGAAACCAATAGCGGCCTGACCATTACCCAGCGCCGCGATGGCGCGAATGCTTTTGCCCTGGTAGCAGTACAAGGCCCAAATGCCCGTGCCAAAGCGTGGGAAGTCTTGCCAGAAACCAAGGCAGCCAGTGCAGACATCAAACCCTTCAACGCAGTCATCGTTGCCGACACTTCCTTTGGTGAAGTCATGGTGGCACGCACTGGTTATACCGGTGAAGACGGTTTTGAAATTGCCGTATCTGCTGATCGCGTAACCGATTTCTGGAATGCCCTGGTCGCTGCCGGTGTCAAACCTGCTGGCCTCGGTGCGCGTGACACCCTGCGTCTGGAAGCTGGCATGAATCTGTATGGCCAGGATATGGATGAAACAGTCAACCCGCTCGACGCTGGCCTGGCCTGGACTATCGACCTGGTCAGCGAGCGTGATTTCGTCGGCAAGCAAGCGCTGCAAACACAAGGCCAGAGTGCCCAGTTCCTGGGCCTGATCCTGCGTGAAAAAGGCGGCATCCTGCGCGCCCATCAAAAAGTCGTTTGCGCGCAAGGCGAAGGTGAGATCACCAGCGGTACTTTCAGCCCGACGATGCAACAGGCAATTGCGCTGGCACGTTTGCCTATGGGCGTGTCTGTAGGCGATACTGTGCATGTTGTTATCCGTGACAAGCAATTGGCGGCGTCTGTAGTCAAACTGCCTTTCGTCCGTAACGGCAAAATCCTGGCTGCATAATTATATTAGCAAGCTGTCCTGCTTATTAAAGACCATCATTTAAAACAATTTACTTATCTGGAGCCCATCATGAACGTACCAGCAGACCTGAAATACACGACATCCCACGAATGGGTACGCACTGAAGCAGACGGCACTATCACTGTCGGCATTACTGAGTTCGCTCAAGATGCTTTGGGCGATATCGTTTTCGTTGACTTGCCTAAAATTGGCACAGCACTTGAAGCTGGCAAGGATTGCGCAGTGGTTGAATCTGTCAAGGCAGCGGGCGATATCTATGCACCAGTGACTGGTGAAGTTGTCGCCATCAATGAAGAACTGGCAGATGCACCAGAGTCCATCAATGCTGATGCTTTTTCTGCATGGCTGTTCAAACTGAAACCAGCAAATATTGCTGATGTCGATGCTTTGTTGACTGCCGAAGCTTACGCCAAGAACATCGCTTGATGATGTAATTAAAAGAGGTGGCCTTGTTGCTGCCTCTTTTAATATGGATTTGCCTGAATGCGGTTTGCCCCGCATAGCTACACCTGATATTCCACGTTACTCTTCTGTACCCCATATACCATGACCCGTCCTTCACTGACCCAACTGGAAGCGCACGACGCTTTCATCGCTCGCCATATCGGCCCTTCTGAAGCAGAACAAGCCGCCATGCTGAAAACCCTGGGCTATGCTGACCGCACAGCCCTGATTGATGCCATCGTCCCGGCCAATATCCGCCGTCACGATGTGCTGCCACTGGCGCAATTCACAGAAGCCAAGTCCGAACAGGAAGCACTGGCAACCTTGAAGGCATTGGCGTCAAAAAACCGTGTACTGAAGTCTTTGATCGGTCAGGGTTATTACAACACGCATACGCCAGGCGTGATCCTGCGCAATATCTTTGAAAACCCTGCCTGGTACACGGCTTACACACCATACCAGCCAGAGATTTCCCAGGGCCGCCTGGAAGCCATCCTGAACTTCCAGCAAGTCATCACTGACCTGACTGGCATGGACATCGCCAATGCATCGATGCTGGATGAAGGCACGGCTGCGGCTGAAGCCATGACGCTGATACAGCGCGTAGGCAAATCCAAATCCAATGTGTTTTATGTCGCTGCCGATGTCTTGCCACAAACCCGCGAAATCATAGAAACCCGCGCCAAGCCGCTGGGCATAGAAGTACGTACCTGCGCTGGCAATGAAGCTCTGGACAATGATTGCTTCGGCGTCTTGTTGCAATACCCAGGCGTTGACGGTTCCATCGTCGATTACCGCGAATACGCGGCAGCCTTGCATGCCAAGGGGGCGATGGTTATCGCTGCTGCTGATTTGCTGGCACTGACACTGATCGCTTCCCCAGGCGAGTGGGGTGCTGACGTTGTTGTTGGTAACAGCCAGCGTTTTGGCGTACCGCTGGGTTTTGGTGGCCCGCACGCAGGTTATATGGGTACACGCGATGCATTCAAACGCAGCATGCCAGGTCGTCTGGTTGGTGTGACGATTGATGCGCAAGGTAACAAGGCTTATCGCCTGGCCCTGCAAACACGTGAACAGCATATCCGCCGCGAAAAAGCCACATCGAATATCTGTACCGCCCAGGTGTTGCTGGCAGTGATTGCTTCCATGTATGCTGTTTATCACGGCCCTGCAGGCTTGCGTCAAATCGCCTTGCGCGTACACCGTCTGACTGGTGTTCTGGCTGGCGGCCTCAAGCAACAAGGTCTGACTATCGCGAACACCACTTATTTTGACACTCTGACAGTCAATGTCGCCAATGCGGCGGCATGCCATCAGGCTGCTGAAGCTGCTGGCTACAACCTGCGCCAGATCAGCGCAACACAGGTCGGCGTTTCTCTGGATGAAACAGTGACACGTGCCGATGTTGAAGCCCTGTGGGCGATTTTTGCCAAGGCAAGCGGCGTAACTACAGCGCCAGATTTTGCAGCGATAGAAGCTGGTGTCAATGATGCCTACCCGGCAGCGCTGACACGTGGCACAACTTACCTGACGCACCCAACCTTCAACCGCTATCACGCAGAACATGAAATGCTGCGTTACCTGCGCAGCCTGGCTGACAAGGATCTGGCGCTGGACCGCACCATGATACCGCTGGGTTCATGCACGATGAAGTTGAACGCCACCAGTGAAATGATCCCCGTGACCTGGCCAGAGTTTTCCAACATCCATCCTTTCGCGCCAAATGACCAGACTGTCGGTTACCGCGAAATGATAGACCAGCTCGAAGCCATGCTGTGCGCAGCAACTGGCTACGATGCCGTATCCCTGCAACCAAACGCTGGTTCACAAGGTGAATACGCAGGCTTGCTGGTGATTCAGGCTTACCACGCGTCCCGTGGTGAAGCACACCGCAATATCTGCCTGATCCCATCTTCTGCACACGGTACCAACCCGGCATCCGCCAGCATGGTGGGCATGGACGTGGTTGTAGTTGCCTGCGACGAAAACGGTAATGTTGATCTTGCAGACCTGCAAGCCAAGGCAGAAAAACACAGTGCCAACCTGGTGGCTGCGATGGTGACTTATCCGTCCACGCATGGTGTGTTTGAAGAAGGTATACAGCAATTGTGCGAAATCGTGCATAGCCACGGTGGCCAGGTCTATGTTGACGGCGCGAACATGAATGCACTGGTTGGCGTTGCGGCACCTGGTAAATTTGGTGGCGACGTCAGCCATCTGAACCTGCACAAGACTTTCTGTATCCCTCACGGTGGTGGCGGCCCAGGCGTAGGCCCGGTTGCAGTTGGTGCCCATCTGGCGAAGTTCTTGCCTAACCAGAAATCGACAGGTTATGTCCGTGGTGAAGACGGTATTTCTGCCGTTAGCGCTGCACCATTTGGTTCTGCCAGCATCTTGCCTATTTCATGGATGTATATCGCCATGATGGGCTCAGAAGGCTTGAAGGCAGCGACAGAAACAGCGATTTTGGCTGCGAACTACATCGCCAAACGCCTGGCCCCGCATTACCCTGTACTGTATAGCGGTCATGATGGCCTGGTGGCGCATGAGTGCATCCTGGATCTGCGCCCATTGACAGATGCGACTGGCATCAGCAATGAAGACGTTGCCAAGCGCCTTATCGACTTTGGTTTCCATGCACCGACCATGAGCTTCCCTGTGCCTGGCACCTTGATGATAGAACCGACAGAAAGCGAATCGCAAGCTGAACTCGATCGCTTCATCGATGCCATGATCAGTATCCGTGAAGAAATCGCTAAGGTAGCCAGTGGTGAGTTTGATGCCAAGGACAATCCGCTGAAACATGCACCACATACAGCGGAAGTACTGATTGCCAATGAGTGGTCACATGCTTACAGTCGCGAAGTGGCTGCTTACCCTGTGGCATCCCTGCGCAAGAATAAATACTTTGCGCCGGTTGGCCGCGCGGACAATGTCTACGGTGACCGCAATCTGTTCTGCTCTTGCATCCCAGTCAGCGATTACGAATAAGGCCTTGCTTGCTGTGCTATAAATGAAAACGGACATGCTTGCATGTCCGTTTTTTTGCTTATTGCAGTTCAGTTCTGAGAATTTGGTTTGTACAATACGAAGTGTGGTGAACCTTCAAAACTCTTTTCTGCATCTGACAGATGTCTGTGGTCCCAATTTGAGTTTTCACGTTCCATGTCATCAGCGGCAGAACTTATAAAGCTTGCTATCTTGCGTAGTTCTTGCGCTGAGGCTACCAGCGTGATTTCTGCCAGCTCATCAGGAACTATGTCTTCTGGTGTCAGTTCTGTATTTTTATATCCATAAATTTTCAATGCGTGCTCCTGACAATTGCTGATATTTATATAATCAACTATATATCAGAATTATGCACGCTTCAATTCGGCATCAACACGGGAATAGGGGCGTACGCAGTAATCCCGAGACGCAGCATTTTTGCGAATTGCTCCGCCGCCAATGGCCGGCTGAAAATATAACCTTGACCTTCTTCGCAATGCTGGGCTTTCAAGAATGACAGTTGACCCTTTTTCTCTATCCCTTCTGCAATCACTTTTTGCTTCAGGCTGTTTCCCATAGCGATGACAGCGCTGACAATGATGCCGTTGCTGCCCGCTTTGGCAGCACCTATTTCATGCACAAAGGACTGATCGATTTTCAAGACATCAATCGGGAATTGATTCAGGTAACTCAGGCTGGAATAGCCTGTGCCAAAATCATCGATGGCCAGTTGTATGCCCATTTCTTTCAATTGCTGGAGTATGGCGATGCTGCTTTCTGCATTGCGCATCAGGACACTTTCAGTGATTTCCAGTTGCAGGCAGCTTGGGGAGAGGCCGGTTTCCTGCAGGATGGTCCGTACAGCATCAACAAAATCCTGACGTCGGAATTCAACAGCTGAAATATTCACGGCAATTTCGGCGATCGTTAATCCGGCATCCTGCCATTTCTTTGTTTGCGCACAAGCTTCACGCAAGACCCAGCGGCCTAGTGGGATGATGACGCCGCAGTCTTCTGCAATGCCAATAAACCGTATTGGCGGCACCATACCCCATTGAGGATGATCCCAGCGCAGCAAGGCTTCGGCACCAGTGATAGCACCACTTTCCAGATTGATCTTTGGTTGGTAATGCAGGGAAAATTCATTGCGTATCATTGCCAGTCGCAAATTGGCTTCTATGACTTGTCGCTCAACGGCACGCACATTCATTTCTGGCTTGAAGAACTGGAAGTTGTTGCGTCCTTTTTCCTTGGCCTGGTACATCGCCGTATCAGCGTTTTTAATCAATGTATCTGCATCTGCACCGTCGGTCGGATAAGAACTGATGCCTATGCTGGTGGTGACATACAACTCATGACCATTGATGCTGTGTGGCGTCGCCAGCGACTTCAATAATTTTTCAGCAGTGAAGGCGGCATTTTCTGCAGACTTGTCATCTGTCACGAGTATGACGAATTCATCGCCACCCTGGCGGCTGACCGTGTCAGAACTGCGCACGCAGGCACACAAGCGTTCGGTCACTGATTTCAACAGCATGTCGCCCAAGGCATGACCCAAAGAGTCATTGATGTGCTTGAAATTATCCAGATCAAGGAAAAGCACAGCCAAATGTGTCTCGCGCCGTTTTGCCAGGCCAATGGCCTGTGCGATGCGGTCATTCAGCAGGGCGCGGTTAGGCAAATTGGTGAGAAAATCATGCTGTGCGAGATGGGACATTTTGACTGCCATTGCCTGGGTCGCCGTGATATCGCGAAATACCATAACGGCACCGGCGAGATTGCCATACGCATCATGGATGGGGGTAGTAGAGTCTTCAATCGCTACTTCACTGCCATCCCGCCTGAGTAGTATGGTGCCTGGAGTCAGTGTCGTAGCTGTGTCCTGTTGCAGCACCTGCATGACAGGGTTGGCCTTGACCTGCCTGTTTTCACTTTGTATGAGTGGCATGACCGTGCTGATAGTTTTTCCTTGGGCTTCTTCGCGCTTCCACAAAGTGATATGTTCAGCGGCAACATTGAGATAATCGATATTGCCAGCCATGTCTGTACCTATGACCGCGTCACTGATGGAATTGAGCGTGATTTCTGCGCGCGCTTTTTCCAGGTAGGCCGCATCTTCAACTACTTTGCGTTGAATGATATTACGCAGTGATTGCGGCACCAGATAACTGGAAAAATGACCTCGGGTCAGGAAACCCTGTGCCCCCAATTCTACGGCTTCTAATGCCAGTGCATGGTCTGTGTCACAGATCGTGAGTATGGGAATTTTGGGGACTATTGAAAATAGATGCTGAAAACTGGCTATGCCTTTACTGTCTGGCAGGAAGCAGTCAAGGAGTATGATATCAATTGACTTGGTTTTGTCTTGCAGATGTTCCACAGCGCTGGATAGGCTATCTGCAAATACGGTTTCATAATAGCCATCACGGGCCTTAAGTAAAGCATCCTGAAGCGCAAGTGCATCGGCAATCACAGGTGTAATAACGAGAATTCTCTTGGCCATGAGCTGGCTCCTTGTAAACTTTGCAAAATGAAGGCAGCCAAAGACTGCCGTGGCGGAGTCGCCAGCCGGTTTGCTATAAATCCCTTGCCCATACAAGAACGTCTCTTGTCATGATGCCTGGACAGAAATTACTTGATGAAAACTTATACGTCTGTACGATGCCGTACAAAGTGTTTGGAAAGGTATTATTTCAACGGTTCTATTTTTTTGCGGGCGCAAAAAAAAGCATCGACAAAATCGATGCCTTGTTGTCTGGCAATAGATGAAAAAAGCTACTTTCCTTTGTAGATTCCTGCTTCAAGTATCACATCATTATTGCGGAAAATATAGGTGGTCTTGTTTTCTATCTGCTTGCTGACCGGATTATTGTAGCGGTAATCTACCCAGCCTTACCCTTGTTCTTGGCCAGAGCAATAATCTCTTTGCGATAGTATTTGCCATCAGCATCTGGCAAATCCAGCATGTTCTTGCCTATCAATTTGGGATTGATAGGGTGAGCAATGACGATGCCGTCAAGACCGCGTACATACAGGTAAATCGAGCCATTGATGAAGTCGGGATTTTTATTATTGATTTCCTGTATCAGTGCATCCTTGCCATTTTTCTGCATATAGGCCAGGCCCTTTTCGACCATGGCGATGGCATCGGCGGGATTGTCGTCGGCCATGACATATTGCCAATGGGCTGCCAGTAGCAATGCCAGCATTAATTTTAGGATTTTCATGCCTTGTCTCCTTAAAACTTTCTATTTTTTATCATCAGCTTCTTTGGCAGCAAGATGTCTGATTTAAGACTAGTGGAGATAGGGCATAAAAGCAAAGCCGCTATGCGTGGAAGCAACAATTCTTAACGAGTATTGTCATAGCGCAAAGGGAATGATTCCAGATAATAGGCGGGCACAATCTTTAACATTCCAGCTATGAATTTCCTCAGGAAAATATTGCGCTGCGGAAAAAATGTGCAGTAAAATACGCACCTGTTTCCATGTGGCAATACCAAACTTTTCCCTGAATTCTGTTCCTCACTTTACTCCCATGAAAAAATTACTTCTCGCTACCGCCATCCTTGTTTCCTCTTTCTCCGCATTTGCCAGTGAAGTTGCTCCTGCTGTCGATAAGCAAACTTGCGAAAAACCGGTTTATCCAAAATCGGCCCTGATGAATGAAGAAACCGGCACCGTCGTATTGTCCGTTCTGATTGGCCCTGACGGCGCGGTAGTTGATTCCAAAGTAGAGAAATCCAGTGGTTCCAAGGCTTTGGACAAGGCAACACAGAAAATTTATTCTTCCTGCAAATTCAAACCAGGTGCTAAAGATGGCAAGCCACAACAAGCCTGGACCAAGCTGGAATATGTCTGGAGCCTTTCCTGATCAGGCATGCTGCTTGCTGATCATCTGGCAAAACAAGAGAGATGCCCTGGCATCTCTTTTTTTATGTGCGAAGCAATATGAATTTTCCTGATTTTTCATATTTGTTTGCTAAAGAAATAATGAACATTGTCGATAATCAATTGAAGATTAAGCAAGGATTTATTTCAAGGACGTAAGCAAGCCATGTCAACTATCTCTACCAGTTTGAATACGGTGGTAAGCCCCGGCGTTGGTCAGGCACAGATTCAGACGCAGAATGTGAACCCTCAGCTTGCGCCTGCCTCATCAGCCCTTGCATCAACATCAGTAACCTCACCTGCAAGTTCTTATCAAGTCAATCTACGCTCCTCTGCTAGTGGTACGGCGGGACAGACTTATAATCAGGCCGGTGTTGTATCTGCATCTACAACTGTGGCTCCTACGGCATGGTGGGAAAATAAGGGCGATGATCATTTCAGTTATCTTCTTGAACAAAATGCCGTTTCAGCGACGACCACAGCAGGGCGTTTCAATGGTCTTGCTACCGGCCTCATAGAACGCCTGCATACGACTGGTGCTGACGTTAAGCAGGCATATATCACAACCTCCGTGGATGCAGATGCAGGTAGCAAGGCTGTGGCTGAAGCAGGGCAGGTCAGTTTGAATGATTTGCGTGACCGTCCTGATCAAAGCCTGGGACTTAGCGTCAAACTCGCTTCCGGGCAGAAGGTTAGCCTGTCTATCAAGAGCAATGCCGGTGGGCTCAGCGTAGAGGCCAGCAGTGATACAGAGTTGAGCGAGACTGACAGCAAGGCGCTTGAGAAGCTTGCGGCCGGTCTGGAGGCTGCGGCACAAAGTTATTTTGGCGACCAGAAGATCAATCTCAATGCCTTGTCTGGCTTTGATACTTCCGTCGTCAGTTCGCTGGAATTGAATATCAAGTCAGGTGACAGGCAAGTCGATTTCAGGATAGATCAGTCACATCATCAGCTAAAACTGACCTCACCCAGTGGCGTGATCGATATTGATGTCAAGCACGACAATGCAGGTCTGAGGGGAAATGCGACTCAAAGGGAGCAGGCTATCCAGCAATTCCTGGGGCAAATCGATAGTGCTGCCAAGCGTGGTCATGCAGATGAAGGCCTCATAGCGCAGTACAAGGAAGCATTTTCTGCCGTGCAAAAAATCAATACCACAGATGATACTGACAATCTTTCAGCACTGGCACCTGCCAAGGCCCCATCGTTCTGGGATGCCGGCGCGGGCTCCCTGCTAACTGGACTGGCAGATTTTGACGCAAAGATTACAGGTGAGACAACTACGCCAAATCCTTTGCGTTTGCAGGAAAACGATTATTTCAATTTCCAGACCAGCCAGAAGACGACACAGGAAGGCCAGTTGTCGAGTGGAAAAATCAGCCAGAAGCTGGAATCCAGCCTTAGCGCAGCTTTCCACCTTGAATTGAAGTCTGGCAAAAAACCGGAGCTAGGCGAGAGCAAGAACTCGCAGAATTATCGCTACTTCAAGGTAGATGATCATGAGAGCAGCAAGCTCGAATTAGGATTTGAAAAAAATCAATTGAATAGTGCGCGACTGGAAAAAAGCCATGACCGCAATCTGAGCATCTCCAGTTATGAATTCGGTAAGCTCATTGATAGCACAACTGTGCCGGATAAACAGACAACCGTGATTGATTTCTCAGCCAATGCGACCCGCGACAATACGGCAACTGAGCAGGCTTTGCAGCGCCAGCGCATCATTACCGGATTGAGCGGGAAAATCTTTCTTTAAGTGATAGTTCCCTAGCGCAAGCGGCGTGGCTGATTCACCTGGTCAGTTGGCGCTGGACGCACGCTGGCACGGCTGATCTGTGGCGAATTACCAGCCTGTTGCTGCACCTTGAAAATATTGACCACCTGTGCCAGTGCTGCAGCCTGTTCATTCATCGCCTGGGCAGCAGCAGATGCCTGTTCTACCAGAGCGGCATTTTGCTGCGTCATATTATCCATATCCACAATCGCATGATTGACCTGTTCTATGCCCGAGCTCTGCTCTTGGCTGGCCGACGCAATCTCGGCGACGATATCAGTCACGCGCCTGACACTGGCGACTACTTCATCCATGGTAGAACCGGCGATGGCAACCAGCTTGCCACCTTCTTCTACTTTTTCTGCAGAGCTGTCTATCAATGTTTTGATTTCTTTGGCGGCAGAGGCCGAGCGTTGCGCCAGGTTGCGCACTTCACTGGCAACCACGGCAAAGCCACGACCCTGTTCACCGGCACGTGCAGCTTCTACTGCAGCATTCAATGCCAGGATATTGGTCTGGAAGGCGATGCCGTCAATAACGCTGATGATATCGACGATTTTTTTCGATGATTCATTGATGGAACCCATGGTCGCCACCACCTGGCCCACCACGCTGCCACCCTGGGTTGCGACTTCAGATGCCGAGATCGCCAGTTGATTTGCCTGTCTGGCATTGTCGGCATTTTGTTTGACCGTAGAAGTCAGTTCTTCCATGGTGGATGAAGTTTCTTCCAGTGCCCCTGCTTGTTGCTCGGTACGGTTAGACAAATCCAGGTTGCCTGAGGCAATTTCACCAGATGCCGTGGCGATGGATTCTGAGCCTGTGCGCACTTCACTGACGACAGAGGCCAGCTTGTCGCGCATGGTCTTGATCGCAAACAGCAGGCTGGACTGGTCATGGCCCTTGACTTGTATATCGGCAGTCAGGTCACCTTCGGCAATATGGCCTACTACCTCGGCCGCATAAGCGGGTTCGCCGCCCAGTTGACCGAGAATCGTGCGTGTCATGTGCCAGGCAAGGGCACCTACCATGGCCATCATGAGAGAGCCCAGGCCGAGCAGGATGCCGGCCTGCTGCCAGAAGGCTTCATTGATATCGTCTAGATAAGTACCGGTACCCACCAGCCACTCCCACGGAGCGAAGCGCATGACGGCATAGATTTTCTCAACCTGGCCTTGAACGCCAGGCCGGGTGCCCAATGCCTGCACTATGCCTATCTTGCTTTTTCCAAGTGAGGCACGGTAGCGGTCTCCAGATTCCTTCATATCCTTTTGCGGTACACCTATGCGGTCTGCCTTGGGGTGCACGAGCAACAAATCATCGTTGTAGCCGCGTACGAAGAAATACATTTCATCTTTATGAAAACTGGAAATCGCCAGCTTGGCCTGTTTTTGCGCATCTTCACGTGAGAGCTTGCCTGATTGTTCCAGTGCATAGGCCTTTGCTATGGCGGCATGGGCCATTTCCACCATGTTGGAAATTTGCTCAGTGCGCTCCCTGGTCATGGTCTGGCGCAGGGAATATAGCGAAATGGCAGAAATAACGGAGATGCCAAACAGGGTGATGGCGCACAGCAAGATGATGCGGGTGCTGAGTTTCATGGTGTGGTCTCACTGGTTTGCTGCAGTATGCCGTGATGCCAGGCGGAAGCAAGAGAGAAAAACGGGTATCACCTCGGGCTCCCACCTGCATCTGGGACAGGTCTGCATAGTTTATTAATTGGCGATCACGCAATGTGTCCCGCAAGGTGCAGGGGGTAAGCGTTATCTGGATTGTAAGTGAAGCCAAGATGCCTGAGAGGAAGAATTTGCAAACAAACGACAAATCAGGGCATAGATCTTGTGCTAAAGGGGGGAGGCAGGGTGGCGTCAAGGCCATCCACCCTGCTTGCTGGAGCCTGCTGTCAGGCTTGCTTTATTTGTAAAGTGGCAGGTTCATGCTGACTGGCCTTATGTCCAGACGCAAGTTGTGCACTGTATAACTTTCCGCACCAGAGGCATTCGAATAATAGCCCTGACTGTCCGCCACTTTGCTGAAGCTGAATTCAAAACCCAGCTCAGGCTGTGTATCCATGCCAAAAGCCAGGCCGATGGCACGCTCCTGTTTGCCATCAATCAAATGAAACATGAGGTCGGTGACTACGGTATTGGCCAGGATATCAGGATAAAAACGCTGGTCTGTATTGTAAGCCTGGGCAGGATTGAGCTTGTTTTGCAGCTTGTCTGCCGTTGGCGTCAGCGTCCTGGTGTACAAATTAAAGCGGTCACCCCGGTCCAGATAGCTGATGCGGGCATTGCTGATATTAAAATTCTTTTGTGCGCCATCGGTCGATGCCTGGCTAAGGTCAAACAGGATCGCGCCTTTATAGCCGATGACTTCAACTTCACCTCGATTACTGACCACCATGGCTGTATTTTCATCAACACCGAGGCCCAGCTTGTAATTTTTTTTCAGCATGACAGGCAGCATACGGGCAAAGCGGCCACGGATGATCAGGTGCTGATCTATGAATACATCCGGGCCGATGAAACCCAGGCCAGCCGCAATCTCTTTGCCATCAGTGACACCAAGCTTGAGGGTAGGCAGCACAGGCTTGGCATCATAAAACATCGTGGTACTCATGATGGCGGCACCGGCACTGCTGCCGGCGATAACACCGCCACGTTGATATAGTGCCCAGATAGCTTCCAGCATTGCAGTCTTGCTGCCATCTGCCTTGACCAGCGCCTGCACGATGCGACCCTGGTCGCCGCCGGTGAAAAATACACCACTGGCATTGTTGAGTTTGCCGAGCCAGGCTGGGTCGTTGACGATGTCTTGTGGCTTGAATTGCGCGTGCTTCACCGACAGTGGAACCAAAAAAGCCTGGGCGCCATGCTGGTTCAGGGATTCCACCGCAAATCCCCCTGATTTTTCCGGGCTGCCTGCCGCCGCCGGGATGACGGCAATCCTGGCACCCTTGCCACCAGCCTGTTGCACGATACGCTGCCAGACCACGGCATTATCGACCCGCAAGGCACCCCCTATGATGACGAGTGAACCTTTCGATTGTTGCTGGGTGTTGTCTTCTGCGTGAGCATTCATGGGCAATTGCCAGATTAAAAGAGTTAGCCAACTTAGCAAACTACGCAATAGCCAACTGGAATTTTTCAGAGAAACTGTCATTATTTTCATCCTGATTTTTTGACATTGTAAGTGATTCAATTCATCGCTATGCGTATGCGTTTAAAAAAAGGGACAACACCAAGTGTTGTCCCTAATATCCACGCAGGCGCTGCTTTGGAAGTGATTATTGATATAGCTTATTTAAAAGAGTAGTTGCCAGATATGTAGAGGAAGCGGCCACGTGGGTCGGTATAGCTGGGGTCATAACCAGCGATGAAGCTATATACCTGGTTGGAACGTGGCGGATTCGTATCCAGCAGGTTCTTGATGCCTGCACGCAAGCTGAATGCCTTGCTGAATTTATAGCTGCCACTCAAATCCCACAAGACATAGGCGGGCACGTCACGGGTGCTGCCATCGGCCAGGGCATTCTGATCGTGATAACCCTGGTAGTAAGTCTGTTGCAGTGTCGCGCCCCATGGGCCACGGTCAAAGTCAAATGTCAGGGTATGTCTCCAGCGTTGTACTACCTGGGTGTCGGTGTAGATACCTACGCCATTCACTTCCGGGCTGGCAGCCGTGTTACGAGTCTTGTAGTCGATGACATAAGTACCGTTCAGGCTGATATTGAATTTGCCCAAGCTATTTTCTGGCAGCTTCCAGTTGACATTGACATCGACGCCTGAGGTTTTCAACGAGCCTATATTTTTCACACGGCCATCGACTGACAGAATAGGGCCCGGGATGCCTGGCAGGCTGGGATCAGCCGCACCACGAATCGCGTAGCCTGGGTTGGACTTGGGGTCGCTGAAGTAAGCCCCTTCGTTGGCCAGCAGGGTGTCAGATTTTTCTATACGCCAGTAATCGAGGGAGGCAGTCAGGCTGCGGCCGGGTTCAACGACGATACCGGCAGAAAACTGCTTCGATGTCTCAGGCTTCAGATTGGCGGTGCCGCCCTTGATCAGGTCAGGCTGTATGCCGCAATAATCCGGGTTCTTGGTATTGTCGATATTGCCGGTCTTGATACAGCCAAGCGGGTCATTGTAGATACCGCTGGTCTGTCCTGTGCGTGCTGGTTCATTGATGTCAGCCAGGCTGGGGGCACGGAAACCGGCACTGTAGGAGCCGCGTACCACGACTTCCTTGGCAGGTGTCCAGCGCAAACCAAATTTTGGATTGGTGGTGCTACCTACATCGTTATAGCTGTCATGGCGCACGGCAGCCTGGGCTTCGAGATTGCTGAGTATGGGCAAATTCAATTCGGCAAACAGGGCCTTGACGGTGCGGCTGCCACCATAGGCAGATGCAGCACCGTCGCCGCGTATCTCACCAGCAGCCAGCAGGGCAGACGGGGTGAACTCCAGTTTTTCACGACGGTATTCTGCCCCTATTGCCAGACCAGCATTGCCGCCTGCCATGGCAAATAATTCACGTGAAGCCTTGATGTCAAACGCATCGGTAGTTGCCCTGGACTGGCGGGCGGCATCGCTGATCTTTGCTGCGTTCAACAGACTCGTACCTTCAGTTCCTGAAGGGCCGAAGGGATTGATCTTGCCTGTCAAAAAGGCGCTGTCAAAAGCCGATGTCCTGACATAACCATCGACATATTTGTCATCAACCTTGCTGACACTGTGATTCAGGGCGGTATCATAATCCCAGCCTGCAAGTGTGCCCTTCGCACCAACTATCAGGCGTTGCGCAACTGCATTCACTTCATTAGTGCGCGGACTAGCAGCACTGAGGCGCAAGCCTACGCGCAAAGGTGTTTTATTGGTCGTGATCAGGTCATTCGGATAGTAAATTCCAGTGACCGGGTAATTGAGGTTGGTGACCGTCAGTGGGCTGATGCGGTAAGTGGTTTTGGTGTCGCTGTGGAGTACTTCAGCAAACAGGGTATTGTCGGCATCAATAGCAAACTGGGCACGACCTAGCAGTGACGCGCGCTTTGATTCAGGGAAAATCTCGGTGTCGTGCATGTAATCATACAGACAGGCTTTGCTGCCGACAAAGCTGTCTGCTGCAAATACCGTGGCAGGTGGGTTGCAAGTTGGGGCGCTAGGGTTCAGACGAGAACCGGTTGCACCGCCGCTGGCCGTGGTGCGGCGTACATTCGCCGGGAAAGTGTTGGAGCTGCCCACATCAAGATTGATGTCAGGCTGATAGGCAGAGCCTATCCATGAACGTTGGGTAGAGCGCAGGCTACCGGTGTTCTGGAAATTCGCCACACCCATGAGGTTGTACCTGTCCTGAGTCAGGCTGCCTATCCCGCCAGACAGGCTGATGATTTTTTTATCCGCACCACCATGCTGGGTATTGCCCGCATAGGCAGATATTTCTGCTCCCTGATAATCAGGCCGGGTAATGAAGTTGATGACACCACCAATCGCATCTGCACCATAGATGGCTGATGCACCGTCTTTCAAGACTTCCACGCGCTGTATGGCGGCGGAAGGGATGGAATTCAAATCCACGCCAGATGAAGTGCCGGGTGAAGCGAAGTTGGCGAGGCGGCGGCCATTCAGCAAGATCAGGGTAGATGAGACACCTATGCCACGCAGGTTGGCACCATTGAAGCCACGTTGCGTACCACCGTTGTCGCTAAAGCTGGCACCATCGGTCAAACCCGCAGTGCTGGCCGACACTTTGCTCAATAATTCTGCCGCCGTGGTGACGCCTGACTTTTCTATCGATTCGCGGCTGATGATTTGCACGGGCAGGGCAGTTTCTGCATCAATGCGCTTGATTGACGAGCCGGTAATTTCTACTCGCTGCGGTTTGTTGGGATCATTCTCAGTCTGCGCCCATGCGCTTTGCGTACTCATGCCCAGCATCGTCATGACGCTCAATGCCGACCAGGTTGCGACAGCCAATTTCTTGGGTATGGGCTGACATGCTTGTTTTTTCGTTGCCATTGCCTTCTTCTCCTCAGGTTTTACAGAAATTTAAAAAAAGCATCCCCCTCAGGCACTCCGGGGAGTGACTGTGATTCGCTAATTTTGTTTATTTACTTCTTGGGTTTATTGCTATCCGGCTGTGTGTATTTGACGTTGTTGTCAGCGCTATGCAGATAGGCTGATATGGCTTCGGTCAGGCGCATGGCCTTTTCCACGTTCTTTTTATTCGATACCATCATGCTGCTGACCAGGGCTTCGATGACAGCGATCGCGGCACTGGAACTGCTGGGCAAGACACCGTGGGTGCTTGGTGCCAGCAGCAGATAATTACCCAGTTGAGCAATCGGCGAGGCTGGCGAATCGGTGATCGTGACTATGCAGGCACCATGGTCGCGTACAAACTGCGTGAGCTTGATGACGTCCAGCGCATAGCGTGGGAAAGAGATGACGATGAGTACATCCTTGTCAGTAATATTCGCGAGATGACCAGCCGCGACTTCAGTACCGCCATACCCCACCACTTCCACCACATGCGAGCAAAAGGGTTGCAAATGCAGGGCCAGCATGCCGGCCAGATGGGCGCTGAGACCAAAGCCCATGACATACACGGTTTTAGCTTTGGCGATGTGGCTGACTACCTCGTTCAGATCTGATTCAGACATGCCCTGGCTGGCAGCATCGATATTGGCAGCAGCAAACTGCATGCTGGTATGGGCAGGCGAAGGCGCATTCTTTTTTGCTTCTATAGTATTGCGCAGTTTTTCTACCGGCTGGAATACGGCCTGCACCACTTCTGCAATCTGGTTACGCAGCCCCGCATAATTATTAAAGCCCATGTCACGCGCAAAGCGGCTGATGGTAGCGGTTGATACATCACATTGTTCTGCCATGTCTTCTATGCCGAGCGCCGTCACCTTGACCTGATTACGCAAGAGGAAATTGGCAATGCGTTTATAGGATGCTGAGCCTTCCTGCAAGACCAGCATCAATGACTCACCCAGCGTGGATTTGGCAAAGACCATTTCCGGGGAGGCAGATTCAACAGGGGGATTTAATTTTTTCATGTGCCGTATTCGGTAAAGCATTCAGTAAAACATTGAGTAAAACTTTTTTCGATGAATGAACTGTAGCCCTGTTTAAAAATATTTTCAATACTATTTGTCGTTTTATTTTCATAAATGTAGAATATGTAAAAAATCGTTCATTAATCGCAGTGAGGACGGGTTCAGGCAGTGTTGTATTTTTCTCCTTGCAAAAGCTGCTATTGAAAAAATGCTGTGGAAGCATGAACAATATGTGCCACAAGATAAATACTGTATGAGTCAGTTTTTGGTCTTACCATCACCAACAAAAGAAAAGAGTTTTTATGCAAATACAAAGCCATGCCTTGCCAGATATCAGTAGCGGGACAGTGCGGGAGTTGCGGAGTTTTCATTACGGCACGCCAGGCCAGGGCCGGAAAGTGTATATACAGTCGTCCTTGCACGCAGATGAAATACCCGGCATGCTGGTGAATCACTATTTGCGCGAGATGCTGGAGCAGTATGAAAAAATTTCTGCGATTGCGGCTGAAATCGTACTGGTGCCGGTGGCCAACCCTATAGGTCTGGCACAGGATATAGAGGGCACGGCTTTTGGCCGCTTTGATCTGGCGACTGGTGTCAATTTCAACCGTGGCTATCGCCACCTGACATCACATCTTTTACCTCTGCTGGAAGGAAAGCTGGGTGCGGATGAAAAAGAAAATGTAAAGCTGATACGCGAGCAGGCACAGGCAGTACTACAGGCATGGCAGCCAGAAACTGCAACAGAACAGCAAAAGAAAATCCTGCAAACCCTGGCAGTGGATGCCGACATCGTGCTGGATCTGCATTGCGATAACCAGGCTGTCATGCACTTATATACGGGTACTCCATTGGCGCAAGATTGCATGCCACTGGCCGCCTACCTCGGGGCGCAGGCAGTGCTGGTGTCGGTATTGTCGGGGGATGATCCTTTTGATGAATCTTGCTCACGCCACTGGTGGGAGCTTGCACAACATTTCGGTACGGCGACGCCTGTTCCAAATGCCTGCCTGTCCATCACGGTGGAATTGCGTGGAGAAACCGAGGTCAGTCATGAGCTGGCGCAGGCAGACGCCACGGCCATCATCAATTTTCTCAGACACGCGGGTTACCTGCGTGGAAAAGCGCCAACCTTACCTCGGGCCTTATGCCAGCCTACACCGCTGGAAGGTGTAGAGCCTTTGCGTGCCCCACATGCAGGCATCCTGGTGTTTACCAGAGAGACAGGCGATTACGTCAAGGCAGGTGAGAAAGTGGCCGACATTGTTGATCCAATCAGCGCGAAGCTAACGCCAGTGCTGGCAACTGTATCCGGCATTTTATTTGCCCGCGTGGCCAGACGTTATGCGACGCACGGCATGCGCATCGCCAAGATTGCTGGTCCCGTTGCCTATCGCAGCGGTAATTTACTGTCCTTGTGACCAGGAGCGCATCATGCTGAAAAAACTCAGATTACCGAATACCTTTGTTCTGCTGTTTTCCTTGCTGTCACTGATCGCGCTGGCTACCTGGCTGGTACCCGGTGGTAAATATGATACCCATGTGGTGAATGGCAAGACGCTGATAGATCCTGCCAGCTTTCACTATGTCACCAGCAATCCGCAAGGTGCTGTGGCCCTGATGATGGCGCCGATCAAGGGCTTTGTTGAAGCGGCATTGATCATCGGCTTTGTACTCATCGTTGGTGGTGCTTTCGCGGTCTTGCAAAAAACCGAAGCAATTGATGCCATGATCAAATCCGTGGCTCGTGCGCACACGCATTCCCATCTGGTCAGGGCTGGCATCATTCCCTTGTTCGTGACCCTGTTTTCGCTAGGCGGGGCGACCTTTGGCATGGCAGAAGAAGCCATACCCTTCGTCATGATCTTTATCCCGCTGGCGCTGGCACTTGGCTATGACTCGGTGATCGGCGTATCAATACCCTTCGTTGGCTCGCAAGTCGGGTTTGCAGCGGCGTTCCTGAATCCTTTTAATGTTGGTATTGCCCAGGGGATTGCGGGTGTATCGCTGTTTTCTGGCATAGGTTTCCGGCTTGTTGCGTGGTTGCTGGCGACAGTCGTGACTATTGTTTTTCTCAGCTGGTATGCAGCACGTATCAAGAAAAATCCACAATTAAGCCCAACCTTTGTTCTTGATGAAGAAAAACGCAAGAATCTCAGGATCGATGAATTCACCAGTTTTGCCGGCATGACAGCTACTCACAAGGCGGTGCTATGCATGTTTCTGCTGACTCTCATTACCATGGTCGTGGGAGTCGTTAAATACAGCTGGTATATAGAAGAGATTGCTGCCCTGTTCCTGGTCATGGCCATCCTGGTAGGCATAGTCGGCAAACTCAATGCTGACAGTTTTGTCGAAGCCTTTATGCAAGGCGCGAAAGACCTGGTGACCACTGCACTGGTGATAGCCCTGGCACGTGGCACCATGATACTGGCGCGGGACGCGAATATTATCGACACCATGTTGAACTTCCTCATGCCCTTCGTACAGTCCTCACATCCCATCTTTGCAGCTCACAAGATGTTTGTGATCCAGTCTGTCATCAATTTCTTTATCCATTCCGGCAGCGGGCAGGCGGCACTGACCATGCCCATCATGGCACCATTGGCTGACCTGGTCGGCGTGAGCAGGCAGACTGCGATACTGGCGTTTCAATTTGGTGAATTCACGACACCGATGATACCGACATCCGGCATTACTGTTGGCGTGCTGGCGCTGGCGCGCATACCCTGGGCAACCTGGGCCAAGTGGATGATACCCTTGCAGTTGCTGTACTTCGTCCTGGCACTGGGTTTGCTGGCTTTGTCTTGTGTGATCAGTTGGTAGTGCTAATGGGTAGTGTTAGTGCATCAACCAGCGCCGCACCGCGAAGCTCAATGCATCCACCAAGGCAACCAGTATCAGCATGGCGACGATGACCGAGGCGGCGGTCTGCATCTGGAATAGTGATAGATGGTACTTCAACATCTGTCCCAGGCCACCAGCACCGACGACACCCAAGATGGCGGCAGCGCGGATATTGTTTTCCCAGCGGTACAGGGTGTAAGACAGCATTTGCGGCAGGCTTTGTGGCAGCGTCGCATACAGAAAGGCATTGATGGCAGATGCACCGTTCAGGCGCAATGTGGATTCTGCGTGCGGCGCAGCGTTTTCCAATACTTCAGCAAACAGGCGGCCAAGTACGCCGGTAGTATGGGCGGCCAGCGCAATAGTACCTGCAAATGGGCCCAGGCCAGCGGCAATCAGCATGATGGACGCCCACACCAGTTCAGGTATGGCACGCGCTACATTTAAAAATAAGCGTGTGCTGCTTTTTGCAGTTTTGCCGAAGCGGCCGCTGGCTGGCAGGGCCAGTAACAGACCCAAAATGGCGGCAATCAGGGTGCCCAGTGCCGACATGGCCAGGGTTTCAAAAGAGGCCAGCGCGGTTTTTGTCAGCAGGGCAGGGCTGACATCAGGCGGCGCAAAGCCTAGCAGAAACTCCCAGGTTTTGCCTGCGGCATCGTCGCTGAACAGGGCGCGCCATTCGATGTTCAGGCTGGCAAAGCTGGCGATGACCAGCAAGATGATGCCAGCACTTAATACCAGCTTGAGCGGACTGAATAGTGCCGGTGCAACTGGCATCTTGTTATCAAGTGCACTCATGCCAGTGCCTTGCGGAATAATTTACTGGCCAGGTCTGCAAGACCCACCAGCAGTACGAACACGATGAGCATGGTGGATACTTCCGCGCCAGACAGCATTTTCATGGATTCATCCATGCGCTGACCCAGGCCACCAGCACCGACAAAACCCATGACGACAGAGCCGCGTATAGCGCATTCCCAACGATAGATGGTGTAGGAAATCAGTTCTGGGGCGGCATTTGGCAATGCACCATACAGAAATGCTGTCAGGCGGCTGCTGCCATTCCTGAGCAGGCTGTCGGTGGCGTGGGCATCACTGGCTTCCAGTATTTCGGCATAGACCTTGCCCAGCATGCCTGCATAAGTCAGGGCGATGGCAAATACGCCCGCAGTCGGCCCCAATCCGACCAGACGCACAAGCAGCAGGGCCCAGACCAGCTCAGGTACGCTGCGTAATAAAACCAGCTTCCAGCGGACGAGCTGACGCAACAGTCTGGCCATGCCATGCATGCGCCCGCTACCTATGCGTGAGATCGATAAATGCTCGTTGACGATCAGGGTCATGGGAATGGCCCCCAGCAGCGCCAGCGTAAGGCCTGCCGTGGCAATGGCGATGGTTTGCCAGCTTGCCTCCAGCGCGATGAGTAAAAATTCCGTGGAATGCGCTGGTGGAAAAAAGCCGGACAGGAAGCGCCATGCTGCGCCCAGGCTTTGTGCATCGATCAGTTGCCAGGGTTTGAATTCAGTGATTTGCAGCATGGGCCAGAGCAGCACCAGCATGCCCAAGCTGACGGTCACCCGCATGCGCCATGCGGGATCATGTTGTATCTCTGGATGGCTCGCCTGTTGTGTCATCGTGCTTAAAAACAGCGGGGAGCGTCAGAGAAATCAGCCTGATCCGGCGCTGTCATCTCCAAAGAATCTTGCCCGGGACTGCCCGTGTTCCGGTACAGGTCGGCGATCATCTGGTCATCGACCTTGTCGCTGTCGAACAGGATTTTACCGGCGCGCAAGCCTATGAGGCGCGGGAAGTGCTGGCGTGCCAGCTCCACCTGATGCAGGCTGCAGATCAGCGTCGCATTGCGTTGCTTTGCTTCCTGCTGCAGGGTACTCAGGGTTTGCAGCGCCAGCGTCGGGTCGAGCGCAGACAAGGGTTCATCAACCAGCAAGAGGCTGGCGTCGGACAAGAGCAGGCGTGCCAGCCCACAGCGCTGGCGCTCGCCGCCAGACAGTTTATCGACCCTGGCATAGAGCTTATGTTGCAGATCAAAGCGCTGCAAGGCTTGCCAGGCGGCAAGCGGGTCTGTGGGCTTGATCAGATTGCGCAATGCCTGTGCCAGTGTCCAGTGTGGCAGGCGACCAGCCAGTACCGCAGTCACGACGCGCTGGCGTGCCGGTAACGGCGGTGTTTGCGGTGCCAGAAACAGATGGCGGCGCAAGGCATGGCGCGCCGTGTGCGACAGGGCCCATACATCCTGCTCCATGAACTGGAATTGTCCACTGGCCGGTTGCTGGGCTGCAGCCAGGGTGTGCAGCAGCGTGGTTTTGCCTGCACCGGAGGGGCCGATGATGGCAATCTGTTCACCCTGGGCCACGGTCAGGTCAAGATTTTCCAGTATGTATGACTGTTGCCCTTGCACTGCTAGCGGTGCAGTATGTGCTGCACCGGGAAACGCCACACAGAGCTGCCGCAAGCGCAGCGCTGTTGCCGTCGTTGTTGCTGGCATTACTTCAGCAGGCCGGCATTATGTGCTGCCGCTTCTATGGCCTTGTAGTTGTCAGCCCTGGTGGGGATGAAACGGGTGGCACGTTGTAGCTCAAGTATTTCTTTGTCTTGCGGGTTGGCCGGATCAAGGTTCAGGAAGGCATCGCTGATCTTCTTGCGTAAGTCGGCAGGCATGTCGGCACGTACTGACCAGTTGTAGTCAAAGTAGCCTGGGGTAGTGTAGAACACATGCACCAGCTTGGTATCGACCTTGCCCTGCGCCAACAGTTTTTCCCAGACTGAGATATTCAGGGCGCCAGCATCTACCTTGCCACCAGATACGGCAGCGACAGTAGCATCATGGGCGCCGGAAAAAGCGATGCGTTTCATGTCTGTATCAGGGTTGATCTTCGCGGCCAGCAAATAAGACCTTGGCATCAAATGGCCGGAAGTGGATGACTCAGAACCAAAGGTGAAGGTCTTGCCCTTGAGGTCTTCCAGTTTGGTAATATTTTTATCGGTAGTAATGAAGACCGATTTGAATTTTTCATCTTCTTCACGTTGCACCAGCGGTATGACCTGGTCTTTGCTGCGTACCTTGGCTTGTACAAAAGTGAAGCCGCCAAACCAGACCATGTCCAGTTTCTTGTTGATCAGTCCTTCGACCGACGCGGCATAATCAGTGACGGGTATGAATTCTACCTTCATGCCCAGTTTCTTTTCCAGCATGGTACCCAGTGGTTTGAACTTGCGTTGTAATTCAGTTGGTGCTTCGTCAGGTATGGCGGATACACGCAAGACCTGTTGTGCTTGCGCCAGGCCCGTGAACGTCAATAAACCCAAGGCCACGATCATGCTGCGACGGGATACGGAAAAACATGAAACAGAATTCGTCATAATATGTCCTTATATGCTCTAAAACGCGTGGGGCAATCAATGGCAGGCCCGCATTAGTGGCCTGTATTCAATGGCAGTTGTTAATGACTGATAGATTTATGCAGGGTACCTGCGGGTGCTGTAGTTTGGGTATTGAATTGCTGCAGGGGTAGAAAATAGCTTTGATTGCGGCCAGCCTTTTTGGCTTCATAGAGTGCTGCGTCAGCGCACTTGAGTAAGGCATTGGCATCAACGTCTGGATGCTTGTGGTAATTGCTAAAGCCTATGCTGACGCTGATGCGCTGGCTGATGTGTGATTTGAAATGCGGTATGTTCAGATCCCAGACTGCGGTACGCAGTTTTTCTGCAAACTGCATGGCTATGTCCGGTGCCATGTTAGGAAGCATCAGGATGAATTCCTCACCGCCGAAACGTGCCAGCACATCAGTCGCCCTGAGTAATTGCTTGCGCAGGGCTGCGGCCACCTGTATCAAGGCTTTGTCACCTGCCACATGGCCATAGTTATCGTTGTATTCCTTGAAGTAATCTATATCGACCATGAAGACTGTCAGGGGAACATGATGGCGAACCGCATGGCCCATGGCCATCTTGTAGTGTTCATCAAAGAAACGGCGGTTATAGATGCCGGTCAGGCTATCGGTCGTGGCTTCACGCTTCAATACTTCAGAATGCGTGCGCAGGATTTTTTCGCGTTTGATCGAGGTCGTTGAATCACTGATCTGTATCAGGCACTGGCGAGCGCCGTCCTCTGCAGTGATCGGCGTGATGGTAACAGACTGGTCTATACGTTTTTTCTCAACTTCCTGTTCGCCACGCTGAAACAGGGGTAAAGGGGAACGGTGCAGGGCATTCGACAAGACGACAGGCAAGCCATAGCTCAGGGTGTTGGTAATTGCGCTTAATATGGCACGGCTGGGTAATTCTTCAAAGGCTTCAGATACATGTTTGCCCAAGGCCTGGCTGGCCGGGATGCCGCTATATCTCTCTACCCAGCCATTCCAGAGGAGTACTGTTTGGTCCGCATCAAGCACGATCAGCCCCAGGCTGATGGTATTCAATATCTCATCTACCCGGTAGGCAGAAGCAGGCATCAACTGCGCCATTTAAACAGCTCCCAGAAAGTGATCAAGCTGCGTCACCAAATCGGCCAGTGAAGTTGAACTCAGCAAGAAAATCAAATGTCCCTCGGAGTGACGGCTTTCTATCGCCAGGTCAATATGCAGCAGCAGGACATAGGGCTGTTGAGCATCATTGCTGACGCGACGGAAAATTTCCTCGGTACTGGCAACGGAGTAATCTGGCAATGAACAATTCAAAGGAATATTTAGCATATCCGCCATTGCTGACAAGCAGGCATTGAGGATAATATTGCCCAGTTCGCACATCGCTTCCTGTTCAAATTCGGCAAGGTCTTCGAGGCTGATTTGCGAGCCCATCATGTCGCGCACGATTTTGAGTGCATGTTCCTCAGTGAACAGCAGGATGGCGTCTGCTTCAAAAGAGCCGCTGAAAGTCTGGTGTACCGCACCAAAGCGATCACTCTGCAAACCCATGGAAGAAACATCTATTTCTGAGGACTTGCGAATTTCGACCGAGGGAACAGAAAGGCGAACTTCTTCACCGACAATATCGCTGAGGCTGGCAGCAGCCCTGCCAGCGCCGACATTGAAGACCTCGCTTAATGCATCGAGATGAAGTTCGGTGAGGGAATTCATTTGCCGCTCGCGAAATAATTGAGGACGATAGTGATGGACTTTTCAGTCACCGGCTTGGCGACAAAGATGGTGCCTATGGAGGTGGCCCTGTTTTGCATGGTGTCCTGCACATTCGCGGAAAAAATGGCGATGCGCACTTCGGGGTGTTGCTGCAAAATTTGCTCTGCAGCATCAGTACCCAACATGCCTGGCATATTGATGTCCATGGTGCAAAAGTCTGGTTTATTTTCTATGACCGACTTGATGGCGTCTTCACCAGTGCCAGCTTCAAAAAACTCCCAGTCCGGATGCACTGCTTTGACGTGCGCACGGATCACCATGCGGGAAACTTTACTATCGTCAACAATTAGTATTTTTTTCATAATATTTTTTATGCAAGATAAGTGCACTCAACGGTTGTGAGTAGCAGCGCAAATTCATTCTACCTTAGAGCGACACAAAATTCGCCCTCCAGATGATCAATTAATGTTTCAAATGATTACGCTTTTTGCTTCAAACGTCGCCACAAAGTCGTCCTGCTGATACCCAGATAGTCTGCCGCTGCTTCACGGTTGTGGCTGAATTTTTCCATGATCAGTTCCAGTGACTCTGTTGCAGCCAGATCGCCAATGTTGCCTGATCTGCCTGCCATATCTGTGGGGGGCTGTTGTATAGGCTGTTGTATATATAGTTCAGGCAAGATTTTTGCCACGAAAGCAGGTGTCAGTGCCTGCAGGGGCTCTGCCGCCAGGAACAGGGCCAGGCGCTCCATGAGATTGCGTAATTCTCTTACATTTCCTGGCCAGTCGTAGGTTTGCAGCAGACTGCCGCAAGTGGCTATTTCTGCATGCAGGTTGGCGTGTGGTCTGGCACCCATGGCAGCCAGTGCATGCTTGAGGCACCATACTGCGAGGGGCAGCAGGTCGTCAGGACGCTGACGCAAGGGAGGCAGGTGCAGGCGTAATACAGCAAGGCGGAAATACAGGTCAGCGCGAAACTTTCCTTCTTTTACCCGGCTTTCGAGGTCGCAATGGGTAGCGCTGATGATGCGCACATCTACGGGGATAGGACGCATGCTGCCTACGCGGTTGATTTCGCGCTCTTCCAGCACCCGCAACAGGCGGGTTTGCAAAGTCAGTGGCATTTCGCCTATCTCATCAAGGAATACCGTGCCTCTGTGGGCAATTTCAAACAAGCCGGCATGGCCACCACGCTTTGAGCCTGTGAACGCACCATCTTCATAGCCAAATAGTTCAGATTCCAGCAGACTTTCGGCAATTGCACCACAATTCACGGCGACGAAGGGCTGGCGTGCCCGCGTGCTTTCCCTGTGTAAGGCCTGAGCCGCCAATTCCTTGCCGGTGCCGGTTTCACCTTGTAACAACACTGTTGCCGGGGAGCGTGCGAACAGGGAGATGGATTTGCGGGTGGCTTGCATGATGGCGGAGTCACCCCGCAAATCATTCAGACCATGCTTGGCGCGCAGAGATTCAGCAGCAGGGTGATGCCGTCCTCTGGCGGATTCCAGTCGTGTCAAGCGTGCGATTTCCAGTGCATCATCAAAAGCCTGCCGTATCGATGTGGCGGAATACATGAAAATGCCGGTCAAGCCTGCTTCTTCAGCCAGGTCGGTAATCAGACCTGCGCCGACGATGACCTTGGTGCCGCCCGCCTTGAGTTCACTGATCTGGGCACGCGCATCTTCTTCTGTGACGTAGGTGCGCTGCTCCAGCGGGAAACCGAAGGTCGTCTTGAAATCTGCCAGCTCAGGCATGGTCTCCTGGTAATTGATGAGACCGATGGCGGGCGACACCTTGCGCGCCCTGGCCAGTGCCTGCATGACATCAAATCCGCTGGCCTTGGCGATAACGACAGGGACGGGCAGACGGTTTTTGAGGTAAGCCCCATTTGACCCAGCCGCGATAACGGCATCACACCTCTCGGTCTGCAGACGCTCTTTCAGATATTGGGCGGCCTCTTCAAAACCCATGTGTATGGGTTCTATGTCGGCGCTGACATCATATTCAACCATGATGTCGCGGAACATATCAAACAGGCGCGAGATGGAGACTGTCCAGATGACAGGTTTGTCGTGGGCGTCGCGTAGTGCAGGAGGCTGTTTCATGTATGTTTCAATTGATGTTTCAAAATTCAATTTGAAACGTCATTATGAAACAAATTTGCGACATTGAACAGGATTGAATTTGCTCGCTAGACGAATAAGTAGTTGATTTATATGCATATCAGCCTGAAACAGCAGTCAGACCGGGGTTGCTGGCACGCCGATTGCAATACGCATCCCAGAATCTGTTCATTAACCTGAAAGCATACATATGAGTACATACTCCGCAGGTGCCGCCTTCCGCAAGGCGATGCAGGAAGAATCCCCTCTCCAAGTCGTCGGTGCAATCAATGCCAACCATGCCTTGCTGGCCAAACGTGCCGGTTTTAAGGCGATCTACTTGTCTGGTGGCGGTGTGGCTGCCGGTTCCTTGGGTTTGCCTGACCTGGGCATTTCCAATCTTGACGATGTCCTGACTGATGTGCGCCGCATTACCGATGTCTGCGACCTGCCTTTGCTGGTCGATGTCGATACCGGTTTTGGTTCCTCTGCCTTCAATGTGGCGCGCACAGTCAAATCCATGATCAAGTTTGGTGCTGCGGCTATCCATATCGAAGACCAGGTGGGCGCCAAGCGTTGCGGCCATCGCCCTGGCAAGGAAATCGTCAGCAAGCAGGAAATGGTAGATCGCGTAAAAGCTGCAGTTGATGCCCGTACTGATGACAATTTCGTCATCATGGCACGTACTGATGCGCTGGCAGTTGAAGGTCTGGAAGCAGCGATAGAACGCGCCCTGGCATGCGTAGAGGCGGGTGCCGACATGATCTTCCCGGAAGCGATCACTGAGCTGGCGATGTACAAGCAATTCGCCAACGCAGTCAAAGTACCTATCCTGGCAAATATCACTGAATTTGGTGCTACTCCTTTGTTCTCGGTTGAAGAGCTGGCTGCGGTGGATGTGGGTCTGGTCTTATATCCATTGTCCGCTTTCCGCGCCATGAACAAGGCTGCAGAAAACGTCTATGGCGCGATACGCCGTGACGGCACGCAAAAGAATGTCGTCGATACCATGCAAACCCGTATGGAATTGTATGAACGCATCAATTACCACGACTTTGAGCAAAAGCTCGATGCGCTGTTTGCGCAGCAAAAAGCCAAATAATAATGATATAAGCTGTCCCGTCCTTGTGCCACATCAATCTGGCGGATGGGAACAGCCCTGAATATGAACCTCTGGAGAAATAATCATGACTGAAGCAGTTCCTTTCAAACCTAAGAAATCCGTCGCCCTTTCTGGCGTTACTGCTGGCAATACCGCACTGTGTACCGTTGGCAAAACCGGTAATGACCTGCATTACCGCGGTTACGATATCCTGGACGTGGCAGACGCCTGCGAGTTTGAAGAAATTGCCCATTTGCTGGTGCACGGCAAATTGCCTACCGTCGCAGAATTGCGTGGCTACAAAGCCAAACTGAAAGCACTGCGCGGCTTGCCAGCCAGTGTCAAGGCAGCACTCGAATGGTTGCCTGCATCGTCCCATCCTATGGATGTCATGCGCACTGGCGTTTCTGCTCTGGGTTGCGTATTGCCAGAAAAAGACGATCATAACCACCCCGGTGCACGCGATATCGCTGACCGCCTCATGGCTTCTCTGGGTTCCATGCTGTTGTACTGGTATCACTATAGCCATAATGGCAAACGCATAGAAACTGAAACTGATGATGAATCCATAGGTGGTCATTTCCTGCATCTGCTGCATGGTGAAAAACCAAGCGCATCATGGGAAAAAGCCATGCATACATCGCTGATCCTGTATGCAGAACATGAGTTCAATGCCTCCACGTTTACTGGCCGCGTCATTGCTGGCACGGGTTCTGATATGTATTCCGCCATTACTGGCGCGATCGGCGCTTTGCGCGGCCCTAAACATGGCGGCGCGAATGAAGTCGCGTTTGAAATCCAGAAGCGTTACGACAATCCTGATGAAGCAGAAGCCGATATCAAGAAGCGTGTAGAAAACAAGGAAGTTGTGATCGGCTTCGGCCATCCTGTTTATACCATCTCTGATCCACGCAACAAGGTCATCAAGGAAGTGGCGCGCAACCTCTCTAAAGAAGCCGGCGCGATGAAGATGTTTGATATTGCTGAACGTCTGGAAACCGTGATGTGGGATATCAAGAAGATGTTCCCTAACCTGGACTGGTTCTCTGCCGTGTCTTATCACATGATGGGTGTGCCAACTGCCATGTTCACACCTTTGTTTGTGATTGCCCGTACATCAGGCTGGGCGGCGCACATCATAGAACAGCGTATTGACAACAAGATCATTCGTCCTAGTGCCAATTATGTCGGTCCTGAAGATCTGAAGTTTGTTCCATTGAATAAACGCAAGTAGGTTAAACCAAACTAAGCAAACCAGAGGTTGCAAAATGAAAGTGCAGGCAGACTTGTCCATACTCAGCACCAGACGCGCTGTGAGGCAGGATCTGCCGCGCCTGCTGGAACTCATCGCCGATGATGACCTGGGCAAGAACCGTGAAGGCGTGGGTTCGGAGGACGCATGTTATGCCGAGGCATTTGATCGCATAAGCGCCGATGATAATCAGTTCCTGATGGTAGCCGAGCTGGATGGCCGTATCATCGCCATGCAGCAGGTGACTTTCATCCCTGGCCTGAGCAGAAAAGGTGCTACCCGTGCCATGATAGAAAGCGTGCGCGTTGATGGTTATCTGCGCGGGCAGGGCATAGGCCATTGGTTCATAGAGCAAGCCATAGCCCTGGCACGTGAGCGCGGTTGCCAACTGGTGCAACTGACCAGCGACAAGAAACGCATACAGGCCCACCGGTTCTATGGAAGCATGGGCTTCACAGCATCACATGAAGGCTTCAAGCTGCAGCTCTGAATTGTAACTCTGAATTGCAACTCTGAGTTGCTGTCTGAACTCTTCTGAACACCGAATACTAATATTTAAAAATAGCGAGCCATGAATACTCAATTCCGCAAGCCACTACCCGGTACCACCCTGGATTATTTCGATACACGTGCTGCCGTCGATGCTATCGTGCCTGGTGCGTATGACAAGTTGCCATACACTTCACGCGTGCTGGCAGAAAACCTGGTGCGTCGCTGTGATCCTGCTACGCTGACTGATTCTCTGCGCCAGTTCATAGAACGCAAGCGCGACCTTGATTTTCCATGGTTTCCGGCGCGTGTAGTCTGCCATGACATTCTGGGCCAGACTGCCCTGGTAGACTTGGCTGGCTTGCGCGATGCGATTGCCTTGCAAGGTGGTGACCCGGCACTGGTTAACCCTGTCGTACCTACACAACTGGTGGTTGATCATTCGCTGGCTGTTGAATGCGGTGGGTTTGATCCGGATGCCTTCAATAAAAACCGCGCCATTGAAGACAGGCGCAACGAAGACCGCTTTGACTTCATCAACTGGACCAAGAAGGCATTCAAGAATGTTGATGTGATCCCGCCCGGCAATGGCATCTTGCACCAGATTAATCTGGAACGTATGTCGCCGGTGGTGCAGGTCAAAGACGGTGTCGCTTACCCGGATACTCTGGTGGGCACAGACAGCCATACCCCTATGGTGGATGCACTTGGTGTGATCGCGATTGGTGTTGGTGGCCTGGAAGCAGAAAGTGTCATGCTCGGTCGTGCATCCTGGATGCGTCTGCCAGACATTATTGGTGTGGAACTCACTGGCAAACCGCAGGAAGGTATTACGGCAACTGATACGGTACTGGCCTTGACCGAGTTCTTGCGCAATCAAAAAGTCGTCTCGTCTTACCTGGAATTTTATGGCGAAGGCGCATCCCACCTGACCCTGGGTGACCGCGCAACGATTTCCAACATGGCACCTGAATTTGGTTCCACTGCGGCGATGTTCTATATCGATGAGCAAACCATTAAATACCTGAAACTGACAGGCCGTGATGATGAACTCGTCAAGCTGGTAGAAACCTATGCCAAAGAAACTGGCCTGTGGGCAGATACCCTGAAGAATGCGGAATATGAACGCGTACTGAAGTTTGATCTGTCTTCTGTCGTTCGCAATATCGCAGGCCCATCCAACCCGCACAAACGCGTGCCAACATCGGAACTGGCAGCACGTGGTATCAGTGGCACAGTTGAAAACGAACCTGGCCTGATGCCTGACGGCGCCGTCATTATCGCTGCGATTACCAGCTGCACCAATACCAATAACCCGCGCAATATGGTGGCCGCCGGTTTGCTGGCCCGCAATGCCAACAAACTGGGTCTGACGCGCAAGCCTTGGGTCAAGAGTTCACTGGCCCCAGGTTCCAAGGCCGTGACCCTGTACCTCGAAGAAGCCAATCTCATGCCTGAGCTGGAGCAACTGGGCTTTGGCGTAGTTGCCTATGCCTGCACGTCCTGCAATGGCATGTCGGGTGCGCTTGACCCTGTCATCCAGAAAGAAATCATAGACCGTGATCTGTATGCGACGGCAGTGTTGTCGGGTAACCGCAATTTTGATGGTCGTATCCATCCTTACGCAAAGCAGGCTTTCCTTGCTTCGCCACCGCTGGTTGTGGCGTATGCCATCGCGGGCACCATTCGTTTTGATATTGAAAAAGACGTACTGGGTCTGGATGCAGCAGGTAAGCCAGTGATGCTGAAAGACCTGTGGCCTAGCGATGAGGAAATTGATGCTGTCGTCGCTGCCAGCGTCAAGCCTGAACAATTCCGCAAGGTCTATATCCCCATGTTTGCCAAACAGGCAGATGATGGACAAAAAGTTAGCCCCCTGTATGACTGGCGTCCACAGACTACTTATATCCGCCGCCCGCCGTATTGGGAAGGCGCACTGGCAGGTGCCCGCAACATGAAGGGCATGCGTGCGCTGGCAGTATTGGGTGACAACATCACGACTGACCATCTGTCACCATCGAATGCCATCATGCTCGACAGTGCCGCTGGTGAATACCTCGCCAAGATGGGTTTGCCAGAAGAGGATTTCAATTCTTATGCTACCCACCGTGGCGACCATTTGACGGCGCAACGTGCGACTTTCGCCAACCCGACTCTGAAAAATGAAATGGTCGTGGTTGATGGCAAGGTCAAGGCAGGTTCACTGGCACGTATAGAACCAGAAGGTCAGATCACCCGCATGTGGGAAGCGATCGAAACTTACATGGAACGCAAGCAGCCGCTGATCGTGATTGCCGGTGCAGATTATGGCCAGGGTTCTTCGCGTGACTGGGCAGCCAAGGGCGTGCGCCTGGCGGGTGTCGAAGTGATTGTCGCTGAAGGTTTCGAGCGCATACACCGCACCAACCTGGTGGGCATGGGTGTCTTGCCACTGGAATTCTTGCCAGGTGTGAACCGCCTGACGCTGAACATAGATGGCACAGAAACCTTTGACGTCATCGGTGATCGTATGCCGCGCGCAACCCTGACCCTGATCATCAATCGCAAGAATGGTGAATCTGTGGCTGTGCCTGTGCTGTGCCGCCTCGATACGGCAGAAGAAGTGTCGATTTATGAAGCTGGTGGTGTCTTGCAGCGTTTTGCACAAGACTTCCTTGAGTCTGCCAAGGCTGCGTAAGTTTTACTGGCACTGTTTTACTGACACTGCTTGCAAGCGCACCTCTTGATTGAGGGGCGCTGCCTCTGAATCAAATTTTAAAGAGTTAAAGACAATGGCCCATCTTCCACAGATCAAAATCCCGGCGACGTATATGCGCGGCGGTACCAGCAAGGGTGTGTTTTTCCGCCTGCAGGATTTGCCTGAGGCTGCCCAGCAGCCAGGTGCAGCACGCGATGCATTGTTGTTGCGCGTGATAGGTAGCCCCGACCCTTATGGTAAGCAGATCGATGGTATGGGTGGCGCAACTTCCAGTACCAGCAAGACTGTCATCCTCTCAAAAAGTTGCAAGCCTGATCATGATGTTGATTACCTGTTTGGTCAGGTGGCGATAGACAAGGCCTTTGTTGATTGGAGCGGCAATTGCGGCAACCTGTCTGCTGCAGTCGGTGCCTTTGCCATCAGCGCTGGCCTGGTTGATGCTGAACGTATTCCACAAAATGGTATCGCCACCATCCGTGTCTGGCAGGCAAATATTAGCAAGACTATTATTGCCCACGTACCGATGACTGATGGTGCAGTACAGGAGACTGGCGATTTTGAGCTCGATGGAGTGACCTTTCCGGCGGCAGAAGTCCAGCTTGAATTCATGGACCCGGCAGCCGATGAAGAGGGCGCAGGTGGCTCCATGTTCCCGACAGGTAATCTGGTCGATGATCTGGAAGTGCCTGGCGTGGGTACGCTCAAGGCAACCATGATCAATGCCGGTATTCCCACCATCTTCATCAATGCAGAAGCGATAGGCTATACCGGTACAGAATTGCAGGACGCCATCAACAGTGATGTTAAGGCGCTGGCCATGTTTGAAACCATACGCGCCCACGGCGCGTTACGCATGGGCCTGATCAAGGATATCTCTGAAGCTGCACAACGTCAGCATACCCCCAAGGTAGCTTTTGTTGCCAAGGCTGCTGACTACACCTCATCCAGCGGCAAGCAAGTCCAGACAGCGGATATCGATTTGCTGGTGCGCGCCCTGTCCATGGGCAAGCTGCATCATGCGATGATGGGTACTGCAGCCGTGGCTATCGGCACTGCGGCGGCAATTCCGGGCACGCTGGTGAACCTGGCGGCTGGTGGCGGTGCGCGCACTGCGGTGCGTTTTGGTCACCCATCCGGCACTTTGAGAGTGGGCGCAGAAGCGACGCAAGGCAATGGCGACTGGAGTGTCACCAAGGCCATCATGAGCCGCAGTGCGCGCGTGCTGATGGAAGGTTGGGTACGCGTACCCTCAGACTGACAAAATTTTGGATTTGAAACGAAGTAGTTTTATGCACGTGAAAGTGCAGGCCTCAACACGTGCCAGCGCCACTGTCCAACAATAATAATTAATGCTCAGGGCCGATGCGAATGTTAAGAACATTTTGTGATATTGAAGGAGACAGCATGACCTACGCAGCGTTTTATCAGGAATCTATACAAGACCCGCAAGGGTTCTGGGCCAAAGAAGCGCAGTTGATAGACTGGCACAAGCCTTATGATCAGGTACTCGACCATAGCAAGTCGCCATTTGCGAAATGGTATGTCGGTGGTGAAACCAATCTCTGCCATAACGCAGTTGATCGCTGGTTGGCCACCCAGGCAGACCAGCCTGCACTGATTGCCGTTTCTACCGAAACCAATACCGAAAAAACTTATAGTTTTGCCGAACTACATGCAGAAGTGCAGCGCATGGCGGCCATCATGCTTGGGCTGGGTGTCAAGCAGGGCGACAGGGTCTTGATCTATATGCCCATGATCGCTGAGGCGGCATTTGCGATGCTCGCCTGCGCGCGCATAGGTGCGGTGCATTCTGTGGTATTTGGTGGCTTTGCTTCCAAGAGCCTGGGCACGCGTATTGATGATGCCAAGCCTGTGCTAGTAGTGTCAGCCGATGCAGGCATGCGTGGTGGCAAGGCTGTGCCCTACAAACCCTTGCTGGATGAAGCCATCGCACTTGCTGAGCACAAACCCGCCCACGTCTTGCTGATAGATCGCGGCCTCGATGCCATGCAACTGGTGGCAGGGCGGGATGTTGATTATGCGACAGCAAGAGCGCAGCATCTGGATGCACAGGTGCCTGTGACCTGGCTGGAATCGAATGCCATGTCCTATGTCTTGTATACCTCAGGCACGACAGGCAAACCCAAAGGTGTGCAGCGTGATGTCGGTGGTTATGCCGTGGCACTGGCTTCATCGATGAAGCATATTTTCTGTGGCAAGCCGGGAGAAACTTATTTTGCGACTTCCGACATAGGTTGGGTGGTGGGTCACTCTTACATTGTCTATGGCCCGCTGATCGCTGGCATGGCGACCATCATGTATGAAGGCACACCGATACGCCCTGATGCGGGAATCTGGTGGAGCATAGTCGAGAAATACAAGGTCACGCGCATGTTCTCTGCACCGACTGCCGTACGTGTCTTGAAAAAGCATCCGCCCGAGCTGATGCGCAAATATGATTTGTCCTCGCTCAAAGCCCTTTACCTGGCGGGTGAGCCGCTCGATGAAACTACGTCAAGCTGGATAGCAAGCGAGCTTGGCGTCCCTATTATCGACAATTACTGGCAAACCGAGACGGGCTGGCCCATCCTGTCGGTTGCCCGTGGCGTTGAGCAGACTGCCACTCGCCTTGGTAGTCCGGGTGTAGCCATGTATGGCTACGATGTGCGCATCATCAATGAAAACACCGGTGCTGAGTGCGCGGCAAATGAAAAAGGCGTGGTTGCCATCAAAGGCCCGTTGCCACCAGGTTGCATGCAAACCGTGTATGGCGACGACCAGCGTTTCGTGAATACTTACTGGTCCAATTTCTCCCATGAGCAGTTGTATTCTACCTTTGACTGGGGCATCAGGGATGCTGATGGCTATTATTTCATTTTGGGTCGTACTGATGATGTCATCAATGTTGCCGGACATCGCCTGGGTACGCGTGAGATAGAAGAAAGCATTTCCAGCCATCCGCAAATTTCTGAAGTGGCGGTGGTGGGTGTTGAAGATAAGCTCAAAGGCCAGGTGGCAGTCGCGTTTGCCATACTCAAAAACCCTGAACTGGCAGAAACGCCGGAGCAAAAGAGAGCACTGGAGGCAGAGGTCATGAGTGTGGTTGACAAGCAGCTAGGGGCAGTCGCCAGGCCATCACGCGTGCATTTTGTCAGCATGTTGCCGAAAACCCGTTCCGGTAAATTGCTACGCCGCTCCATACAGGCGATCTGTGAAGGGCGCGCGGCTGGGGATTTGACGACTATCGAAGACCCGTCTTCCTTGCAGCAAATTCAGGCGGCCCTGAAGGCCTGAAAAGGCCTGATCGTTTGAAAGCCACGTATTGAAAACTGTGCTTTGAAAAAACCAAGGGAGCATATGCTCCCTTGGTTTTGTTGCATGCAGAATTAAGAAAACTCAGAGTTGCAGCGCAGCAGCCAGGGTTTGGACTTCTTCTTCTGACTCTTCCAGTATGCTGTTCAGCGTACCATCACCGACGACAAAGTCAATTTCTGAAGAATACTGTTCAGACACCTCGGCATAGGAATGGATATCCATGGGTGAATGCGTGGTTGCCAGTTCGTTCGCCAGTAACAGCGTATCCCCCAGGGTTTCTGGCGGCATGGCGCGCAGCCCGAACCACAGGGCCTCAACTGCTTCTACCACTTGCTGCGGCAGCATGAGGCTTTTGATCACGGCGGCACCTATCTGTGACTCGGATGATTCGCGGTCTATGATTGTGTCGAGGAAAGAGGGCAGGTCATCAGGACTGGAATCAGGTGCAGGTTCATCTCTTTCTATGAGAGAAGGGTACTCATCGACGCGGGACAGCAGGTAAAAATTTCCCACTTCATGCACGATACCGGCAAACATCGCTGTGTCCGGATCCAGCTTGGTGATGCGCCTGGCAATGACGCGTGACAGCGCTGCTACCTGGGCCGTATGCTCCCACAGCTTATTCGTCATGGCCTGCAATTGTTTGTTCTTGCTGGTGCCAGCGAGTTGTCGCACCACCAGCGAAGCAACCACCGCACGCAGGGTGCGTAAGCCCAGACGGCTGATGGCCGCCTTGACATTGGTGACATCATTGCCGCGATTGTAGGCGGCAGAATTGGCAATGGCGACCATGCGGGCCGCCAGGAAGGGTTCGTTCAAGACCAGTTTGGTTGCCGTATCAATACTGCAATCCGGGTCATCCAGGGTCTGCTGCAATTTAATGGAAGCCGCCACATTCGTCGGGAAAACCAGCTCTCCCCGTTTGGCTTGTTCAGCTATGCTGTTGAGCGCATCGATTTTATTCATCGCTATGTCTTTTGCACAAGTTAAACAAACATATGACAGGTGCAGGCTACACCCGGCCAGTCAGCACCGGGATTGTTTGTTGATTAACAAGCCCGGTGCTGTATTCGATTTACTGCTTATGTTTACAAAAATGAGTTTGCAGAATGAGTCTTATATTTCATTCTGCTTCAGATACAGTGGCAGGTCAATCAAGCGATAGAAAATAAATCCAAACTTGCTCAATTTGTCTTTTGGCTGTCTATCCACTTGTTGACTTTTGCTTCCAGCAAGGCCAGTGGCAGGGTGCCATCGCTGAGTATCACATCATGGAACTGACGCAGATGAAAGCGCTTGCCCAGTGCAGCACTGGCTTTTTGCCGGAGTTCGACGATTTTAAGTGAACCTATCTTGTAGCCCAGAGCCTGGCCCGGCCAGGCCATGTAACGCTCGGTTGCCTGGCGTGAGGCAGCTTCGCTATAGCCCAGAGTCGTTTGCTGGTACTGAATGGCTTGTTCGCGTGTCCAGCCTTTTGAATGCAAGCCGGTATCGACGACCAGGCGGGTGGCGCGCAAGAGTTCATCTGTCAGGTGGCCGAGATAGGCACTTGGGTCATTTTCAAACAAGCCCATTTCCTTGCCCAGGGTCTCGGCATACAAGGCCCAGCCCTCGGTATAAGCATTATTGCCGCCGAATTTACGGAACTTGGGTATGTCCAGTTCCTGTGATGTTGCCAAATGGAAATGATGTCCTGGCTGGCCTTCGTGCAGGTACAGGGTTTTCATGCCTGTCGTGCTGTAGTCTGCCGGATTATTGATGACGGCCCAGAATACACCGGGGCGTGAACCATCAAAGGCTGGCTGGGTGTAATGGTCAGATGCGGTCTGGCGGCTGATTTCAGGTTCGGCCCGGATATCCAGCGCAGCCTTTGGCATTTTGTTGAATAGTTCTGGCAGTTTGGCCTTGACCATTTTTTCTATCTGACGATAGCCGTCCAGCACCTCGGCCTCTGTTTTATAAGGGCGATACTGGTTTTGCGTATCTATCCAGGCTGGCAGGCCCACCGGGTCGCCGCTATAACCCAGTTTTGGGCCCAGGGCGACAAATTCGCTTTGTATGCGCGCAACTTCCTTCAAGCCTATCGCATGTATGGTTTCAGGGGCCAGGGTAGTCGTGGTCTGGTCGCGTACCAGGGCGCGGTACCAGGCGTCTCCACCTGGCAATGCGCCAAAACCACTGCTGCTGCGGCTGGCGGCCAGATAATCCTGAGACAGGAATTGACTAAACTGACGCAAGGCGGGCAAGACTTTTGCGGTTAATACCTGCTTGTATTCTTTGCTCAGGCGTTGCTTGTCTGCTTCACTAAAACCTTCGGGGAAGTTTTTGACAGGGGCAAAGTAGGCATGATCTTCCACTTTGTCTGTCACCAGTTGCGCAAACTGGGGCAGGGCAGAATTAACCAGGGCCTTGGGCAGGACGATGCCGCGTTTCATGCCTTCACGCATATTAGCTGTGGCCTGGTTTATCCACACCGGCAATTGCGCCAGGCGACGCAAGAAGATTTCGTATTGTTTGACCTTCTTCAGGGGTTGTGCGCTCTGGCCGGAGGCGAAGTGGGCCAGGGTCACGGGCAGACTGTCCATCTGATTGACCGGTAGCAGATGCCCGTCAAATTTGGACATTTCCAGGCTGGCCTTGAGTTCATAGTCCAGGCAGTCATAGGTGACGGCATCGCTTGCTGATAATTGTTCGCGCTGTATGCGCGCCAGTCTGCTGGAAACATCCTTCAATACGGCAATCTGCCTCGCCCTGACAGGTGCTGACAGTGTCATTGGCAGCCTGTCGTCATAGCGGGTGTCGCCATTATAAGTGGCACCTATGGGGTCGAAAGCGGTTTGTTTTTCATAGTATTCGTCAGCCAGCTTGTTCAGTTGCTGCCCTTGCTGCTGCCCGGCTTGCGCGACTGCCGCCTGCTTGCTAGTTGCGTTGCCTTTGTCATTTGCAGCCAGCGCGTTGACGCAACTTAGGACACCGACAGAAATAAGGACACTGGATAGTAAACGCAACTTGAGCATAAGAATTTTCCGGAGAAGATAAAAATAGTTTGCAAGCATACCACTGTGTGTACGCAGACTTGTTATGAGCTTGTTCTGAACTTGCTATGGCCTTGCCATAGCCCTGCTCAGACCTTGCTAAGACCTGGTTTGATATTGGCAGTTCCCTTGCCACTAAAGCTGGCTGAAAAAAAATGGGCTTGTCTGCCTCTTTGTCATAAAGCTTTTTGAACTTTGACCGTTATCCAGTTAGATCACGCATATTCCATTTGACGAGTGAGCAATACTGAAGTGCGTGCGGATGGAAGGTATATCGGGCTGACAAGCTTCGCGTGGTCGTGTCCTGTGTGTTGAGCGCAGGAGTGCGAGGGGAGCTGTTGTATGTAAAAATATAAGCCCCCGGTATGTGTTCCAGGTTTACTTCATCATCAGCTCATGGCTGGAGCACATCATGAAAATTGCTTCCTCGGATATTTCCTTTTCTTCACAACATACTGCCACTACAACGCTGGAAACGCAGGAAAAACTGCGCGCCTGGATAGGCAAGGAACGCCCTGATTTTGAAGGCAGGAATGCCAGTCTCCCGGCGAACTTGAGAAACGCGTCAAGCAATGTGCAAATTTCAGACGCTGCCAGGGCCGCTCAGCTTGCGCCAGCAGTGCCAGCCGACAATGCGGCTGCACAGACTGACGCCGTCCAGCAAGCCAGCGATGAGGCTGACAATGACCCGCGCATACGCCTGATCAGGTACATCATAGAACTCATGACTGGCAAACAGATCAACACCCTGAGCAGTGCAGATATACAGGCGGGTACCAGTGCGCCGGCAGCACCAGCATCCCAGGCGCCTGCTGACGCAGCACAAAATGCCCAGCCAGCGCAAAAAGGCTGGGGTGTTGAGATAGACACGCATCAATCCTATACCGAGACTGAACAGACTTCTTTCCATTCGACCGGAAAAATAGTGACCGCTGATAATAAGGAAATCAGCTTTGATCTGTCGTTTGAATTAAACCGCAGCTACCATGAAGAAAGTAGCAGCAGTGTTCGCCTTGGCGATGCCAAAAAAGTCGATCCTCTGGTTATTAATTTCTCTGGTAATTCTGCCCAACTGACATCGCAAAAATTTGCTTTTGATCTGGATGCCGACGGCAAGAAAGACAGTATCTCTTTCGTTCAGGGTGCGGGTTTTCTGGCGCTCGACAAGAACAATGATGGCAAGATCAATAATGGCAGTGAATTGTTTGGTCCGGGCACAGGTAATGGCTTTTCTGAACTGGGAGCCTATGACAGTGATGGCAATCACTGGATAGATGAAAACGATGCGATATACCAAAAACTCAAAGTATGGACCAAGGATGGTGCAGGTCATGATCAATTGCAAACCTTGAAACAGGCGAATGTTGGTGCACTGTATCTTGGCAATGCCAGCACTGAATTCGATTTGAAGAATGCGCAAAATCAGTCAAACGGACAGTTACGTTCTTCCGGCATATGGTTAAGTGAAGACGGCAAGGCGCATAGTTTGCAGCAAGTGGATTTGTCGGTATAGATGACCTGAGCTGGCTATCTTTTAGCACAGATGTCAGCACCTGCAAAAACAGCTCCCCGTGTGGAGCTGTTTTTGTGTGAGGTCATCTATTTTTATCTAAAACTTAGAACTCTTCCCAGTCATTATTTGTCGCAGCAGTCGGTTTTTCCATGCTGGATGTTTTCATCGCTGGTTTCGTTGCTGCTTTTGCCGGTGCCTTGCTTATTTTTAACGGTGCTGTCGTAGCTCTTGGGGCTTGACTGACAGCTTTGTTTGCTGCGGAAACAGTTGGTTTTTTCACGACTGCATCAAGCTTGAAGACGCTGACAGCCTGGGCCAGTGCGCCAGCCTGCTCTTGCATGCTCTCGGCGGCCGCGGCAGCCTGTTCGACCAGGGCAGAGTTTTGCTGCGTCATTTCATCCATCTGCGTGATGGCCAGATTGACTTGTTCTATACCTGCACTCTGTTCCTGACTGGCGGCAGTGATCTCACTCATGATGTCAGCCACATGCTTGATGGAAGTGACGATTTCATCCATGGTCAGGCCAGCTTCATCGACGAGCTTGTTACCGAGATTGACTTTCTCTACAGAGTCATCAATCAGGGTCTTGATTTCCTTGGCGGCGCTGGCGCTGCGTTGCGCCAGGTTCCTGACTTCGGCGGCTACCACGGCAAACCCCCGGCCTTGTTCGCCAGCACGGGCAGCTTCGACTGCGGCATTCAAAGCCAGGATATTGGTCTGAAAGGCAATACCGTCAATGACGCCGATGATATCAACGATCTTGCCCGAGCTGTCCTTGATGGAGCCCATGGTATTAACAACCTGACCAACGATATTGCCGCCCTTGGTAGCAACTTCAGTCGCCGAGATTGCCAGTTGATTGGCCTGACGGGCATTATCAGCATTTTGCTTGACGGTAGATGTCAGTTCTTCCATGGAAGACGCGGTTTCTTCGAGGGAGCTGGCCTGCGACTCCGTCCTGCTTGAAAGGTCGGCATTACCAGAAGCGATTTCACTGGATGCAGTCGAGATCATCTCCGTGCTGTTGTGCACCTGGCTGATGGTCATGACCAGACTGTTATTCATATCTGCCAGTGCACTCAGCAACTGACCGGTTTCATCCCTTGAGCGTACTTCTATGCGACCAGTCAGGTCGCCATTGGCGACCTTGGTGGCAACCTGAACGGCCTCATCCAGTGGAATGGTAATTGAACGCGAGATCCAGGCTGCAAATGCAGCACTGATGACGAAGGCAATAATACCCAGCACTATCATGAGGTTACGCGAAAACATGATGATGCTTTTGATCGCCTCACCATTAGTTTCCATATCATTTCTTTGTATGGCGCTCAGATTCTGTATATCAATCAGGGATTGTTTCAGCGCAGGGAAGGTGGATTTTCCCATCATGGCGGTGGCTTCATCCTTTTGATCCAGCTCTATCAGGTCGCCAGTCTTGCTGAAAGCCGCGACGAATGCAGCATTGGAGGCGATGAGTTTTTCTACAGCGTCTTTTTCCTTCTGAGGTATCGCCAGTTTCTTGGAAATCTCAAGCAGGGCATTGATTTTTTTCTTGTTTGCATCAATAGAAGCATACTGTGCCGTGCGGGCTTTCTGGTCTGATGTAATGAACAACTCCAGTGTACGGCTGCCGTTTTCCTGTATCAGGGCAGAAATTTCCAGGGCGCTGATGACGCCGACGGCATCATCTTCGAGTATTTCCTTGTTCCGGTCCGCGATCTCATTGAGCCTCACCACGCTGATGACGACCATGAGCAGCATGGTCAACAAGGTCAGGCCGAAGCCAAAGCTGAGACGTACCCTGATTTTTAAATTACTGAAGTTCATGGTAATTATTCCTGTGCAGATCAGTTTTGAGGGGGCAGGCAACGGCAGTTTGAGGTTTTAGCATACCTAAAATTGCGCTGTTCTGCTAAGTAAATTGGTCATTAGTCGCGGCACCTGTCAGTTTCCTGACAATTTCATCAAACCCTTCGGGTAAAATCGCAGAATACTTGATCAAAACAGAGGAATTATGAAGCTTGCAACACTGAAGGATGGTTCCCGGGACGGGCAATTACTGGTTGTTTCCCGTGACTTGAAGACAGCAGCTATTGCTGACGGCATCGCCCCGACCTTGCAGCGTGCCCTGGATGACTGGAATTTTATCCAGCCCCAGCTCGAAGAGCTGTATAACCGCCTGAATTCTGGCAGGGTAGCCTATAGTTTTGAGTTTGAAGCAAAAAAGTGTATGTCACCTCTGCCACGCGCATTTCAATGGGCGGACGGTTCATCCTATGTCAATCACGTGGAACTGGTACGCAAGGCCAGGAGCGCCGAGATGCCAGACAGCTTCTGGCATGACCCTTTGATGTATCAGGGCGGCAGCGATGACTTCATCGGCCCTTGCGATGATATCGTCATGACGTCGGAAGAATGGGGCATAGACTTTGAAAGTGAAATCGCCGTTGTGACCGGCGATGTACCCATGGGTGTCAAGGTGCAGCACGCACGCGACCACATACTATTGCTCATGCTGGTAAATGATGTATCCCTGCGTAACCTGATCCCGGCTGAGCTGGCAAAAGGCTTTGGTTTCTTCCAGTCCAAACCTGCATCGAGTTTTTCACCGGTGGCGGTCACGCCGGATGAACTCGGGGAATTCTGGAAGGAAGGCAAAGTTCATCTGCCCCTGCGTTCCAGCATGAACGGCATGCTCGTAGGGCAGCCCAATGCGGGTGTCGATATGGTGTTCTCTTTCCCACAACTGATCACGCATCTGTGCAAAACCAGAAATGCCAAGGCGGGCACTATCATTGGCTCCGGCACGGTATCAAACAAGGATGCCAGCAAGGGTTATAGCTGCATCGCTGAGAAACGCGCACTGGAGATGATAGCGCTGGGTGAACCAGTCACACCGTATATGAAATTTGGTGACAGCATCAAGATAGAAATGCTGGATAAAAACGGCAAATCCATTTTTGGGGCGATTGATCAAAGCGTAGTTGAGTCTCATCTTTAAGTTGCCATTTTTTACCTGTTTTTGTTGCTAGCTTTTGCTGCCTGATTTTATTAGCTGCTTTCATCGTCTATTTTTTTGGAGTCACCGCATGTCCCTGATCTTTTCTTATTCCCTGCGTGGTGCAGTCGTCGCAGCTTTGAGCTTGGGTAGTGTCGTGGCGCAGGCGCAGATCAGGGTGGGTATCAATTTATCTACCACCGGGCCGGCAGCGGCCATCGGTGCCTCATCCAAAAATGCCATCATGCTGTGGCCCAAAGAAATTGCAGGCAAAAAAATTGAGTACATCTTGCTTGATGATGCCAGCGACCCCGGCAATGCCGTCAAGAATGCGCGCAAACTGATCACCGAAGAAAAGGTCGATGTCATCGTCGGCCCCAATACCACGCCGAGCGCGCTGGCAATGCTGGAAACGGTGGCAGAGAATGAAACGCCGATGATCACCCTGGCCGCATCTGCCAGTATCGTCGAACCCATGGATGCCAGGCGTGCCTGGGCTTTCAAGATGCCGCAGAATGATACTCATATGACCACCATACTGACACAACACATGGCTGATCACGGCGTGAAGACCGTGGCCTTCATTGGCTTTGCTGACGCGTATGGTGAAGGCTGGTGGCGTGAGTTTTCTAAGCTGGCTGAGCTGCGCCATATCAAGATCGTTGCGAATGAACGTTTTGCCCGCACCGATACCAGTGTCACAGGGCAGGTCTTGAAAATGATGGCTGCCAAGCCAGATGCAGTACTGATCGCCGGTTCTGGTACACCCGCAGTCTTGCCACAAAAGACGCTGATAGAACGTGGCTATAAAGCGCAGATTTACCAGACCCATGGCATCGCCAGCCAGGAGTTTTTAAAGCTCGGCGGCAAGGATGTGGAAGGCACTTTATTCCCGACCGGGCCAGCAGTGGTGGCATTGCAATTGCCGGAAAAGCATGCAGTCAAAAAAATCTCTACCGAGTTTGTGCGCAAGTATGAAGCTGCTTATGGTGCGGGCACGACAACGCAGTTTGCTGGTGATGCCTGGGGAGCGTATATGCTGCTGGCGAATGCGATTCCTGCCGCCCTGAAAACCAGCCAGCCTGGCAGCAAGGCTTTCCGGCAAGCCTTGCGTACTGCGCTGGAAAACACCAGGGATCTGGTCGTGCCTCAAGGTGTCATCAATATGAATGCTGGCGACCATGTGGGCCTGGACCAGCGCTCACGCGTCATGGGCAAAATTCAGGGTGGCAAATTTGTGTATGCTTACGGCGGCTAAAAAATTTATTGCCTGCCCAACTGGAAGAAAACATTTTTTGCGCCACTTTGCCCCACCGCAAAACCCAGGTAAATAGGGCCGATAAAACTGTTGAAGCCGGCGAACAGACTGGCACTCTTGCGTAATGACTTCAATGACATATCTTCACCCCTGTTCCAGACACTGCCTGCTTCCAGTGACGTGCCGAGGAACAGGCTTTGTCCCGCCAGATCAAACTTCACCGCACGCAGCAAATAAGTCATGCTGCCATAGACCATGAAGTCCCCCGTGAACTGGTCAGGCTGGTATGCGGATAATTGCTGGAAGCCGCCCAGGGTATAGCCTATACCGCGTACATCAGTGCCTTTCTGGAACAGACCTGCCGCATTCAGTTTCAGATTGATGCTGTGGTTTTCTATGCTATTAGCCCAGGTCGTATTGATCGCCACTTCCTGGAAGTTTTTCCTGGTATCGCTGGTGCCCAGAAAGGCGCTGGCATCTATCTTGTAGCCATAGCGCGGGAAGCTGGCATCGCTGAGCTGGTCGAAGACGACTGCCGACTTCAGACCAAATTGCTGCAAGTCTGCGCTGGGCAGAGATTCGACTTTCGTGCTGCCATCTTCATTCAATAGCAGGAAGCCTCCTATCTTCGGGCGCACGCGGTAGTGATTGAAATTCAGTCCCAGTTTGGCCTCGCCGAGTGTGCTTTGTTCTCCTATGCGAAAGCCCAGATCCAGCCCCAGTTTGTCACTGCGGAAATTGTATTCGGCAATACGGGTATTGCCGCTATACAGGTTGCGGGTGTTCTGGCCGATCTCTACAAATGGTGCGAGATACATGCCTTCGCGCTCAAACAGGGGCTGGCGCAATTCAGTGTGATATTTGATGCTGTTACCAAATTCGAGATCATTGCGCCATTCCAGCCCGCCATCGGTCAGCCAGGGGCGGCGGTGACCGACTTGCAGCTTGAAGCCGCCAGCTCCTTCAAAACCGCTGGACAGGGCCAGGCCAAAACGCAAGAAATGCGGCCCCCAGTTGCGGCCATGGGCATTTACCCGTATGCCATATTCGCCATCCCGCTCTACCAGTTCATGGTTGACGCTGTCAAACTCGCGGGCATTGTTCAGTATGGCCAGCTTACGGTTGATTTCTTCCGCCTTGTATTCTGTACCCGGGCGGATATTCAACTGACGGCGTATATCACTCTCAGGCACGGCACCGTCAGTGCTGATATCGACAAACTGAATTTTGATCGGCGGTAATTGCGGGTTCAGACGTATCTCATGCTTGACGGTATACATGTCTGGCGGCAGGCTCAGAGTCAGCAAGCGGGCATCCAGTTCATGCGTGGCTTTTTCACCTATCTTCACCGCTTCCTTGGATCTGGCGAAATCCATAAAAGTGATATTGCCCAGGCCTGGTTCTATCAAAATATCTTTTGAATTCAGCATGGCTTTTTGTGCTTCCACATTTTGCTCAGTCAGAATATTCACCATCTGCTGGCTGACATTGAACAGGGTGAGTAACTGGTCGCGTGGCATCAGCGGTGTGCCTATGTTAACCGCGATGACTATATCTGCCCCCATTTGCCGGGCGATATCGACGGGCAGGTTCCTGACCAGGCCGCCATCAGACAATAATTTGCCATCTATTTCTACTGGCGCAAATACGCCAGGTGCTGCCATGCTGGCGCGTATGGCTTTATGCAGGGGGCCTTTCGTAAAAAGCACCATCTTGCCGGTTTCCATATCGGTCGCCACAGTGCGAAAAGGGATGGGCAGGCGGTCAAAATCGATGTCAGGTTGCAGGTGCGCAGTCCAGTTCTGCAAAATTTCCAGGAACTGGCTGGCCTGTACGACGCCTGCGGGCAGACGCACGCCATTGGCGCTCAGGCCCAGAGTGGCACCAAGAGGGTATTGCTCATCTTCTTCCCTGACGCTTTGCGGCAGATAGCGTCTTTCTACCCTGTCTAACGCGATATCGTTGAGCTTCAAGGCATCCAGGCGCTTTTCAATTTCGCTGGCAGAAAAACCCGCTGCATACAAGCCACCGACCACTGCACCCATGCTGGTGCCGGCAATACAATCGATGGGGACATGCAATTCTTCCAGTACCTTCAGCACGCCAACATGAGCAAAGCCACGCGCACCACCACCAGACAGGGCCAGGCAAATTTTCGGTCTTTTAAGTTCTGGCCCCGGTACGGTAATACTTTCTGCCAAGGCAAGAGATGCTGTCGTTAAATAAACGAAAAGGCTCAAAACTGTTACTAATAATGGTTTGTGCATGTTGTAATTGGTGGAAACATGGAATTCTTGGCTCAGGGTCTATATACTAGCGCATGCATATAAAACGATGCTAACCTAGGTCTAATTGCATAAGAGATTATCCTCGCCTTTACAAAAAATCTACCCATGAACCTACATCAATTGCGTTTTGTACGCGAAGCTGTAAGACAGAATTTTAATCTGACTGAGGCTGCCAAGGCCTTATTTACATCGCAACCAGGTGTTTCCAAGGCAATTATTGAGCTTGAAGAGGAGTTGGGCGTTGATATTTTCACCCGTCATGGCAAGCGCATACGCGGCCTGACCGAGCCGGGCAGGGCAGTGTTGAAGTCAGTTGAGCTCATCATGCAGGAAATTGATGGGCTTAAACGCATAGGCAAAGAGTTTGCGGCACAGGACAGTGGCAGCTTTACCATTGCCACTACCCACACCCAGGCACGCTATGCATTGCCCAAGGTGGTGCAGGCCTTCATGCAAAAATACCCCAAGGTAAGATTATCGTTATTGCAGGGTAACCCCAAGCAAATTGCCGAGATGGTCATGCGTGACCAGGCAGATATTGCGATAGCAACTGAGGCCATTGCCGGCTTTGATGGCTTGATATCCCTGCCTTGTTATCAATGGGAACATGTAGTCGTGGTGCCGGTGGATCATCCTCTGCTTAAATTAAAGAACATCAGCCTGGAAGAAATTGCCAATTATTCATTGATCACCTACGATGCCGCCTTTGCAGGCCGTAGCAAGATAGACCACGCTTTCCAGATACGCAGCCTTAAGCCTGATATCCTGCTGGAAGCCATTGATGCAGACGTAATCAAGACTTATGTAGAACTGGGGATGGGCGTTGGCATTATTGCTGGCATGGCATTTGATGCCGAACGTGACAAGAATTTGCGCGCCATACCAGTCGGCCAATTGTTTGGCATGAATATTTCACGTGTGGCGATCAAGCAGGGTGCTTATTTGCGCAGCTATATTTATACCTTTATAGAATTACTGAATCCTACCCTGAACCGTAAAATGATAGACAATGTCATGCAGGGCAATAAGGATACTTACGATTTATGAGCATGCAGGCACTGAGTAGCTGGCCTGCCGAACAACGCAGGCAGGTGCGCGGTATACTGACGGACATTGATGACACCTTCAGCAGCCATGGCAAGCTGACCGTGGCTGCGCTTGCCGCACTTGAGCGGGCAAAAAACGCAGGTTTGCGGCGTATCGCCGTGACAGGGCGACCGACATACTGGACTTTGCCTTTGTTAAGGCTTTGTGATTTTGATGCAGTCATTGCCGAGAATGGCGCGAGCGCTTTCTGGCTGGATAAAGATGGCAGGCAACAGGCGATGTATTATGCCGATGCTCAAACCCGTCTGCAACACAGGCAGCGCCTGCTGGATTTTGCTGACATCATGCGCCAGCATTTCCCGGATGTATTGCCTGCTGCAGATGCTGCACAACGCATAGGTGACCTGGCATTTGATATTGCTGAAAATATTCCTGCAATACCGCTGACACAATTGAATGAAGTCGTGGCTCTGATCCGTGAACATGGTTTTCATGCGACTACCAGCAGCATCCACGCCCATGCCTCGGTTGCGCCGTTTAGCAAACAAAGCATGAGCCAGCGGGTGTTGCATGAAGTATTTGGCGTCAGCGACGAAGCTGCAAAAAAGACTTATGTATTTATTGGTGATTCTGCCAATGATGCTAGCATGTTTGCCCATTACCCGCTCTCGGTCGGAGTGGCAAACATACGCAATTACCTTGACAGGTTTGAGGCCCATCCAGCCTATGTCTGTCGTGCCGAATATGGCGCGGGATTTGTAGAGCTGGTAGATTTTCTGTTGAAAGATAAAAATGAGTGAAAACAAAATGCGCGAATACTATGCGCAACGTGCCCAGACCTTGGAAAAGGTTTACCAAAAACCAGAGCGCCAGCAAGACTTGCGTGAGATCCAGGGTAAAGTGCTGGATGTATTGAAAGACCAGCGCGTGCTGGAAGTGGCTTGTGGCACAGGCTATTGGACTGAGCGCTTTGCCCCCGTAGCAGCGAGCGTGGTGGCGACTGATTATAACCAGCCCATGCTGGATGTGGCACAGGCCAAAGCTTACCCTGAAAGCAAAGTGCAATTTGCATTGGCTGATTTGCATGAATTGCCCGCCGCGACACCGGACCAATACACAACTTGCTTCGCCGGATTTTTCTGGTCGCATGTCATGCGTGATGATCAGACCAGCCTGTTGGGTCATCTGAGCAAGGTGACCGGTAAAGGCACGACACTGGTGTTAATCGACAATAACTATGTCGAAGGCAGCAGCACAGTCATTGCCCGTACTGATCTTGAAGGCAATACGTTTCAGTTACGCAAGCAGGAAGATGGCAGCAGGGTAGAAATACTCAAAAATTTCCCTACTGATAGTGCACTGCGCAAAAAATTTGGTCCTGCGGTGCGCGACATCCGCATTTTCAGGAACACTTACTACTGGATGCTGACTTGCATATTGAAGTAAGTATAGGGATTGAGTTCCATACTCTTCTAGTATTGTCCCTCGAAAGCCTGCCGTGATACATTGCAAGTCGTTTAAATTTTTTCTGGAGTAATTCATGGATCTGCAAGCTTGCACAGAAGCGATACGCGCTAAAGTTGGTGATGATAGTGGTTTGAACGCTACCCTGAAATTTGATTGCGGAGATGATGGCGTGGTATTTGTTGATGCGTTGGTGACACCAAATACGGTCAGCAATGAAAACAAGGAAGCTGGCTGCACCATCACAATTTCTTTGGAAAACCTGGCAGCCTTGCTGACGGGTCAATTGAATCCTATGAACGGTTTCATGATGGGCAAACTCAAAGTGTCCGGCGACATGGGCGTGGCCATGCGCTTGCAGACTGTGGTGTAAGAACCAGTCTGACAGACAAGCTTTACAGAGCGGCATTTCCTTGGCGATAGCGAGGAAATGCCGTTTTATTTTGGACTTGCAATATTGCTGACGTTTCTAGTGTTACCGACGTTGCCGATATTACTGTTGTTAAACCAGTGACATGGCACTCAATGCCAGTGCCGACGTACCATCTGGATATAAGGCGTCGTAGCAGCGTGTGCAACTGCTGCAAAAAAGGTGGGAGCGCTTGACGAATTTATAGCGCAGTATGAGTTGTAATTGCACTCCACTGCAATGGGGGCAATGCTCGCGCATATGGCCTGCCGAGGGCGCATCTTCGGATTGAAAACCTTCTTCTAACATTACTCCTTCTATGACATCACGGGGATCAAGCTGCATCAGTATAAAATCTGGTGCGCGGGCATTGCGCCTTTCTGAATAAGTATCTTGCTGTTGGGAAAGTAGATGTGCACTGGCTGTCATCATGTTGAGCTCCTGAAAAGACATCTGCCTCTGCTGAGTTATCAGGAGGGCAGGCTTTCAATCTAGTAAAATTCAAGCCTGAAGACAAGGTTGATAGCGAGAAAAAATGAATACGCCGGTAGTATTAGGGAATAAGGTATGGTCTGTGACCATACAACCCCAGGGCTGGACTTGCGAAACTCAGGATGAACTCAGCCTGATGGAAGCTGCCTTACTGGAAGGTATACGTATGCCCAATTCATGCCGCAATGGCACCTGCCGCACGTGCATGTGCCAGATGCTGGCCGGGGAAATACGCTACCGGATAGACTGGCCGGGCCTGAGCCTGGAAGAAAAGCAGGAGGGCTGGATATTGCCCTGTGTCGCCCAGGCCTGCTCGGATGTGCTGTTGGAAGTGCCTGCCGCAGTCAAAGTGTAGCGGCGGCATCATTATTATTCGGCGTTACTACATTGCCTGAGCTGCCCGTCCTTGCGATTCCAGCACGCAGTGCTGGCCTCTGGTACGGGATGGGGTACGCCTTCATCATTTATTTTTGCCAGTCGGGTATCCCAGGTCCTGACGCCTTTTTTATCAAGTTGCAACCGAATGACCCAGCCACGGGTTTGCGGTTCATTGTCGAGCTCATCCATGACGAAATTACCGAGGCTGTATATGATAGGCCTGCCCTTGTAATGCTCTACATCCTGTATCACATGGGGGTGTCCACCTATGATGGCATCGGCACCTGCATCTATCATCAATCTCGCTAACTGGCGCTGCCTTTCGACAGCGAGTTTGTCGTTTTCCCAGCCCCAGTGCATGAAGGGTATCACGAGGTCAGCGCGGTATTGCTGGCGCGCCTTGCGTATATCCAGCACCACTTGTTCATCTTCACTCCAGGCTACACCGGCTGCTTGTGCTTCCGCTTCAAAGCTGCGCGGCATGTATTCGTTATAGCCCAGCAGGGCAATGCGCAAGCCTTTCTTTTCTATGATCAGTGGTGTATGCGCTTCACGCAAATTATTGCCGCCGCCAAAGCGCTGGATCTGCTGCTGATCCAGCAAATCCAGCATTTCCTGGAAAGCCGCACGGCCAAAATCACCGGAATGATTATTGGCAATCGACACTGCATCGACATGCTGCTTCAGCGTAGCCAGGGTACGGGGATGCGCGCGGAAGGTGAAATTCTTGTCGGCAGCATCACCCGTTGTGGCAACCACGCATTCGAGGTTGACCACGCGTATGTCAGTACTTTTGAATAATTTGGCAAAGGCAAAAAACGGGTCTTTGCCCTCGGCGATCATTTTTCCTGGCTTGCCATCAAGGACGACGTCGCCAGCAAACAATATGCTGACACTGTCGTCTTGTGTCTGGGCTTGGGCTGTTTGTGCGAGCGTGCCAGTCAGAATAAATGCTGCCAGCAGATGACTTAAAGACTTGAGTTTCATTGCTGCACCTCCTGCAAAGTGCAGCGGTACTTCAGTTCACGTTCTACATCACCCGCATAGACTGAATTTTGCGGCGTCAGGGGGCTCTCTTTGCTGCTGATTTTGAAGGGAGGGCGGTAAGTTGCCTGATGGACGGGGATATCGCTGCGACGGGTCTGGAAATAAGCATACAGCTTGATATAGTCTATCTGCTGCGCCTTGCCTACCATGACGGCTTTAAAAGTGAAACGTTCACCTATATCGGTAGTCTTCACATCATACGGGTCAGTGACTAACCGACTTTCTATGGTTTGCATGCTGCCAGCATAGCTGACGTAGCAGCGCAATAAAGGTTTGGCCTGACTACTTGTACTGAGGAAGCACGCCGTAAAAAAAAACGCTGCCTGCTAGTAAAGATACTCGATACCTGTTCTTGGTCCCTGCAAGTGCCTGCATAGATTCACCGATGTTCGTTTATACGAACAGCGATTATCACAGTATTTGTGGATGCAGGGAAGTCAGAGTTTTGCCTTCTATCCTGTAGCAGGATAAATGTTCAGGAACTTCGCAGCGCCAACCCAGTGTCCGTTCTATTTGCTGGCGCAGATGGTCGGCCGCTGCTGGCTCGCCATGGGTGATGAAACTGCGCAAAGGTGCTTGCTTCAGGTGTTTCAGCCATCCCAGCACTTCTTCATAGTCAGCATGGGCGGATAAGCCGTCAACCATCACTATCTTGGCGCGCACCCTGATATCCTGGCCGTGAACACGCACCGTGCTTGCCCCATTGATCAATTTCTCGCCTCTTGTACCACCAGCCTGATGGCCGCAAAAAACAATGGTGTTCCTGTCGTCGGGCGCGATGTATTTCATGTGATGCAGCACCCGTCCACCAGTGGCCATGCCGCTGGCAGAGACGATGACTTTTGGCCAGCGTTCATTGTTCAGGCGCTGGGATTCTTCTGGCGTCCTGACATAGGTGGTCATGGCTGCAATGCCAGCGATATCTTCGGATGAGAGTTTCAGTGAATCTGCGTAGTGGCTATAGATGCTGGTCGCACTTTCAGACATGGGGCTGTCCAGATAAATCGGAAAGTCATGTATCTGCTTGTTCTTGCGCAACTGGTATAACAGATACAGCAATGTTTGCGCACGCCCAACGGCAAACGAGGGTATCAGCACCGAGCCACCACGTTGTACGGTGCTATTGATGACGTCGCGCAAATCGTTTTCGGGAACACTGTTACTGTGCAGTCGATCACCGTAAGTTGATTCTACGATGAGGTAGTCTGTTCTTTCCGGGAATTCTGGCGCCTTCATGATGTAATCGCGCGGCCTCCCTACATCGCCAGAAAATAACAGGCTGGTCTGTTCCATTTTTAAAGAAATGCTGCAAGAACCCAGGATGTGCCCGTTAGGTATCCATTTTGCCTGCACGTCATCGGCTATCGTGATGCTGGTATGTTCGTCAATGTAATGGAAATGCTTGAGTGCCTTGGCAACGTCATTACTGTCATACAAGGGCAGGGCCTGCTCATGTTTGGACAGGTGGTGACGGTTCAGGTAGGCTGCTTCTTCTTCAAACAGATGGGCAGAATCGCGCAATAATAATTTACAGAGCGCGAATGTGGCCTTGCTACAGTAAATCTTGCCTTTGAACCCCAGTTTGACCATCAATGGGATATATCCAGAGTGATCAAGATGGGCATGGGTCAGTAAAATCGCATCGACTTTCGATGGATCAAAGGGGGGATCTTCCCAGTTACGCAAACGCAGTTGCTTGTAACCCTGGAACAGGCCGCAATCCACCATGATGTGGCTGTGGTCCGACACCAGCAGATAACGTGAGCCTGTCACGGTGCCAGCGGCACCCAAGAAATGCAGTTTGATCAAAATACACCTCCAGTCGGGGGATAGTGTTTTCTTGCTCTGTTGTCAGGCAAGTTCAAAGAACACAAACACTATTGAACACGTACAGGCATATTCAAGTCAATGATCTGTTGACTCCAGGCAAGCCTTAGTTTTACTTTGTTTGTGCTAACTCAATCATGGGCGCCGGTTTGGATCAGTTTCAGATAATTTTCCGGCAGGGCGAAGCGTTCTCCATAGAGTGTCCGCAATTCTGCTGCGCGTCTGGCAAATGCCTGTGAGCCCACAGAATGCACATATTGCACTGCACCACCCGTCCATGCCGGGAAACCTATGCCAAAAATTGATCCTATATTGGCATCGCGCGTCGATTCCAGTACACCTTCATCCAGACAGCGCAGGGTTTCTATCGCCTGCATGTACAAAAACCTGTCCTGCAAATCGGCATAGGGCGGGTTGTGCCCGGTTTTGCCAAACAAGTTAGCCAATTCTGGCCACAGATATTTCTTGCCTCCATCTGTGGGATATTCATAAAAGCCCGCGCCTGCTCCTTTGCCTGAGCGCTGATGCTGATCAATCATGGTATTGATGATCGCGGCAGATGCCGGTGCTTGCCAGCTCTTGCCTTCGGTTTCGAGATCCGCCTTGGTTTGCGCGGTGACATGGCGGGACAGACTCAGCGACACCTCATCCTGAACGGCTAGCGGGCCAACCGGCATGCCGACGGAGAGTGCCGCATTTTCTATGAGCGCGGCAGGTAAGCCTTCTGCCAGCATGCTCAAGCCCTCGTTGACAAAACTGGCAAATACCCGGCTGGTGAAAAAGCCGCGCGAGTCATTGACGACGATGGGCGTCTTGCCTATCTGCAGTACATAGTCGTATGCACGGGCGATTGTTGCCTCACTGGTTTGCTTGCCCTTGATGATTTCCACCAACTGCATTTTATCGACAGGCGAAAAGAAGTGTATGCCTATGAAGCGTTCAGGATTCTTGACTGCTTTTGCCAGTCCGCTGATTGGCAGGGTGGAGGTGTTGCTGGCCATGATGCCATCGGCTGCCAGCATGCTTTCTGCTTCGCTGGTGACAGTCGCTTTGAGTTCGCGGTTTTCAAATACGGCTTCGATGATGAGATCACATCCTGAAAAATCACTGGCGCTTGCAGTAGGCTGTATCAGTTCCAACTGGTTCACTGCCTTTTCTGCAGATAAGCGACCTTGCCCTATTTTTTTGTGCAGGCCGTTGGCAATATTGGTTTTGCCCTGCTCGGCTTTTTCCAGAGTCGGCTCTTTCAATACCGTATGTATGCCACGCGCTGCACTGACAGCGGCTATGGCAGCGCCCATCATGCCTGCACCTATCACACCGAGCTTGCTGACTTTGGATTTTGCGATGTCTCGCGGGCGGCTTTTGCCTGAGCTGATTTCCTGCATCTGGAAGAACAGGGTACCTATCATGTTCTTGGCAACCTGGCCCGTGGCGAGATGGGTGAAGTAACGGCCTTCAATTTTCAGGGCATTATCAAAATCGACTTGTGCACCTTCAACCATGGCTGCCAGTACGGCTTCAGGCGCTGGATAATTGCCGCGGGTTTTTTCACGCAACATGGCCGGTGCCACCATGATCATTGGCAGCAGCTTGGCAGAGTTGGCTGCGCCACCTGGCAATTTATAGGCTGCATCATCCCAAGGTTGCTGTGCCTGGGGATTGGCCAGTATCCATGCTTTAGCCTGCTGCAACATATCTTCATGGCTGCTGGCGATGGCATGTACCAGGCCTGCCTTGACGGCTGCTGCAGGAGAAACCTGCTTGCCTTCGAGCAGATAAGGCATGGCTTCCTGCAAGCCCAGCAGGCGTACAGTACGCACCACACCGCCAGCGCCTGGCAATAATCCCAGCGTCACTTCCGGAAAACCGATTTTGGTTTTGGGGTGATCGAGGGCTACGCGGTAATGGCAGGCCAGCGCCAATTCCAGTCCGCCACCAAGAGCACTGCCATTGATGGCAGCAACGACTGGTTTTCCGAGTTTTTCCAGTCGGCGCAGCACAGCCTTGTTTTTCTCTACCATTTCCAGGCAGGTTTTTGCATCTTGTATGCTGATGAGTTCACGCAAGTCGCCGCCGGCAAAAAAACTTTCTTTACCAGACGTCAGGATGATGCCACTGAGCTGCTCTTTTTCTTCTTCCAGTCTGTTGACCGCAGATGCCAGGGCTGCCCGGAATTCCGCATTCATGGTATTCACCGACATGCCCGGCATATCGATGCTGAGTGTGACTATCTGATGTTGGTCTTTGCTGTAATTGATCATGATGTCTGTTTCCCCAATTTTCTATACGCGCTCTATGATGGTGGCGATGCCCATGCCACCACCCACACAAAGGGTGATAAGACCGCGCTTTAACTGGCGCGCTTCGAGCTCATCGATCAGGTTGCCAAGCAGCATGCAACCAGTGGCACCGAGCGGGTGGCCCAACGCAATCGAGCCGCCATTCACATTGACTTTTTCTTCCGGTACCTTGAGGTCTTTCATGAATTTCATGACGACAGCAGAAAAAGCTTCGTTGACTTCAAACAGGTCTATGTCTTCAATACTCAGGCCTGCTTTGTTCAAGGCTTTCAGCGTCGCAGGGCCAGGGCCGGTCAGCATGATGGTAGGGTCAGTTCCTGTCACGGCAGACGCTACGATACGAGCACGTGGGTTCAGGCCCAGGCGTATGCCCATGGCGGCGCTGCCTATGAGTGCAAGCGCTGCACCATCAACAATGCCGGACGAGTTGCCAGCGGTGTGCACATGGTTGATACGCTCAATGTGTGGGTACTTGCGTATCGCAACACTGTCAAAACCCATCTTGCCCGGCATCTCAAATGAAGCCTTGAGCGAAGCCAGCGCCGCCATGCTGGATTGTGGTTTGATGAATTCATCTTCAGCCAGTATCACCAGGCCATTCATGTCGCGCACAGGGCGCAAGGATTTGAAACGGCCCGCCGCCCGTGCTGCCGTGGCTTTTTCCTGCGAGCGCAGGGCAAAGGCATCGACATCTTCGCGGCTGAAACCTTCCAGGGTGGCAATCAGATCTGCGCCTATGCCTTGTGGTAAAAAGTCAGTTTGCATGCTGGTTTGCGGGTCGGCTGCCCAGGCTCCACCATCTGACCCCATGGTTACGCGCGACATCGATTCAACCCCACCTGCTACCACCAGCTCCTCCCAGCCCGATCGCACTTTTTGCGCTGCCAGGTTGACTGCCTCGAGGCCCGATGCGCAAAAGCGATTCAGTTGCACGCCTGCGACCTGCCAGTTCCAGCCTGCTGCCAGGGTCGCCGTTTTGGCGATATCTGCGCCCTGGTCGCCTATGGGCGTAACGCAACCCAGCACGACATCGTCAATCAGTGCAGTGTCCAGCGACAGGCGTTGCTGCATATCCTGCATCAGGCCAGACAATAAAGAGATGGGCTTGACGCTATGCAGCGAACCATCTTTCTTCCCTTTGCCACGCGGTGTGCGTGGCGCATCAAAAAGATAGGCTTCAGTCATTTCATTCTCCTTTTTGCTGGTCTGTATATGAGGGCTAGATGGCTTTATTGGTGCTCAAGTGTATGATAATACAATTAATAAAGCAAATGCTTGATTAATTGTGATGTGGCTAATTTAATAATGTGAGATGAGGAACCCGCAATGACGCAAAACATCATTAACAATCCTGAGTTTCAATGCATGCTAAAGATGGTGATAGAGGAAAAAATCCCCTTCTGCCAATTGCTGGGCATGAAACTCGACAGTTTTGACCCGGATGCCCCACGCCTGTCCATAGGCATGCGTGACGAATTGCTCGGCAATTTTGCCCAGGGCATGCTGCATGGTGGGGTCATCGCGTCTGTGCTTGATAGCGTAGCGGGATTCGCCATCCTGCTGAAAATGGCGCAACACAACCCACAGGACGATGTCATTTCGCAGATCAAGGAATTTGGCAAGATGAGCACCATAGACTTGCGCATCGACTATCTGCAACCAGGGCGCGGCAAGCACTTTGTGGCTACTGCCGAAGTCACGAGGCTGGGCAAGCGTGTCGCCAATGTCTTGATGGACTTGCGTAACGAGAAGGGTGACAGAATTGCGACAGGTGCCGCCGCCTTTATGTTGCATGGCCGCGCCTGATTGCCTTTCTGCCCGCTTGTACTAGGATGTAGATACAAACGACAACAAGGGGAGGCAGCATGAGCATACGTCTCGAAAAAGCCAATGGACTGGCTACCATTATTTTTGATAATCCCGATTGCATGAATGTCATGGGCGCAGCAGAGATACGTGCCCTGAACCAGTTAACCGAATTGCTGGCAGAAGACCACAGCATACGCGTCGTCATTATCCGTGCCGAGGGCAAGGTATTTGGTGCGGGTGGTGACATCGCCAGCTTCAGGCCCGGTGACCCGGCATCCCCCGAAGCGATACGTGAAATTGGTGCCGAGCTGAACCGGGCAATATTGCGCCTGCATAAGCTGCCAGCCATCGTGATTGCCTCTGTCCATGGCGCGGTAGCTGGTGGCAGCATGGGTACCATGAATGCGGCTGATCTGGTCGTCGCGGCCAAGGGCACACGTTTTAATATGGCTTATGCCAAGATAGGTGCGAGCCCGGATGTAGGCAATACCTGGTTCCTGCCGCGCCTCGTTGGTAACCGCAAGGCATTGGAATGGCTATTGTTTTCAGAAAATTTTGATGCTGAAGAAGCCCTGGCCTTTGGCCTGATCAACCTTGTCGTGCCGCCCGAACAATTGAAAGACGTCACAGAAAAGCTGGCAATGAGGTTGTTGCGTGGCCCGCAAGAAAGCTATGCCAGGATGAAGCGCCTGGTTTACCAGTCCGATGCGACTTCACTGGAGCAGCAGGTCAATGACGAAATCGAGGCTTTTGCGTCAGTCACCATGACATCGGACTTTGCCGAAGGTGTGTCGGCCTTTCTGGATAAGCGCACCGCCCATTTTGGCTGCAAGCTTAACTAGGTGCTATTTTTGGGCAACTAGGGCGATATATGACAGTTTCGTGACAGATTTTGTGCCTAAAAACCGGTTTTCCCCTCTGAAACTGCAAGATAAATCGAGAGTGTAGTGTTTTATTTTACTTTTCCCTGAAATTCTGCGTATAATCGTTCAGTCGTTGAGATTCAAAGTGGTAGTGCAGTATCAGTCTGTCATTTCTTACTTGGTTGAAACGATCTATCGGGCATATGCCCACATTAACTGAAATAGGAAATTGTAATGGCAACAGGTATTGTTAAATGGTTCAATGATTCAAAAGGTTTCGGCTTCATCACTCCAGATGAAGGCGGTGAAGATCTGTTTGCTCATTTCTCCGCTATCCAATCTAACGGCTTCAAATCTTTGAAAGAAAACCAACGCGTTTCTTTTGAAGTAACTACAGGCCCTAAAGGCAAGCAAGCTTCTAACATCCAAGCAATCTAATTGCTGATTTGTTAGTCTGGCGTTATGCCAGATTTGCTCAAAAAATCCCCGGTTATCCGGGGATTTTTTTTACAAAAATACAAAATTTTCTTTCCCTAATATTTCTAAACTTATTTATACTTAATTTGCCACAGACGTACTAAAGTTGTCTCGGATCAATACTCTCAACAAGAATTTTTGTATTCTTGTTCCAAATTTGGAACATAAAAAGGGGAAGTGAAGATGTTCAATCTGACAATCAGATTAAGACTGATAGGTGCTATGGCTTTCATGGCAATCATGCTGGTAATCGGCGGATTGATGGGGATATATGGCGTCAGGAACAGCAATGCCGTCATCAAGGAAATTTTCACTAACCAGTTGCCGTCGGTCGAAGCACTTGGGCAATCCCGCGTCTTTATCCTTCGTGCCCGTACTTCTCTAGACAGGGCCATCGGCCATCCAGAATTCCCGGACACTGCGGAAACGATCAAGCGCTCAGAAGAATTCTTAAAGCAATCTGAAGACTACTGGAAGAAATACCTGGCTTTGCCGCAAGACACTGAAGAGAAAAAGATTTCCGATGAAGTCGCAGCCTTGCGCGATAAGTACATCAACAGTGCGCATCTTCCCATGCTCAATGCCATCAAGGCAGGTAATAAAGAGGAAGCGGACAATATCAATATGAAGATAGTGCCGCCAGCCTACAGCGCCTATTCTGATCAGATGGCCAAGCTCAGTGATTATCAATTTGCTGGTGCTGCCAACTCCCTTAAAGATAGCGAGCGGGCTTTTACGACGTTTTTATGGGTTGACGTATTGGGTGTGATCGGTGGTCTGGTTGCAGTGTTTATCTCTGCCTACTTTTTGCTGGCTGCCATTTCTCATCCACTGAAGCTGGCGATTAGCCAATTTGAGGCGATAGGCAATGGTGACCTGACCCAGCAACTGAAACCAACATCCCGCGACGAAATGGGGCAACTTGTTACTGCGCTGGAAAACATGCGTCAGAGCCTCATGCAAACTGTCACCATGGTGCGGCAATCAAGCGGCTCTATCGCTGTATCTTCAGAAGAAATTGCGACTGGCAACATGGATTTGTCCAGCCGTACCGAACAACAGGCTGCCAGCCTGGAAGAAACCGCTTCCTCCATGGAAGAGCTGACATCGACAGTGCAGCAGAATGCCGATAATGCACGCCAGGCCAGCACCCTCGCATCGAGTGCTTCGGAAGTTGCCAGCAAAGGTGGTCAAGTGGTTGGTGATGTGGTGCACACCATGTCTTCGATCAAGGACAGTTCCAAAAAGATCGTTGATATTATTGGTGTCATTGATGGCATCGCCTTCCAGACCAATATTCTGGCCTTGAATGCTGCGGTAGAAGCCGCCCGTGCGGGTGAGCAGGGCCGTGGCTTTGCTGTGGTCGCGACTGAAGTGCGTAATCTCGCGCAGCGCTCGGCCAATGCCGCCAAAGAAATCAAGGCACTTATCAGTGATTCTGTCGATAAGGTCGAAGTAGGTTCGCGCCTAGTCGATGATGCGGGCAAGACCATGGACGAAATCGTGGTCTCCATCAAGAATGTCGCCGATATCATGGCAGAAATCACTTCTGCCAGCGCCGAACAGAGAGATGGTATCAACCAGGTCAGCCTTGCAATAGGCAAGATGGATGAGGCTACCCAACAAAATGCCGCTCTGGTAGAGCAGGCTGCAGCGGCGGCCAGCAGCATGCGTGACCAGGCAAATAACCTGAACCATGCCGTGAGTATCTTCAAGATTGATGCAAACGATGCGAGTGCTAATAGCAGCAAGTCTGCCGTGGTTGGTGCTGCAAGAGCTGTCATCAGGGATAATCCTGTGACTAAGCGGTCTGCAGTCAAATCACTGCCTGCGGCAACTCCGGCTGCGCCGAAAAAGACAGCCAAACCGGCAGCTTCAGCAGCGCAGGATGACTGGGAAGAGTTTTAATTCGCCACACTCAGAGTTCAACCCGGAATGGCAAAAATCATGCTCAGGATTTTTGCCAATAATCCGGCTGGCTATAGGCATGGCGTAAAAAGTCGATGAAGGCACGTATGCGCAAGGGCAAGTGACGACGCTGGGCAAAGATCGCATAGATATCATTGCCCGGCGCGTTGAATTCATCCAGCACCGTGACCAGCTTGCCTGATTCAATTTCTGCCCCCACCTCCCACATGGAGCGCCATGCCAGGCCTTTGCCTGACAAGGCCCAGTCATGCAGCACTTCGCCATCATTGCAGACCATATTGCCCTCCACCTTCAGGGTCACATTTTTACCGTTCTGACGAAAGGTCCAGCCACGCTGGCTGCCATCAGCACTGAAAGCCAGGCAATTGTGCTTACTGAGTTCATCCAGGGTTTGCGGCGTGCCATGGCGTTTGATGTAGGCGGGTGAGGCGACAACCACGCGCTTGTTGTCCGCCAGCTTGACGCCTATGAGGTTGGAGTCAGTGAGTGCGGCTATGCGTATCGCCACGTCTATGCCTTCACCGATTAAATCCACTACCCGGTCATTCAGGCTCAGCGTCAGCTTCACGTCGCGGTGCTCACTCAAAAACGAGGGCATCAGCGGTGCCACATGCTGGCGGCCAAAACCCGCAGGGGCTGAAATTGTCAGCGTACCGCTGGCACGGGCGCTGCGTTCAGATACGGCACCTTCGGCATCTTGCAGATCAGCCAGTATGCGCTGGCAATCTTCTAGGAAGGCTTCACCCTCATTGGTCAGCGCCAGCTTGCGGGTGGTGCGTTGCAAGAGTTTGACACCCAGTCTTTCTTCCAGCGCATCTAGACGGCGGCCTATCATGGCCGGGGCCACGCCTTCAGCGCGGGCGGCTGCAGACAGGCTGCCACGTGTTGCCACTTCAGCAAAGGTAGAAATTTGTTTGAATTGATCCATGACAGCCTGGCTTCTTATCTCTCCATTTGCAACTAAAATGAAAAGATGTAGTGATGAAATTCAATGATTATAGTATTTTATATTGAATATACTGCTTTCATGATGTTTGCCATTTAATTTTTCACATCCAGGTCACTCTCACATTCAGTGCAATCAATAAAACCATGACTATTTCCGCCATTGCCTTTGATGCCTACGGTACCCTGTTCGATGTGTATTCCATCAGCGAACTGGCAGACAAGCTTTTTCCCGGTAAGGGCAGGGCACTGGCAGAGTTGTGGCGCGACAAGCAGATTGAATACACCCGCCTGCGTACTATGTGCAGCATGTACAAGCCATTCTGGGAAGTCACCCAGGACGCGTTGATATTTTGCTGCCAGAAGCTGGACCTCGATTTGACGCTGGATGCGCAAAACAGCCTGATGGGTCAGTATGCACGGCTGAAAGCATTTCCTGAAAACCTGCCTGTCCTGCAAGCCTTGCAGGAACAAGATATGAAAATGTCGATTTTATCGAACGGTAACCTGCACATGCTACAGTCGGCTGTCGATGCTGCTGGCATGCAGGGTATATTCAGCCATTTGCTGTCAGTCGAAGTCGTCAAAAAATTCAAGACCGCACCTGAAGCCTATCAAATGGCACCCGATGTATTTGGTGTGCCAGCGAAAAATATTTTGTTTGTATCCAGCAATTGCTGGGATGCCTGTTGTGCCACCTGGTTTGGTTACACCACCTTCTGGGTCAACCGGCAAAACGCGCCACTGGAACAACTGGGCGTGACGCCGCACGGTGTGGGGCACACGCTGCAAGACCTGATTCCCTTTATCGCAAAACACCGCAACTGATTTCGTTTTATTTCATTTTTCTGGAGACCACAATGACACAACTGACTTTACCTGAAGGCATGCAAATCAGCGGCGAAATTAAGCCAGGTTTTGCCGAGATTCTGACACCAGAAGCCCTGACCCTGGTTGCCAAGCTGAGCCGCGCATTTGAGCCACGCCGTCAGGAATTGCTGGCCGCCCGTGTAGAACGTGCGAAACGCCTGGATGCAGGTGAACAGCCAGACTTCCTGCCAGAAACACGTCACATCCGCGAAGGTGACTGGAAGATCGCACCTATTCCCAAAGCACTGGAATGCCGCCGTGTAGAAATCACAGGCCCGGTAGAGCGCAAGATGGTCATCAATGCCTTCAACTCTGGCGCTGACAGTTACATGACAGACTTTGAAGATTCCAATACGCCTAACTGGGATAACCAGATCACAGGCCAGATCAATATGCGCGACGCTGTGCGCCGCACCATCAGCCTGGAACAAAATGGTAAATCCTACAAACTGAACGACAAGATTGCCACCCTGGTCGTGCGCCCACGTGGCTGGCATCTCGATGAAAAACATGTGCTGGTTGATGGCAAACGCATCTCTGGCGGCATCTTTGATTTCGCCCTGTTCCTGTTCCATAACGCCAAAGAACAACTGGCACGCGGCGCTGGCCCTTACTTCTATCTGCCTAAGATGGAATCCCATCTGGAAGCACGCTTGTGGAACGATATCTTCGTCATGGCACAAAATGAAATCGGCCTGGCACAGGGCACAATCAAGGCCACAGTGCTGATCGAAACCATCGTTGCTGCCTTTGAGATGGATGAGATTTTGTATGAGCTGCGTGAACATAGCTCAGGTCTGAACGCTGGTCGCTGGGATTATATTTTCTCTTGCATCAAAAAATTCAAGAACGACAAAGGCTTCTGTCTGGCAGACCGCGCCAAGGTTACGATGACAGCGCCTTTCATGCGTTCGTATGCGCTGCTGTTGCTGAAGACCTGCCACAAACGTAACGCACCGGCGATAGGCGGCATGGCAGCACTGATCCCTATCAAGAACGATCCTGAGAAAAACGAGATCGCCATGGGTGGCGTGCGCACTGACAAAGCCCGCGATGCGACAGATGGTTACGATGGCGGCTGGGTAGCTCACCCTGGTTTGGTAGAACTGGCGATGACGGAGTTCAAGAAAGTACTGGGCGATGCGCCTAACCAGATTTCCAAACAACGCCCTGATATCGAAGTCAGCGCCAAAGACTTGCTGAACTTCCAGCCGGAAACACCCATCACCGAAGCAGGCCTGCGTTACAACATCAACGTCGGCATCCATTACCTCGGCGCATGGCTGGCTGGCAATGGTTGCGTGCCTATCCATAACCTCATGGAAGATGCTGCAACTGCAGAAATCAGTCGTTCACAAGTCTGGCAATGGATACGTTCTGCCAAGGGCAACCTGGAAGATGGCCGCAAGGTCACTGCTGACATGGTCCGCGCCATGATCCCGGAAGAGTTGGCCAAGGTGAAAGAAGTTGCTGGTACAGGTCCTACTTATGACCGTGCCGCACAAATTTTTGAAGAGATGTCAACGTCGGAAGACTTTGCTGAATTCCTGACTCTGCCTTTGTACGAAGAAATTTGATGTTCTGGCAGCATTAGCGCTGTAATCAGTTAAAAAAGCGAACCTTGTGTTCGCTTTTTTATTTGTCTTTTGGTGCTTTCAATTAGTCTTGCTCAGCTTATTTGAAAAACATGTTTAATTCACACGTCTGGCAAGAAGAAAAATAGTAATACATCACACATTTTAACAATAAGGCAATATAAGTTTGTTATATTGTTGCTCACTGTGCTGGCGCGATCTGGAATCTGCCAGGCAGCAAAACCGGGCAACCCATACCTTAGAAAAGTGAGTGAAAAAATGAAACAATATGGTGCTGAATTTTTGGGAACATTCTGGCTGGTACTTGGCGGCTGCGGCAGTGCAGTGTTGGCGGCCGCTTTCCCTGGTGTGGGTATAGGCTTGCATGGTGTGTCGCTGGCTTTTGGTTTGACTGTGCTGACCATGGCTTTTGCGATAGGCCATATCTCTGGCTGTCATCTTAATCCCGCGGTCTCTATCGGTTTATGGGCAGGTGGCCGTTTTCCTGCCAACAAATTGCTGCCTTACATCGTCGCCCAAGTATTGGGCGGTATCGTTGCCGGTGGTGTTTTGTACCTGATCGCCAGTGGCAAAGCAGGTTTTGACGTGTCTGGCGGCTTTGCTTCAAATGGTTACGGTGAGCATTCGCCTGGCGGTTATTCCATGGTGGCTGCTCTGGTGACTGAGGTTGTCATGACGATGATGTTCCTGGTCATCATCCTTGGCGCGACCGACAGCCGCGCACCACAAGGTTTTGCACCTATCGCCATAGGCCTGGGTCTGACATTGATACACTTGATCAGCATCCCTGTTACCAATACCTCGGTCAATCCTGCCCGTAGCACGGGTGTGGCCATCTATGTGGGCGGCTGGGCTCTGCAGCAATTGTGGCTGTTCTGGCTTGCACCTATCGTTGGTGCCGTGCTGGGTGCGGTCAGCTACAAGGCGATTGCTGGTGAGGCGAAATAAACAGCGGGATTGCAGGGTATGGTAGTGCCACGCAAGGTAATGCATAAGCACTGAAGGCTCGTAAATACGATGCAAAATTGACGGATGTCACGCACCTGAAAATCTGGCATGGTATCCTCGGGCCTTCCCCTGTCTTTTATGCATATCATGCCCAGTCACCTCATCAATACCGACGACGTTATTTCCGCAACCGCAGCCTGGCTGGACAAAGCCGTCATCGGTTTGAACCTCTGTCCTTTTGCCAAGGCGGTACAAGTCAAGCAGCAGGTGCGCTATGTCGTCAGTGAAGCCAGGACACCAGAAGCCTTGCTGGAAGACCTGGAGCGCGAACTCGAATTGCTGGCAGAAGCCAATCCCGAGAAAATAGAAACTACCTTGCTGATCCACCCACTGGCATTGAATGATTTTTTGGACTTCAATGATTTTCTGGATGTCGCCGATGGCATGCTGGAAGAAATGGAACTCGACGGCATTCTGCAGGTTGCCAGCTTTCACCCTGACTACCAGTTTGCCGATACCGAGCAGGACGATATAGAAAACTATACCAATCGCTCGCCTTACCCAACGCTGCATCTGTTGCGCGAAGAAAGCATAGACAAGGCGGTAGAAGCCTTCCCTGAGGCCGAGCAAATCTATGAAAAGAATATGGAGACCATGCGTGAGCTGGGCCATGAAGGCTGGCGTCGCCTGTTTTCCAATTATGCTAAAAAGTAAGTAACTGAAGTTTGCTTGCCGCTGCAGATCAATCGAATTCTTATATCGATATGTGAATAAGTAATTTGCGACCTGCATGAGGCTGGCAATTATTCGATATACTATAAAATCAATATACTGGAGGGAGTATATTGACGTAAGTAATTGATTTAAAATAGAAAAATCGGAATATTTTATATGATTATTTCTATTGTCCCTGTTGCCTCCAAAAAGCAACCCCGAATTCCAGGGCCAGCTTAAGCCAGGCAGATCCTATTTCCTTGCAAATCCCATGCCTTAATAACCACGCTTCTGTAGAAAATTTGCTTTTGGCAATTGCTGAGCAAGTGTTTCTTCTGATTTTCTGCTGACAAGTGCCTTGTTATTTTGCAGAGCAACATGTACAGTAAGAGGTTGATTTTCCGCATTTTTCACCCTTTAGTCTTCTATCGCAGTTTCTATCTCAGTATCTATATCTATGGCTTTAATCGTCCACAAATACGGCGGTACTTCGATGGGTTCGACAGAACGCATCAAGAACGTCGCCAAGCGCGTCGCCAAATGGCATGATGCCGGTCACCAGATAGTCGTGGTGCCTTCAGCAATGTCTGGTGAAACAAATCGCATCATTGGCCTGGCAAAAGAAATTTCTGCCCAGCCTGATCCCCGTGAACTTGACATGATTGCCTCTACCGGCGAACAAGTCTCAGTCGGTTTGCTGGCCATTGCCCTGCAGGCGATAGGCAAACAAGCCGTGTCCTATGCAGGCTGGCAAGTTGCCATCAAGACGGATTCTGCCCACACCAAAGCCAGGATCGCCTCGATTGATGAAACCAAGGTCAAGGCTGACCTCGATGCCGGCAAGATCGTCATTATCACCGGTTTCCAGGGTGTGGATGAACTGGGCAATATCACGACCTTGGGTCGTGGTGGCTCTGATACCTCTGCCGTGGCTGTTGCTGCAGCTCTTAAGGCGCAAGAATGCCTGATTTATACTGACGTCGATGGTGTCTACACAACTGATCCGCGTGTCGTGTCTGATGCGCGCCGCCTGAATACCGTTACCTTTGAAGAAATGCTGGAAATGGCTTCGCTTGGGTCCAAAGTACTGCAAATCCGCTCCGTCGAATTTGCCGGTAACTACCGCATGCCTACCCGCGTTTTGTCATCACTGACTGACCCATTAATACCGCTGGAAGAAGAAGCGAATTCCGGCACCCTGATTTCGTTTGAGGAAGATACACACATGGAACAAGCTACCATCACCGGCATCGCGTTTAACCGTGATGAAGCAAAAATCACCGTTTTGGGTGTACCAGACAGACCAGGCATCGCCTACCAAATCCTGGGCCCGGTTGCTGATGCCAATATCGAAGTCGATATGATCATCCAGAACCAGTCAGTCGAAGGCAAGACTGACTTTACCTTCACTGTGCCACGCGGTGAATACACCAAGGCCATGGACGTGCTGGAAAACAGCGTCAAGGCCCATATCGGCGCAGGCAGCATCGTTGGTGACTCCAAGGTATCCAAGGTCTCCGTGGTTGGCGTAGGCATGCGCAGCCATGTTGGTATCGCTTCCCAGATGTTCCGTACCTTGTCGGAAGAGGGCATCAATATCCAGATGATCTCCACTTCCGAGATCAAGATTTCGGTCCTGATTGATGAAAAATACATGGAGTTGGCAGTCCGCTCCCTGCACAAAGCATTTGGCCTGGAAAGCGCCTAAAAAATTTTCTGGCCTGACTGTTGACCAAAGTCACACAAGCAGCTATTATCACGGTCTCAATTGCAGCTGAGTTTTGGCGGCTGCAATAGTGTGGAGATGTGGCCGAGTGGCCGAAGGCACTTCCCTGCTAAGGAAGCATTTGGGGTAACCTGAATCGTGAGTTCGAATCTCACCATCTCCGCCAGCAATACTGAAAAAGCCTCTGGGTAACCAGAGGCTTTTTCTTTTTTTGATCCTTCCGCATGCCTTTCAATACGCCATTTCCGTTTGAATCCGAATGGCTTCAAAGGGAATGAAATCACGCCGGGTTTCTTCCCTGCAGTATTGGACATATATCGTCGATTTGTTCTTAAGTTTGTTTCGCTTTGCCGGATTATTTACATTCTTTGCGACTCATGTTTAGCGCGCAATCCTGCATCGCCTGATGAATAAGGGTAGAACTCGTTGACGTGGTTTTGCCAGACGGTATTCCGTGCTGACACATTCGTGACCAGTTTTCCGGCTGGTTTGACATCTCGCGCTGATGAATTTGTATTAAAAACACAACGACAAGCCAGCCACAATTAAAATATTTTCACTTATTGCTAAAAACTTAAGAAATTGGAGTATAGTGAAGTTGAAATTGCAAAAAAAGCAATTAAAAATATAAACAACTGGCAGCTCTGCCAGACTGCACCCAGGTTTATCGTACCCCAACTTTCTTGAAATGGAACCGAGATGAAATTCCTTTCTATGATAGGCGGTAGTCTCGCCCCCATATTACTCATGCTCGCCGCTCAAGCTCACGCCCAGGCTGCGCCGGATAATCTGGCTGCTGCGCGTTGTGAACGCATCGTCACGGCGGACGTGGTGGCGATAGACCAGGCCATGATGATTAACCGCCTCGGCACTTCGCAACCGGGCGGCATGGTGTATGCGCTGCGTGGCGATGTGGTCGCTGTCAGAGGCAGTACGCCAGGGCCAGGCAATGCACAATTGCGGCCAGGCAAACGCCCACGGCCCATGGTCTTGCGGGCGAATGTGGGCGACTGCCTGGTGGTCAATTTCCAGAACTGGCTCAATCGGCCACATTCCAATTCCAACCCGCCTGCGACGCGCAATGCATCGGTGCATGTGGCCGGTATGGAGCTGGTGCAAACCATCACCGATGACGGCGCCTTTGTAGGTAATAATCCTGTGTCTGCGACAGGAGATGCCAGCGGTATTATCCAGCCTGGCAAAGCGATCACTTATCGCCTGTTCGCGGCAGAAGAGGGCAGTTTTTTACTGTATAGCCTGGCCGGGCAGGAGCAATTGACCTATGGCCTGTTTGGTTCTGTGAATGTGCAGCCACGCGGGTCAGAATGGTATCGCAGCCAGGTCACGCAGGCTGAAATGCAACAGGCTTCGGTTACCGGTACTGCGGGTTACCCAGTGATCAATTACGGTGCGCTGGTGCCTGGCAGCAGCAAGCCGGTATTGAAAATGCTGGATGCTAAAAATAATATTGTCCACAGCGATCTGACTGCCATTATCACCGGACCAAATCATGGCCCTTTCACGGTGAGTGGTGCACGCAATCCCTCCTATCCCAACCCGGAATCGCCATACCGTGAAGTGACGGTGATGTACCATGACTCCTTCTCACTTGTTCAGGCATTTCCCCAATTGGCGGATCAAAATAATGTGCTCAGCGGTGCCAATGATGCTTTTTCCATCAATTATGGTTCAGCAGGTATTTCTGCTGAAATTCTCGCCAACCGTCTCAAGGTCGGGCCGACTGCCGATTGCCCTGAATGTAAGTTTGAAGAATTTTTCCTGAGCTCGTGGGCGGGTGGTGACCCTGCCATGGTGGTCGATAATCCCGCCAATCTGACATGCTCGCCCCAGCCTTGCACCCCACCCAAAGCGACGGTGGCGCTCTACCCGGATGATCCATCGAATGTGTATCACACTTACCAGGGTGACCGCGCCCGTTTCCGTGTCCTGCATGCGGGGCAGGGGGTATTTCATGTGCATCATCATCATGCTCACCAATGGCTATATTCACCGGACAGTGATGCCAGCAGTTACCTCGACAGTCAGACCATAGGCCCAGGCACTTCCTATACAATGGACCTGGTCTATGAAGGCAGCGGTAACCGCAACCTGACGCCGGGTGATTCTATCTTCCATTGCCATTTCTATCCGCATTTTGCCAGCGGCATGTGGGCCTTGTTCCGCGTGCATGACGTGCTGGAACTGGGCACGCCCCTGGGCAGTGATGGCAGGCCAGTGCCAATGTCGCGGGCGCTGCCTGACGCCGAGATATTGGCTGGCACACCCATCCCCGGCTTAGTGCCCCTGCCAACCCGTGCCATGGCACCATTGCCGGCCGCAGTGCATATCGATAAAGGCCAGGTCAAAGTGACTGGTGCAGGCAACCCTGGTTATCCCTTCTTTGTACCGGGCATCGCCGGCCACCGTGCGCCGCATCCGCCCAATGATTTTGCCGTCGAGAATGGCGTCGCACTGAATGGCGGCTTGCCACGCCATCTGATCACCGGCGGAAAAATTTCTGTCGATCAATACACGCAGACCGACTTTACCAAGGAAATGAGCAGTATCAATGCCATAGAATTGCCAGAGCAGGGAACCGTCACAGAACAGGCGGCAATGGCCATGCATGAACAAAAATCAGTTGCTACCAGGTTGCCAGATGGCAGCCCCGCGCAGTTTGCCATGAATGGTTTGCAGCGTGCACCTGGTGCACCGTTTGCCAATCCCGCCAGAGGTGCTACCGTCACACCACCAGTACGCATCTACAAGGGCGCTGCCATGCAGACTGACGTTGTGCTCAATAAAAAAGGCTGGCACTTCCCGCAGCAACGCATACTGGCCTTGTGGCAGGATGTGAAACCGATTTTGAATGGTGACAAACCACCTGAACCCCTGTTCTTCCGCGCCAACAGCAATGACGTGGTTGAATACTGGCATACCAATCTCGTGCCCAGTTATTATGAGCTGGATGATTTCCAGGTGCGCACACCCACCGACATCATCGGCCAGCATATCCATCTGGTGAAGTTTGATGTGCTTGCCTCTGACGGTGCGGCCAATGGTTTCAATTATGAAGACGGCACCTTCAGCCCCGACGAGGTGCGCGCCCGTATCACCGGCATCAATCAGGCTGGTGGCATTGCCGTGAATGGCAAATCAGTCAAGCTGACCCCGAAAGCCATCGCTAGCTTTGGCAATGGCCCTACGCCCGGCAGCATGCAGTGGGTAGGCGCACAGGCGACGGTGCAGCGCTGGTGGGTTGATCCGGTGATGGATAAGCAAAAAGCTGACCGCACGCTGCTGACGGTATTTACGCATGACCATTTTGGTCCGTCTACCCATCAGATGGTGGGTTTGTATGCCGGGCTGGTGGTAGAGCCTGCAGACTCACGCTGGACTTCGACTGACGGTAAAACCTTGCTGGGTAACCGCAGCGATGGCGGTCCCACCAGTTATGCGGCCAACATCGTGCCGCGCCAGGGCAAGGCCTATCGTGAATTTGCGCTGGCTGTTGCAGATTCACAGTTTGCCTATCTGCCTGCCAGCCGCAGCAGCTTTGATTGCTATCCCGGCCAGGACCCGATATACAGCGGTTGCAAGCGCAGTGCAAATGGTAGTTACACTGGCTGGGCTGATCCGCTCAATGGTATCAACTGCGTCGGCTGTTTGCCATTTGCAGTCAGCAATCCGGTCAATCCACCGATTCCGCCAAACACCACGCCAAGTATCATTGGTGGTTTTGGTATCGGTGTATCGGTACTCAATTACCGCAATGAATCCCTGGCCTTGCGGGTGGCGTCCAGCAATGGTGCCGTCAATTCAGGCACGGACCTGGCAGGCTCTTACAGCTCCATTTTACGTAATGATGCACAACTGAATGTGCAACCAACGGCTGGTGCAAACATCAATCCGGGTTGCGTAAAAACTGCCACGAATAATTGCTTTACTTTCCCAAAACAGCCAGTCAGTGCACAGATGGGAGGCACTGATCCTTTCACGCCGATCTTGCATGTCTATGAAAACGACCCTGTGCAATTACGCATCATCGATGGCGCACTGGTGGGTAACCATACCGTCACTGTCAATGGCAACAAATGGTTGTTCGAACCCTTCGATACCAACTCTGGCTACCGCGGCAGTCAGACCATGGGCTTGTCCGAGCATTTTGAAACCCTGTTCACCATCCCGCAAACCGGTAAGGCTCAGTCGCTGGATTATCTGGTTAATACCAGCAATGCCTATGATGGCAATGTCAGTGGTGCCTGGAGCCTGATGCGCAGTTATAATAATCCGGTGTCATGGCTCTCGCCCTTGCCTGGCAATACCAGCATCAGGCCGGTTGCCACCACCATGCCCAACCTGCCCACTGATTGCACTGCGCGCGGCCCTTGTGTGCGTCAGTTCAAGGTATCGGCCACGACCATACAACAACTGCTGGGTTCCAATAGCCCCTTACTGTATAACAGCCGCGGTGCCAAACTGTCGAATGGCCAGTTCTCGAAAGATACCCTGAACGACCTCAATGCCATCGTGTATGTGCAAGACCAGGACCTGAACCCGAACGGCACCTTGAAAGCCGGGCTCAATATTGAACCTCTTGCCTTGCGTGCCGCTGCTGGCGATGTCATCAAGCTGCAACTGACCAATCGCATCAATGCCATGGCGACTGTATTTTCCACACCTGAGTCAGCGGCAAGGCCTAATCCTGGTTTTACAGGCGCCTATGCCAATATCAATCTGCTGCCGTCTACCCAGGCAGGTCTGCATCCACAATTGCTGGCGATGGATGTCAGTCATTCAGATGGCATGAACGTCGGGCTCAATCCTGTACAGACTGTCCTTGCTTGCAATCCTCTACCTTGCACAGGTACTCTGCCGTCCATTACTTACACGTGGTATGCCGGTACCCTGCAAAACGAAAACGGCGTCACCAAGGCAACGCCAGTAGAATTTGGTGCCCTCAACCTGACACCGGCCGACCCGTTGATGCAGGCTTACCATGGCTTGTTTGGCGGCATGATCATCGAGCCTATCGGTGCGAAATGGCAAGACGATCCGGGCACGCATATCTCCAGCACGGTGTCGCCTGCAGTAGGCAAGCCTTTCCGTGATTTTGCGGTTTTCATGCAAACCGATATCGCCATGCAGTATCAAGGCAAATCACTGTACAGCGCGGGCGCGCCCATGATGGCGGTGAACTACCGTACCGAACCTTTCTTTTATCGCTATGGTACCCAGGTCAATCTGAATCTCCCGGCTATCGACACCACGGCTGAGGTATCAAATACCCTGGTCAATGGCGATCCGCAAACACCAGTCTTCCGTGCCAATGCAGGCACGCCAGTACGCTTCCGCCTGTTTGGCCCGCCAGGGCTGGCTGATAGCATGAATGTATTTGAGCTGACTGGTCATCATTGGCAGTTTGAACCTTATGCCGATAACTCCACCAGGATAGCCAGCAACCCAGCCTCACTATCGACGGGTACCCAGTCCGGCTATGGCACGACCTCGCATTTTGATGTGGTAGTGGATAAGGCAGGTGGATCATTCGCAGTGCCAGGCGACTATTTGTACCGCAGCTGGCCCAATGGCCAATATGGCACCGGCGGCTGGGGCGTATTCCGCGTCAGTCCTGCTCAAACGAGTGCCCCCGGAGCGGTCACTGCAACAGTACAGGAAGCGTTTACCGATATCGTCGTGATTGACAAGGTGGTGTCTGTTGAGGGCATTCTCGATGTATCGGGCAGTGTTACGGTGCGCCCCGGTAGTGTGCAATGGGAGCAGGCCGACTCGGTCTCCATCGTGGCTGACGGCAAAGTGCTGGGCAGGGTCGCAGTTGACCAGACCGGGCGCTGGCAATTCAAGGCCAATGTAGCAACGCCCGGCATGCTCGAAGTGCGCTCTTCTTTTGGTGGACTGGCGCAGCACAAACCTGCAGCGGCCATCCTGACAGCGACCAATAGTGCGAAAGCGGCTGTCGACAAGTTGGCCGAACCACCAGTGTTGCCATTGCAAAAAATAGAACGTCGGAAACGCTAATGGGGTATGCCAATCTGAGCAAATTCGCCTATGTACGCAGTCGCCAGCATCAAGCCCTGGCGGGCTTCGTGCTGGCGACTGCCCTGTCAGTTATTTTTGCTGGCAAGGTCAGCGCAGCATCTGTACCAGAGAGCAGCATCACACCAAATCAGGTGATCAAGGATGGCGTTTCCTTACAACTGGAGATGTCGCAGTCCATGCAAGAAGGGGCAGAAGCACGCTTCACCCTGAGCCTGCGCGATGCCGCCAGCACCAGGCCTATCCGAAATGTACGGCCTATCGCCTGGGTCGATGGGCACGACGGACAAACTCAGGGAGAAGAAAACAGCGAGCAGGCTTGCCGCCGCAAGGTCGCCTCCTTCATAGGAGGTGATTTACTGCATGCGCCTGCGCTGAGTTTGAATGCCTACTATGTGCTGGCCATGAACGAAGATAATTCCATCTCCGTCATCAATCCGCAAACCGGTTTTGGCGGTTCTAAACTGCTGACCATGGTGATACTGCACGGGCCAGGGCAGGACTGGTTGCTGACACCTGAGCAAAACCTCTGGGTCAGCCAGCCACAGGTGGATGAAGTGGCGCTGGTCGATACCCGCAACTGGCAAGTCAAAACCCATGTGCCCGTGTCTGGTCATCCCCGGCAAATGGCCCAGCGCCCAGGTGCGCAGCAGGTGTGGGTATTGACTGACGATGGTGTGACGGTTCTTGCATCAACCAATGGTCAGGTGCTGGCCGCAATCAAGACGGGGCTTGGTAACCATACCATCGCCTTCAGTGATGACGGCAAGAGCGCATTTGTCAGCAATGCCACAGACAACAGCATCAGCCTCATCGACGCAGGGTGCCTCAAGAAACTCGCTGACATCAATGGTGGCATCAAGCCTGTCGCCATGGCTTGGTCATCCAAGGCGCAACTGCTGTACGTCGCGCACGAAGGGGATGGCCAGATTATCGCCTTTGATGTGGCTGGCAAACAGGCGGCAAGTATCAAGGCGCTGCCCGGCATATTCACTATCCGTTTTACACCCGATGGCCGCTACGGCTTTGTCCTCAACCCACAAAAAAACAAACTCGATTTGCTTGATACTGCCACCAGCCAGATCGTGCAAGGCGCAGACATCACGCATGGGCCGGATCAGGTCACGTTTTCTGATCGCATGGCCTACATCCGCCGTCGCCATAGCGAAATTGTGCAACTGGTGCCGCTGGATGCAATTGCACATAACATACAGGCCGGGCAGCCACTGGCGCTGGCATCCGTCAGCAATGGTCAAAAAGCCTTTGATAAGGGTCGCAGCGCAGCCAGCCTGGCAGACACCACGGTGATGGTGCCCAATGGTGCAGCCGCTCTGTTGGCGAACCCCGCAGACCGTACCATTTATTACTATCAAGAGGGTATGAGCGCACCTGCAGGCAGCTTCCGCAATTATGGCCATGAACCACGCGCTGTGCTGGTACTGGATCACAGCCTGCAAGAACGCCAGCCCGGCCTGTACCAGGCCAGCACCCGTTTGCCCAAGGCGGGCAATTACCAGGTGGTGTTTTATCTTGACTCACCCAGGATGCTGCATTGTTTTCCGATCACGGTGCAGGCCGATCCGTCCAAACCACCTGCAACACGTTATGCGGTGACACTGGCTGGTACCACGCCCACCTTGAGCAAAGGTGAAAACCAGAATTTGCAATTCGCCATCCGCGATGCAGTCAGCGGCCAGACCCAGACAGGCATTCCTGATTTGCAGGTACTGCTTTTCAATACGACGGGGGCACAACTGCAAGTCGATGCGCATGAACAAAAGAACGGCGACTATGTCATCAGCTTTGCGCCGCCCGTCAGCGGGCATTACTATGTCTATTTTCAGGCAGCGTCGCTGGGCATGAGCTGGAATCAGTCGGCGCGACTGGTGCTGACTGTGAAATAAAGACTTACTGTGGGATTCAATATGAAGCAAGTCATAAAAGAGATGTCGAAGATGTCAAACAAAGCGCTGCTGTTCATGATGTGCTTGTTCGCGGCAATGCCAATTGCACAAGCAGCCATGCGTCCCATACCTGAAGCTCAGCTCATTAACCAGGATGGCAAGAACGTCGCCTTCTACCGTGACCTTGTGCAAGGCAAGACAGCGGTCGTCAATTTCATCTTCACGTCCTGCACCATGATCTGCCCCACACAGACCGCCACCCTGCGCCAGGTGCAGCGTGACCTGGGCACGCGGGTAGGGCGTGATGTGGTTTTTATCTCTATCAGCATAGACCCGAATACCGACCAGCCGCCACGTCTGAAAGCCTTTGCCAAACAATTTGAGGCTGGGCCGGGCTGGCAGTTTTTGACGGGTAATAAATCCGTCGTCTATAAATTATTACGCTCCCTCAATGCCGGTGTCGGTGACATCAGTAATCACAGCGGCCTGGTGCTGGTCATCAATGAAAAAAAACAGGCCTGGCAACAACTCGCCAGCATGCCAGAGGCCAAGCTTATCCAGACTACGATAGAACAGGTGGCCGGGCCTGATCCTGCGATGCAGTCAGCCAATAACCGCTACTTCCCCAATTTGCCACTGCAAACACAAGATGGCAAGACCGTGCATTTTTTTGATGATGTCATGAAAGACAAGGTCGTACTCATCAATTTCATCTTCACGACCTGCCCAGGCATCTGTTCACCCATGACTGCCAATCTGGCAAAGGTACAGCCTTTGCTTGACCCACGCGTGCAAATGGTCAGCATCACCGTCGATCCTGACACGGATACCCCACAGGTCTTGAAAGACTTTGCCAGCAAGTTCAAGGTGCGCCCAGGCTGGCTGTTTTTGACAGGCAGTGCAGAGAACATCAGCACGGTCGCCAAAAAACTCGGTGGCAGTGGTGAAGACAAAGATGCCCACAGCGGCATTTTATTGGCAGGCAATGTACAGACCGGCGACTGGAAAAAAATCTATGCGACGGCCAGGCCAGAAGATATTGCCCTGGCTGTAGGAAAGCTATTGCCCGCAAGATGATGGCAAGGCTTTGGGTTGCACTTGCTGCTTTGCTCGGCCTGTTCTGCACAGACCTTGCCAGGGCTGACGATCAAGCATGGCAACGCGGCCAGGCCACGTACCACAAAGGCTGGAACGGCCAGGCAGCCTGCGTGCGCTGTCATGGCTACCAGGGCCAGGGCAAAGAAGAGGGTGGCTTGCAAGCCCCACCTCTGGCAGGCAAGCCAGACCGCCAGCATCTGCAACGCGCCTTGCTTGACGGCGTGGGCAGCAATGGTCAGCTCTTGCATCCACTCATGCCCCGTTATCACATCGATGCCGCAGGCCTCGATGATTTGCTCACTTACCTGAGTGTCATCGGCAAGGACACGCCCGGTCTTACTGACACCGTGCTACGTGTCGGCGTCTTTTTGCCTGACAACGTCTATGGTGCCGCCATACAGGCAGGTTTAAACAAGGCTTTTGATCAGGTCGCTAATGGCGTATATGGGCGCAAGCTGGAACTGTTGGTCAATCCAGCACCTGACCAGGTATTTGTCGAGGTCGCCAGCTTGCAAAGCGGCGCGCAGGCCGCGCCCAATTCCAGGATTGAAGCGAACAGGCTGGCAGTCATCGGCCCCTTACCTGCACCAGGTCTTGCCAGTTTTTCTGACTCGCCTGCACAAGATAGCTTCCACCTCTTGCCGCCAGTACGTGAACAAGCCAGCGCTTTGCTGGTGCAGGCTGCGCTGGATGCTCGTGGCGTAGCTAACAACAATAGAGCGACACAACAACTGACCCTGATCTATGATCAGGGCAATGATCCCGCCATGCATGCATTGCTCAAGGAATTACGCGAGCAGGCGCGGGCAAATCACCAGCCATTGCGTGAACAAATATGGTCTGCCAAGGTCCGCCAGCCCGGCGAAGCAGTGATTTATCTGGGTAGCGCCGCCAACTTGCGTGAAGTACTTGCCGCCACTGGTGAAGGCCTGGTATATGCGAGTGCCATTCACTCAGGTCCCGCCAGCCTGCAACTGTCGCCCGCACAAGCAGCCCGCCTGCGTCTGTTGCTACCATGGCGTACCAGCAGCCCGGTATTTGACCTGGCTGATGCCTATAGCGATGCTGCCTGTGCTGCAGGTATGGTATTGATAGAGACACTTAAACGCAGTGGCCGCCAGCTTGGCCGTGCAGAGCTGCTGCAACAACTGAACCAGCTCAGAGATTTTACTATTCCTGGATTTGGCACAATAAGTTTTCACTCTGGCCAACACCACGGCAGCCGGGGCGGGCAATTACTCGCCGTGGATGTGGAACATGGCATATTCAAAGTGCTGCGTCGCTGGTAAGCATCAACTCATGCCGATATTTGCAATCGCTGATCCAACTGATTCATGCAAAACCTGTTGATGCCGATTGCAAGGGGTATGGGAAGTTTGGGTATTGCCAGTAAAGATTGAACATCAAAACCACCCCGGCGCAGGCAATGGAAATAAAGCTTAATTGAGGCCAGGGATCTTTTGCAGTATGGGTATTGCTTCGCCCAGAAGCGCCCGTTCACGGGCACTCATGCGTGTAGATAATACATCGCTTAGCCAAAGTGTGCGGGCCTTGCGGGCAGTGGCATTTTCTGCCTGGCCCTTTCTGGTCAGGGTAATGAGTTGGCTCCGGCCATCTTTAGGATCTGGAGTCTGAGTAATCAGGCTGTTTTCTTCGAGTTTGGCAACGACCAGGCGCATGCTTTGATGTTTGACACCCCGGTTCTGTGCCAGGGTGGCAATGCTGGCAGGCCCATTGCGCTCCAGGAAGGCCAGTGTTTCTCCCTGGGCAGTAGTCGGTGTTCCCGCCTGGCTACGGACGGCGCGGACGAATTTGCCTATGGTGTCTCGCAAATTTTCTGCCAGGGCTTGCACGCTTTCATGATCATTCTCATGGTCGCTGTCAGTGACGTTTGGTTTTTTCAAAGCTGGTTTCCTCCTGGTGCAATGATGGAGCATATTGCTCGTTTCGCCAAGTTTTATAGGGTGCAAACAAGCGGCATCATTGCTGCTCATGTAGAGGCACTAGTGCGCGCGCAACTGTGCGAGTACGGCACTCAGTGTATTGATGCCCCAGTGTTCAAGGTAGCGGCCATCCTGGACATGGACGATGTCGATGACGTCTATGGAAATGGATTTGCGAGTGGCGGCAATACCCAGCAGGGTGCCAGTGTGTTTTCCAGTAATGCTTTTTCTCGTGGTGACTTTTTCACCCTCGCACAATTGATCATGTATCTGCACCTGCAAGTCGCTCAGTGCGGGCCTGAGCATGTGCTGGAAGGTGTTCCACATGCCCTCGGCGTCATTTGCGGTGCCGGGTGGGGCTGAATGATTGATGAAGCGGGTATTCATGAGCGCTTCGAAAGACGCACGGTTTCCTTCTTCTATGACTTCCTTGTTGAAGCGTTTTACGACTTCCTTGCGGGCGTGATTATCCATGTGATCTGATGGTAAATAGTTGAAGTTTATATTTTGTGTTTGGGGCGATGATATCTTGCTGGTGGCGACCGCCTTACCCGACAGTAAGCAATTCGGGACAGCAAGAAAAATCGTGAACTGCGCTATGAAAGCACGTCTTTGCATTATTTACTCTTGTATGAAATACGTCTGGCAAAAAGCCGTTTGCTATTGTCAGTAATCTTCATTTTGTCATTATCTGAGAGCTGTCCGAGTTTCGTCCAATGACTCCCAGATGGGTAAAGCGGAAACCGGATGAATACTTCAAGCCGTAACCCAGGGCCCTGTCAAAGCCTATATGCGCTATCCATATCATGCCGGTGGTGATTGCCAACGGCGCAGAAAAGAAAATCCCGGACGCCAGCATCAACGTGGCGCCAGCGTATGAATGTGCAGTGTTGTATATCAGTGCACCTGCTCTGGGGCCAGCCAGGTAAGCAAGCAGCGATAAGTCGGGTGCCAGAAAGAACAGGGCAAACACGCCCCAGCCTGCACCATATTCTGAGTAAGCAATCAGACTGCCCAAAAGTACGCATACGCCTTCAAGGCGAAGGACAGTGCGTATACCGCCAGATACTGTGCCTGTCATAAATTCTCCTGTTACAGGTGGTGGGGTGAAAAAATTATATACAGTCTAACTGTATAAATCAAGTCGGATTTTGCGTGACTTTTTACCCGGCTGCGTTGGTAGGCATTTTTCTAATGCTGGAGAAGCAGGGCGATGGCAAGCGCTGCCTGGCGCTGCATGGATTTATTGACGGACTGGAAGCCAGGCAAACCAGATCCCGTCACAAAATGGCAATACTACTGTGCCGCATTGCTGTGCACAGCTTGGGGGAGGGTCCCAGAAAGTAAAACCAGAACTCATTTCATGGACAAGCGCAGTGAAAGTGATTACATTAAACAATTGATGGCAATAGTTTTCAGAAAAGCGGCTTTTTCCGCTTGCCGTGCTTGTTGTATCAGGAATAAACCACTTATAAACCATTTATGGGGGAGTATTCATGTCTGCAGATAGCAAAAAATTTCGTTTGATTACGCGCAGCGACTTTGATGGCCTGGTTTGTGCTGTCTTGCTCAAGCATCTTGATCTGATTGATGACATCCTGTTTGTGCATCCCAAAGACATGCAGGACGGCAAGATCGCTGTCAGTGATGCTGACATCAGTACCAATCTGCCCTATGTCGAAGGAATACATATGGCTTTCGACCATCATTTGTCAGAAACCCTGCGTAATGCGGAGGGTGGCGGCAGAAAAAATCATGTGATTGCACCTGATGCACCTTCCGCAGCCAGGGTTGTGTATGACTATTATGGCGGCCGCAATGCATTCCCGGCATCCTGGGACAGCATGATGGCAGCTGTCGATAAGGGCGACTCAGCACAATTCAATCGCCAGGAAGTCTTGCACCCGCAAGACTGGGATTTGCTCAATTTCCTCATGGATGCCCGTACTGGCCTGGGGCGTTTTCGTGACTTCAGAATATCGAACTACAATCTGATGATGAAGCTGATAGACCTGTGCAAAACCCAGGGTATCTCCGACATCATGCGAGACCCGGATGTGAAGGAACGGGTGGATCTGTATTTCGAGCATGAAGAGAAATGCAAGGAGCAAATCCTGCGTTGCGCGACTGTGCATAAAAACCTGGTGATACTTGATTTGCGCAATGAGGAAACCATCTTCGCCGGTAACCGCTTCCTGATCTATGCTTTGTTCCCTGAGACCAATATTTCCATCCATGTGCTCTGGGGTTTGAAAAACCAGAATACCGTGTTTGCCACCGGCAAGTCTATCCTGAACCGTAGTTCCAAGACCAATATAGGGCCATTGATGCTGGAATTTGGTGGCGGTGGTCATGAAAATGCGGGTACCTGCCAGGTCGCCAATGAACAGGCCGAACAGGTATTGGCGACCCTGATAAGCCGTATCAATCAGGATGGTTGAGAGTAGTACTTTTGCTTCAGAAGGCTATCTGTATTCCCGTGGGCAGGAATTTGGCATACCTGCTAAGGGAGTTGCTGATAGCGCTGGCCGCAATGCGGTAATAAAAATCCTCAGTGCTCTCGCCTGTCTTGATGGCACCAAAGCGTTCATGGAATTTCCAGACTGACTCATTGCCTTTTCTGACATCAAAATGCGCACTCTGGAAACCCAGGGCGAGTCCATAGTGATATACCATCAGGGCAGATTCTATCGAGCAGCTGCTGGCAGCGCCCGCTTGTATGATCCAGGAACCCCAGCAGAATGAATCTGCCTGCTGATCATACAGGCGCACCGTACCTATATTCTCCCCCTGCATGTTTTGTATGATGAAGTAGATTTGCCTGTCATCGAGCGCATATTTTTCCAGCCATTGCTCTTGCGGTTTGATATCGGCTGAGGTGCTGGAGATAAAACGTGATTTTTGTTCGTCAGTACGCAAGGCAACGATGTAGCTGGCGTCTGCCACGGTGGCATTACGCATGATCAGTTTATGGCCGGTGATTTTTTGCGGTTTTAAAAAAGCGGGCCCGCCTGCCAGCCCGAGGTCGGCAAGGCGCTGGGCAATGCCTGCCCGTTGGGCAGATGCCTGTATCTGGGCGGCGATGCCGGGCGATGCGGATATTTCCGGGGTGGATGACGGTGACGATGGTGAAGCTGGTGACATGGCTGATTCATCTGAGGTTTTCACGAGAGATGATTTTACTGTGCAGTTTGCCCTGCGTACAGGCAAACGGCACGTTTGCCGTTTATTTTGCGACTGGCGTAGCATTCACAATGATGCTCTTGTAATAGATATGGCTGGTCGATTCAAAGCCGGAATCGAGACCGAACAAGATCCACAGGCTGCCATCGGCTTCTGTCTTGACGTTCAACGGTGTCATGTTGCTCAATTTTTTCTCCATATACGGCGCCTTGCCACAATCGGTGCTGGCATTGCCTATGGTACCCAGTACCTGAGCAAATTTGCCTGAGCCCGACTGGCCGCCACGGTCTATGTTCATGACGAACTCATCGCCCTTTTGTACTGTCAAAGGTTCTGTTGGTGATGCGCCGCCAAAAAACCAGACGCTGTCACCTGGCGAGCCGCCTACACCAAAACAGCCTGTGGCCACATTGCTGACGATAGTGGCCTGAAAGCTCAGGGCGTATTCTGTATTTGGAGCAAAGCCCGAGTATTTTTTCTTGATGTAGATGAACAGGTCATCACTGCGGTTGGTGCCAAAGGTATACAAGCCCTTGCCGCTAAAAGGCAGGGGCAGGGTGCGGTATTCGGTGACGACGTCGGTTGGTTTTGTCTCGCTGCTGAAGTCAGAGGTGCCAAAGGCCCAGCCGGGTGGCTCGCTGCTGAAATCGGTATTGATCTGGACTGGTACTGGCTTGGGAATATAATTGGTAGTGCCGCCACAGCCAGCCAGCAGGGTAGTGACGACAGTCGCTGCGAAAAAATGCGTGAATGTTTTCATAATCAAGATTAAAAAAGATTTGCCTGTTAGGGATGGTATGGCGACAGAGAATAACGGGCGGCAGGGATAAAGTCGTTCTTGAAAATGTCAGATAATTGTCTTTAATTTGTAAATCTTGCCTGGCTTGAAATTGTCTGAAAATTGTAAGTGGCGTCGCAAGTATGGGTAATTTGCGTAGAATCGCGCGCTGCCCGCACTACAATGCGGCAAATGAGGGCAATGCAAAAAGGAGAGAAGTATATGTTTCGTGTAATGCTGGTGGAAGATGACGCCAAGCTGGCAGCGCTGGTTGCCGAGTATCTCAGAGAATACGAATTTACAATAGACATCGTCAGCCGTGGCGATGCTGCGCTCAGCCATTTTCAACAAACATCACCGGATATTGTGGTGCTAGACCTGATGTTGCCTGGCCTCGACGGCATGGTGGTTTGCCGTCAGTTGCGGGCCATCAGTGCCGTGCCTATCCTGATTTTGACAGCGCGTGAAGATGCCTTTGATGAAGTTTCGGGTCTGGAGCAGGGGGCCGACGACTATGTCAACAAACCTGTGCAACCAAGGATATTGCTGGCTCGCCTGCGTGCCTTGCTGAGGCGCGTCAAGGATGAGCCTGAAGATGAAAACGCTGACCTGGTTTTTGGTGCCTTTCGTGTCTGCCGCAGTGACCGCACGGTATTTTGGCGCGACGAAACTGTCACACTCAATAGCGCAGAATATAAATTGTTGCTGGTGCTGGCCGAGGCTGCAGGCAAGGTTTTGTCACGCAACGATATCTTGATACAGATGCGTGGCATAGAGTTTGATGGCTTGGACCGCAGTATCGATAATAAAATTTCCCGTCTGCGGCGCAAATTTGATGACCCGCATGCCGACAAGATCAAGACAGTCTGGGGAGAGGGCTATCTGTTCAGCCCGTCTGCCTGGGACTAGCAGATGAATCGCCTGTTCCTGCGCTTTTTTGCTTTGGTGATGCTGTCCATCAGCGTCGCTACGATTGCCATCTATGTTTCCATCACCATTTTCTTTGGTGATCCTCTGGAAGAAGTCGCACAGCAGCAGGCATCAGGACAGATTTTATTATTGACGGAGTACGTCGATCAGGCAGGTCAGAATGAATGGCTGACACGCCTTAACAAGATCAGGGAAATCACCCGCGCGCGGATGGATTTGATACCCATGCAGCCGGTACTGGCCAAGTTGAACCAGACAAGGCGGGCCCAACTGATGCGTGGTGAGGTGGTCATCGATGTTGCCAGCAAATCCTTTTACCGCCGCGTTGATTTGAAGGGTGAACGTTACGTCGGCAGTGATGATGAAGTCATCCATGCGCAGAATTTACCGATTGATGTTGCGCCCGTTCTCAAGACCGAGGCGCTGCGCTACATCATCGTGGCACTCTGCCTGTTGATCCCGATTGCAGTCTGGTCCAGCTCGCACTGGCGGGGTTTGCAGGCGCTGGAAAAAGTGGCCGATGAATTTGGTGCGGGTCATTTGAAGGTCAGGGCACAGACCAAAGAACGTGACAGCATACACCCGCTGGCACAGCGCATGAACCAGATGGCGGCCCGTATAGAGAGCCTGCTGGATGCGCAAAAAAATCTCTTGCATTCAGTCTCGCATGAATTGCGCACGCCCATCGCCAGGCTGGAATTTGCACTGGAGCTCTTGAGAAACGCCGCCAAAAATCCCCAGCTTGAACCACGGATGCAAGCCATGGAAGCCGATATCAGTGAGCTCAATGCGCTGGTCAGTGAGTTACTGGACCTGGGCAAACTGGACCAGGATGCCAGCCTGAACAGGAGTGAATTCGATATTGCCAATAGTCTTTCCAGTTGTGTCGCCAGCTTGCAGCATGTGCTGGATGTACATGTAGTCAATACAGATTTCTCCGTCGATCTGGGGACTTATTGCGGCGATCAGCGCTTGTTGAAGCGGGCAATCAGCAATCTCTTGCGTAATGCGGCCAAATACGCCACTGCATGCATCTGGCTGCATGCCAGCAGGAATGCTGATGGCAGCCTTGAAATCATGCTTGAAGATGATGGCCCCGGCATACCTGCCGAGGAAAGGGGGCGTATTTTTGACGCCTTTTTCAGGCTGGACCGCAGTCGTGACCGCAGTACTGGTGGTTTTGGCCTGGGGTTGGCTATTGCAAAAAAAGCTATCGCTGCCCATGGCGGTGAAATAGTGGTGCAAGAAGGGCAATATGGTGGAGCCAGATTTGTTATTTCCTTGCCTGTTTTGCAGCATCTGGCACCAGTAAATCCATCAAATTCCGGGCTTACAAATTGATGACATTTGCCAGACAAGTTGGGGAAGACTTGCACCTTGCTGCTCTCTATCATTGCCCAATGTCGCAGAATTATTTGCGTTCTGTTTTGCCCTGATCAAGGCCCGCCATGAAAGTATTGCATTTTTACCGCACTTATCACCCCGATACGTTTGGGGGAATAGAGCAAGTAATACGACAACTGGCGGTGGGAACAGCCCGCCTGGGTGTGGATGCCGAGGTGCTGACCCTGACACGTAAGCGTGGCGATCTGGAACTGGAGCTGGAAGGGCATAAAGTACACAGGGTAATACAGAGTTTTGAAATTGCTTCCACCGGGTTTTCCTGGCGGGCGCTTTCGCGATTCAGGGAGCTGGCGAATAGTGCGGACATTATTCACTATCACTTCCCCTGGCCTTTTATGGATTTGATGCATCTGTTTTGCGGAATCAGAAAGCCAACTATCGTGACCTATCATTCAGATATTGTGAGACAAAAATTACTGGAAAAAGTGTATCAGCCTTTGCGCCACTGGTTTTTGAATGATGTGGACAGGATCGTTGCCACGTCGCCCAATTACCTGTCCAGCAGCCCGGTGTTGAACCGCTACCGCGACAAGACTGAGGTGATTACTTATGGACTGGACAAGGATATATATCCGCAGCCATCGCCAGAATTAATCGACAAATGGCAGCAGCGTTTTGCTGACCGCTTCTTTCTGTTCGTCGGTGTGCTGCGCTATTACAAGGGATTGCATATCTTGCTGGAGGCAGTGGCCGGTACAGATATGCCTGTGCTGATCGTTGGCAACGGGCCTGAGGAGGCTGCGCTGAAGCAGCAAGCCAGGGATTTGAATTTGGACAATGTGCATTTCCTCGGAGCCTTGCCAGAAGAAGATAAAGTTGCCTTGCTCAGTGTTTGCTATGGAGTGGTGTTTCCCTCGCATTTGCGCTCAGAAGCTTTTGGTATTTCGCTGCTTGAAGGGGCGATGTATGCAAAGCCCATGATTTCGAGCGAGATAGGAACTGGGACAACTTATGTCAATGTTGCAGATGAAACCGGAGTAGTGGTGCCTCCCGATGATGTGCCGGCCCTGCGGGCAGCGATGGTGCGTTTGAGGGATAAACCCGCGCTGGCAGCGCAAATGGGGCAATTTGCACAAAAGCGTTATCAGACAATATTCACATCTGAAATGATGGCTAGAAACTATGTACGTCTGTATGTGGATGTCATATCAGGAAATACGAGAGAACCTTGAGCATGGGCGTTGATGTTGCGAAATTGGAAAGAGGTGTCTATGATGCGGATTTCTTCCGCCCTTATGCCCGTAATGCCGCTTCGCTATTTTGATGATATTGAAGATATTGGCGATAAACCGGGTATACACACGACTACAATTGATCAGCATGAAATCTATACTATTTGCCTCCCTTTTTTGCATCGCCAATCTTGCTTGTGCCCAGACCCCGGCAGCTAGCATGTTGCCAGACGGTAGTTCGGATATGTATGTCGGCCTGGGGGTGGTTTCAGAGCCCAGTTGTGAAGTGGGTGGTGAGCAGACTAGCCGCATCATGCCTAATGTCCAAATGCAATGGAGTAATGGCGTGTTCTTGCGTAACACCAATCTCGGCATGCATTTGAGCCGCTCCAGTGGTTATGAGTATGGTCCTTTATTGTCTTATCAGCGAGGCTGCAGTGCCTCAGCTGCGCGCAAGCTGGCCGGGTTTGGTGATGTAGATGGCAGTTTTCAAGTCGGTGGTTTTTTTAACTTCCGTCCTATGAGCAACTTGCGTCTGGGGTCCAAATTATTATTCGGCACCGGCGCCGGTAAGAAGACTACGTACCTGAATGTAGAGGCACGCACTTATTACAAGATAGCATCCCATCATGGGCTGGCTTTCTCTTCTGGACTGGCCTGGAGCAGACGCTATTTTGATGGCGCCAACTCAAGGTTTGATCCTAATTTCGCAGATGGCTATCCTGTCTTTGTCAACGGCGATGGAAACAATTTTGTCGGTTCTGGCAGTCAGGTAATGATCGCAAAGTCGGGCAAGGACTTGGTGCATACCAATGCCAATGTCAGGAATTTTTATCTGGGTGCGAACTGGAACTGGGAGTTGAGTTCATCCTGGATAATCACTTCGCATGTGACCGGAGTGCATCAGTTTGATATCGACAGTGACAGTTTGTGGCTAGGCAAGAAGAATTACGTCACCGTGTATTCTGGCCTGGCATATCGATTTTAATTCGATTTTAATTTTACTAAAGCATGATCAATAAGTACGCCTCCATTTTTGTCCTGATGCAGTTAGCTTCAGTACAGGCTTTTGCGCAAATGAATAGCGCGACGCCTGTTACGAAGCCTGCGGCTGCACAGGTGGCAGAAAGCCAGGCCGAGACTGAATGGATCAGCTATCGCAGTGCTTACCGCCTGATGATACAGTTTGAGAAGTATGGCAAGCCCAAGAACCTGATCCAGAGCCATTTCCAGGTGAGCGCAAAAAATGGCAATCCTTTGCCAGACAATCTGCAATTGCATCTTGTCAGCAAAAACATGCGCTTGAATTTGCCACTGGATGCAGTTGGCCGTGCCAGTTTTCCCTTGCTGAAGTCTGCCTATGATGAAAATGCCGAGCTGGTGTTGAGCCAGGCTTCCGGGCAAGTCAATTTTCAAAGCCGGATATCGATTATTGCCAGGGCTGATGGTATTTATGAAGTTGCCGAATTACGCCAGGCATGTGAGCAGGCACTGACTTATCTGAAAAACATGGGGGATGCCAAAACTGCAAGCAAATCCTGTGTCGGCGTGAGATTTTCTTATTTGAAGAATACCGCTCAGGCAAGCATCAGGCTCAGGAGTGCGGACATGTCTGTGCATGCAATGACTTGGCAAGAGAATAGCGCATTCCCTGACGAAAGCAACAAGGCCTATAAAACCGTGACCTTACGTTTTGCAGACGCGCCAGAAAAAGGGCAGCTACTGGCGCAACAGCCACCTGTGGCAATTGCACCAGTCTTTGAATGAATTAACTACTGATTAATGCATTAATACAGCTTGCGTCCTACCAGCGACGCCAGTGCCTGCCGCCACCGCCACCCCAGTGAGGGCCGCTCTGTATTACAACGGGCGGAGGGCTGACATAGACCCGTGGCCCATAACCATAACCATACCCATAGTTTTGTGCCGGAGCTACGACGCAGCCAGACAAACCCAGCGCGCCTGTAAGTATGATAGCCAGTCCAAGAATGTTTCTTCGCATGATGTACTCCTGTTAGTACTCCAGTTGTAATGCTTGACAGGGCGTTTGCGTTGACAATTCAAGTGTAAGACTCTGTTGCTGATGTTTCAAAAAATAATTTGTAAGAATTGATAAGAATGTTGCTTATTTGAAAACTGTAATGAGCAATAACTTGAGCAAACATTTGTTGCGTCGCGGAACTTGACGCCGTGTGGTATGGTCTTAGGTTTGTTCTCTAACGACTATTGCCACAATAATATCTATATGCAAACCCACAGTTTAGCCTTACGCCCAACTATCTTGTCCCTGGCTATCATGGCCGCCTTCAGCCAGTCTTCCTATGCGCAAACTACTGCGCCGGCGACGCCTGCTAAAGCCGAAACTGCTGAAAAAGCAGATTCCAAGGCTCTTGAACCCAAAATACAAAAAGTAGAAGTACAGGGTAACCGCGTCTATGACGAACGCCGTCAGGACACAGCGTCCAAGATCGTCGTCACCCAGGAAGAAATCCTGCGTTACGGTGATACTACCGTCAGCGAAGTTTTGAAGCGCCTGCCCGGTGTGACCATAGGTGGCGTACAGGGCCGTGGTGGTGATATCCGCATGCGTGGTCTAGGCGCAGGTTATACCCAGATCATGCTCAATGGCGAACCCAGCCCACCCGGGTTTTCGCTGGATTCACTGTCCCCTGACCTGATAGAGCGTATAGAAGTCATACGAGCAGCGACGGCTGATCTGAGTACGGCATCTATTGCGGGTACCATCAATATCGTCTTGAGAAAGACCGTGCAGACAGCACAAAAAGAACTGAAGCTAGGCCTGTTTGAGGATGGTGGCAAGTTTGGTGAGAACATCAATTACCAAGTGTCTGACAAGGCTGGGCGCATGTCTTATTCGATCTCTGGCAACCTGAACAACGGGCAATATGAGCGCCCTTCGTATTCGGACGAGGTGCGCACGGATGTCAATGGCAGGCCTTACGCAACAACGCATACCAACAGTTTCGGGTGGGGCACTTTCAATAACCTGGGATTTTCACCGAGGATAAACTGGAATTTTGAAAACGGCGACACGTTGACCACGCAGAGCTTTGTCAATGCGAGCCGCTTTGATGGACACTTCAGTGAAGTGAGGACACCGGCTATTGTAGGCGCGTTACCGCAAGAATTAATTGGCAGGGAGGATAGCTTAAAGCCCATTTATGCGAGCGATTTGCAAAATGTACACACCGACTTCTCCATGTTGCGCACCAACTTGAACTGGATACATAAGCTGGCAGATAGCGCAAAGCTGGATGTCAAGCTGGGGCTGAACTACAACAAGCGCAACTCTGACGTTGAGTTGTGGGGTTATAACCCAAATAATGTACAGATACTTGATCGCAGGAGCATTTCAGGCGCTACAGACAAAGGCCTGACCATGAGCGGCAAATACAGTGCGCCATTTGTTCAGGATCATTCGTTTGTGTTTGGCTGGGATGGCGCATATAGCAAACGTGGTGAAACACGTACGCAATTTGATGTCAGTAACACTTTGCCGCTGATCAATCTTGACGAGAACTTCAATGCCGATGTGACCCGCATGGCTTTATTCGCCCAGGATGAATGGAATGTCACCAAGCAATGGTCTGTCTATGGCGGCTTGCGCTGGGAGGGTATTGATACCCGTAGCAGTGGTGCCTTCAAAGCGAGTACTGCTGATGCGACGAACACGCCTTACAGCATCCATAACAAATCCAGCGTCTGGAGCCCGATACTGCAAACTTTGTACAAGCTACCAGACAGCAAGAACGACCAGATCAGGCTGGGTCTTACCCGTACTTACAAGGCACCAGATACCAGCCGTTTGATACCGCGCCGTTTCATCTCGAACGATAACAAGAACCCGAATAGCCCGGACAGTATGGGTAATCCTAATCTCAAGCCAGAATTGGCCTGGGGTCTGGATATGGCCTATGAACACTATCTGCCTGGCGGGGGTATGCTCAGCGCCAGCGTGTTTGTACGCAAAATTGATGATATTACACGTACAAGGTTGTTGCAGGAGGCAGATGGCACTTATGTGACTATGCCAGTCAATGATGGTCAGGCAACGACTAAAGGTATAGAACTGGAAGCCAAATTTCCTCTGCGCGCCATGATGGAGGGAGCCCCTGCGATCGACTTCAGGGCAAATGTTTCTTTCAACTGGTCCAGCATCAGCAGCGTGCCTGGCCCGAACAATCGCCTGGATTCTCAAACACCTGTCAGCGCGAACTTGGGCATAGATTATAAACTGGACAAAATTCCCCTGACGGTAGGCGGTAATGCCAGTTTCCAAAGTGGTGGTCCAGTGAATATTTCTGCGACGCAAAGTTCTTATTCTGTGCCCAAGCGCGTTCTCGATGTATATGCCTTGTGGAAGTTTGACCCCAAGACGAACTTGCGTGTTTCTCTTGGTAATACCCTGCATCAGGATAATGTCAATATCGGTACTTACACAGGCAATACCGGTTCAGTGATCCAGACTTCAGTCACCCCTACCACCGTGACTGCCCGCGTCATGTTTGAACACAAGTTCTGACATCATCAGAACTAAAACAAGAAGGGCACTTCAATAATGAAGTGCCCTTTGTCTATATGGATAGGCTTAGAGTGTAAGTTAAGCGGCCAACTCAGCTTATTTCTTGCTCTCTTGCTTTGGTCTGCAGTATGAAGGCAGGTTGGCTGGCGGTACTGTGGTCTTGTCTATGCCTTTGACCGTCATTTTTTCTGGCGGTGTGCCTGTGGCGCATACCCATGCCACTGGCACAATAGGCGCATCTTCAACCACTGCCGGGCGCAGGCTCAGTACCTTGCCTTTTAGTACACCGTGGGCATTATTGCCAAAAGTGATATTGACCACACCCTCTTGCACCTCCACCGAGCTGATGAGGTTGCTGACAATTTTGTCGGCGACTGGCAAGCCAGCTGCAATATTGTCTGTCGGAAACTTCTTTTCAGTTTGCCAGGTAGCGGCGACAGGTTTTTTTGCGATATCAGCAAACTGTATGCCGACTTCCAACTGCTCCCTGACGACCTTGAACATATAGGATGGAACAGCCATGGCGGCCAGAATGGCAATGACGCCGATGACTATCATCATTTCCAGTAAGGTGAATCCTGAGTGTTTTTTCATAAAGCTGATTTTTGTTGAATGTTGAGTTTTTAGGAATATAGCGGATAAGCCTTGCTTATCACAATCTAAATATCAAGAGAATGTACTTCTGCAGCAGTTGGCGACACCTGTTGGCGTAATAAGCTATGACACAAGTAGACCTATCGTTGATAATGCGGGCAAACCAATTATCTTTTGCATCATGAATGATCCTATCCCTATATTCGGCTTCACCACCACCTTGCTGGAGCTGCTTTCATTTGCCTTGTCCGTCATTACGGTCGCCCTGAATATACGGCAGATACACTGGGCCTGGCTGTTTTCCATCCTTTCCTCTGGCATGTATGCCGCCGTATTTTTTGAAACCAAGTTGTACGGAGACATGGGTTTGCAGTTTGTCTTTATCATGGTATCTGTCTGGGGCTGGTTCAACTGGCTGCGTGGCGATGATAGTCATGAGCGCTTGCAAGTTACGCGTTTGAATGCGCAGAGCAGGTGGAATTCTCTAGGGGTGACTGTGCTGGCCTTTGTCTTGCTGGCCTGGTTCCTCAAGACCTATACCGATACTGATGTACCTTATGCAGACGGTTTTTTGACCGCAGGCAGCTTGCTGGGGCAGGTTTTGCTCAGCCGTAAAAAACTGGAGAACTGGCATGTCTGGATCTTCGTCGATGTGCTGTATGTTGGTCTGTATGTCTATAAGGGCCTGATGCTGACGGCACTGCTGTATGCAATTTTCGTTATCATGGCCATCATTGGCTTGCGTGCCTGGAGTAAAACATGTCCTCAGTAAATCGTGTCGTTATATTGGGGGCCGAGTCCTCAGGTAAATCCATACTGGCCGAGGCTTTGGCCGCGCATTACCAGACTCTGTGGGTGCCTGAATATTTGCGTGAATTCGTTGAGCAAAATCAGCGTGTTCCTAAGGCAGAAGAGCAAATCCTTATCGCCAGGACACAGGTGCAAAGGGAAGTCGAATTGCTGCCCAAGGCAAGGCAGTGGCTGTTTTGCGACACTGGTCCCATCATGACAGCCATTTACAGCCGCCATTATTTTGGTGAGCCTGATGCTGAACTGGCCGAGCTGGAGCTGGCGCATCAATATGATTTTTGCATAGTCACTGCGCCGGATTTCCCATGGCAACCAGATGGCTTGCAGCGTGAATCTGCCTATGTGCGCGACCGCGTACATCAGGAGGTATTGGATGTGCTGGATGAGAGGGAGATTCCTTTCTTGCTGGTCGAGGGACATACCCAGTCCAGGCTTGAACAAGTACAGTTCGCTCTATCTTTTCTATTGAGTTGAGTTCAATAAAAAAAGCACTGCAATCCTGGAGATGCAGTGCTATTTATGTGAGCTTATTTGGGTTTATCTGAGTTTATTTTAACTCATTTAAAACCCGGGCCAGGCTTAGTTATTTTCCATCAGGCTCTTCAGATGATCAGCGCGGGCCGGGTGGCGCAGTTTTTTCATGGCCTTGGATTCAATCTGACGTATGCGCTCACGCGTTACTTCAAATTGTTTGCCTACTTCTTCCAGCGTGAATTCGGTACTCGTTTCCAGGCCAAAACGCATGCGCAAGACTTTGGCTTCGCGCGGGCTTAAAGAATCCAGTGCCTCTTTCAGTTTCTCTTGTACGGATGCCTGCATCGCTGCTGCCATCGGTGACAGGGTCATGCTGTCTTCAATGAAGTCGCCAAGTTGAGAATCACCGTCGTCACCAATAGGCACGTCGAGCGAGACTGGTTCTTTGGCGATCTTCAGGATTTCCCTGACCTTGCCTTCTGGCAGGCCCATTTTTTCAGCAATCGCTACCGGCTCTGGTTCCAGGCCTGTGGTTTGCAGGAGCTGGCGACGTACCCGGTTCATCTTGTTGATAGTTTCTATCATGTGCACTGGTACACGGATAGTGCGTGCCTGGTCGGCAATCGCACGGGCAATCGCTTGCCTGATCCACCATGTCGCATAGGTAGAGAATTTATAGCCGCGACGGTATTCAAATTTATCCACGGCCTTGAGCAAACCGATATTACCTTCCTGGATCAGGTCAAGGAATTGCAGGCCACGGTTCACATATTTTTTGGCGATGGAAATGACCAGACGTAAATTGGCCTCAGTCATGGCGGCCTTGGCTTCGCTGGAACGTTTTTCACCAGCCACCATCTGCTTGTTGATTTCACGCAGGTCATGCAAAGGCAGGCTGACATTGTGTTCCAGGTCGATCAGCTTTTGTTGCAATTCACGCGCAGCATGAATATTGCGGCCCAGAATGGCAGCATAGCTGGATGTGCCATTCATTTCTTTGTTCAGCCATTCTGGATTGGTCGCATTCTGGCGGAAATGCTCAACAAAATACGCACGTGGCATGCCGCATTTATTGACCATCAGTTCCAGCATTTGTTTTTCAGTCTGGCGCAGCGTCTTCATTTGCTTGCGTAAGGAGTCGCACAATTTTTCCGCGGTCTTGACGCTGAAACGCATGCCTTGCAGCTCACGAGTGATAGCAATCTGCGCCTGCTGGTAAGCCGGAGATTTATAACCATCCGTGGCGCGGGCAGCCTGCATTTGTTCAAAGCGCATGGCGACGATCGCGAACTTTTGCAAAACCACATTTTTCATGTGCTGCAATTGCTCATCGCTGATGCCGCTGGCGTTTTCTGCTACTGCATCATCGTCGTCATCCAGATCGTCTAGATCGTCGTTGTCGCTCAGTTCTATGGCTGGCGCATCACTTGCATCAGGGTCCAGCAGACCGTCAATGATGTCATCCACGCGGATTTCATCTTTGGAAATCTTGTCGGCAATCGCCAGCATTTCTTGTATCGTGCCAGGACAGGCAGAGATAGCCTGCACCATGTCTTTCAAGCCATCTTCAATGCGTTTGGCGATTTCGATTTCGCCTGAACGCGTCAGCAATTCCACGCCGCCCATTTCACGCATATACATGCGTACCGGGTCAGTGGTGCGGCCAAAGTCTGAATCAACTGTGGCCAGCGCGGCGGCTGCGGCGGCTTCTGCCTCATCTTCAGTGACATTGTTGGCGACGTTATCGGTCAGCAGCATCATCGCAGCATCAGGTGCGGCGTCATAGACGGCAATACCCATGTCGTTGAGTGTGCTGATAACGCCTTGTATCATTTCAGCGTCTGCTACATCGTCAGGCAGGTGATCATTGATCTCAGCGTGGGTCAGGTAACTACGGTCCTTGCCCAGGTTGATCAACTTGGTCAACTGCTTGCGGTATTGTTCTAGTTGCGCTTCCTGGCTTGCCGCATTGGCAGGCGTTGGCTTTTTTGCCTTGACACGCGCTGCGCGCTTCATCTCTGCTGATTCTGCTGCATTCAATGCCTGAATTTCATCATTTTCAAAATGAAATTCAGAAGACTTGCGGCCACGTTTGGCAGGCTCGCGCATCGCTGGCAAGACATAGGCCGATGTGTCGATATCCTTGATACTGGTGACGGCGGTAGCAGCAGCGGATGCTGCCACTGCAGCTGTAATAGCCGCCTTAACAGTTGTTGCAGCGGGCGTGGAAGCCGCAGGTGTGAATGACGTAGCAGAGCTGGCATTCGCCACTGGCTTGAGCGTGACTACCGGCGCAGGCGGTGCCAGTTTGCCTGAGCCTATGCGTGCTTCGCGTTTAATAACAACCGGCGCGGCAGTCGCAGGCTGGTCAGCCAGCAGCAATTTTTTTGCCAGCTTGGGGCCGCTCTTGCGGATCACAACGACGCGCGGCTTGGCGGCTTCTGTCTCTGTTGTATCTTTTGCTGCATCGGTTTTATGGATGCTTTCCGTAGCATCGACAGCAGCTTCAGTATTTGTATCTGCTAATGCTGCAGGCAGGGCTGTGCTGCCACTGTCGTCGCTATCAGCCGTCATTGCGTCCGTTTCTGTAGATACGCTTGCTGTTACTTCAGGCGCATCGCTGCCCTCGGCCACCGCAGCCTGTAATCTGGAACGACGTTTGGTAATCACTGTCACCGGTGTTGAGACCAGTGTCGGTGTTTCTTCGATCGAATCTACTGGATTCGACACCGGCACCACCACCTGTACAGTTTGCACCGTCGCCGTGCGCGCTACACTGAGCGCGGGGCGGTTCAGTTGTAGTTGCGGTTTTTTACCTAATGTCAGCGTTGAGCCTGTTTTTGTTGTAGGAGAAGTGTTTGAGTCAGTTAAGCTGTTTTTCATGTAACAAATTCGAATACGACAACAAATGCTTGTCAATGGTGTTAGGCAATAGCAAGGGCGAAAAAGCTGCTGGCGATCATCATCTACGGGATCAACGGCAGGCGTGGCGCGGATAAAAAAGCCCGCTGGTAAAAGCGGGCCAGGTCATCTTGCTGAATCTGGGCCTCAAAAGAGACGAAAGGGCAGAATTATCCTCGGCTTAGGCATTCTTGACAAGCAAGACTTTGCTTTCTTTTGCAGAAAAATTCTTCCCTCGCCCGCGCCGGTAAGTTGGCAAGTGTCCAAGGGCCTGATATCTACAGGCTTTGCACCTTTTTACGGCATTTTTGCTTGGGGTTCAAGTAGTGAATAGCTTGGCAATGTTTGATGCAGATCATATGTTCTTACATATGCTCTTAAAGAAGTTGGACAAAATGTTAAGCTAGCGTCTTTGTGCCATGATTTGTTTTTATCGCCATGCATTTTACTTTTCGCCTGAAAGCCAGCCTGTTTTGCATGTGGCTGGGCTTGCCGCTAATCGCTGCGGCACAAACTGCTCAGCCTGCCCAGTCAACTTTGAAGGTGCCTGACACTCTTGAACAGAGACTGAAGGCTTGTACCTCCTGTCATGGTGCTGAGGGCAGGGCAGCTACTGATGGCTTTTATCCGCGTATCGCTGGCAAGCCAGCGGGTTATTTGTATAACCAGTTATTGAATTTCAGGGAAGGCAAGCGTGCCTATCCCGCCATGCGCTATATGGTGGCCCATATGTCTGACGCCTACCTCAAAGAAATCGCAGACTATTTTGCCAGCCAGCATCCGCCGTATGCCGCACCACAGGCCAGTGATGCAAATGCCGTTCTGCTGGAGCAGGGCAGGCAGCTTGTCATGCTGGGAGACAAAGCCCGCAATTTACCGGCCTGTGTTTCTTGCCATGGCAAGAGCATGACAGGTCTGGCACCTTTTATGCCCGGCCTGGTTGGCTTGCCGCGTGATTATCTGATTGCACAACTGGGCGCATGGCAAACCGGTAGTCGCAAGGCACATGCGCCAGACTGCATGCAACAAGTGGCCAGCAAACTCAAGCCTGAGGATATTGCAGCGGTATCAAGCTGGCTGGCAGCACAGACTGTGCCTGGCGATAGTATCGCTCCCATATTGAAACCGACAGAATACGGACAATTGCCGATGAAATGCGGCAGCCTGTCTCAATGATCTCCATAAAAATCATGAAAAAAATTCTCATGTCCGTCCTGCTGTTCTTGCTGGTCTGCATTGTTGTGGTAGCGGGCTTTGGCTATTATCTGGTCGATGACAAAAGTGCTGCAAACACGGCTGCTGACAAAACAAATACGGCAGATCAACTGCTCAGAGGTGAATATCTGGTCAAAGCCGGTAATTGTATGGGCTGCCATACGGTACGTGGTGAAGCCGCCTTTGCTGGTGGACGCTTGTTGCAAACTGATTTTGGCAACTTCAGGACGCCGAATATCACGCCTGATGTAAAGACCGGCATAGGCAGGTGGACCGCAAACGATTTCTGGCAAGCCCTGCACAATGGCAAATCCAGAGACGGGAGCCTGCTATATCCATCCTTCCCCTATACCAATTACACCCAGGTCTCACGTGCAGATGCCGACGCCATGTATGTCTATCTGATGTCCTTGCCCAAAGTGGAAAAGCAAAACCAGGCGCATGAACTGCGCTTCCCTTATGATCAACGTGCTTTGCTGGCTTTCTGGCGTGCTGCTTATTTCAGGCCTGCCAGCTATCAGGAAGACAAGAGCAAGTCTGCCGAATGGAACCGTGGCGCCTATCTGGTCAATGGACTGGGGCATTGCAGCGCCTGTCATAGCAGCCGCAACAGCCTGGGGGCAAATGGCGGCGTTAAAGATTTGTCTGGTGGCGAATTGACCAGTTGGTACGCACCAGCACTGACCAATAGCAAAGAAGTCAATCTGGCTAAATGGTCGCCACAAGAATTGATCGCCTTGTTGAAATCCGGTGTCAATCAGCATACCGCCGTCTCTGGCCCCATGGCTGAGGTGGTCGCAGGTAGTACCCAGCATCTGTCAGATGCTGATGTCAAATCCATGGCAACTTATCTGCAGGCCATACCTACTGTGCAGGTGGCTGAGAAGGATATGCTGGACAAGTTCATGGCAGGTTCTGAGCTGAGTGCGGAGCGCATGGAAGCAGTCATGAAGCAGGGTGGGGCACTTTATAAAACCCATTGCATGGATTGCCATGGAGCGCAGGGAGAAGGTGTCAGCAACATTTATCCAGCACTGAAATCTAATCCAGGTGTGCTCAGCCATGCCTTGTCGAATCCGGTACGCATGGTCTTGTCTGGTGGTTTTCCGCCGGTCACTAAAGATAATCCACGTCCTTATGGCATGCCACCTTTTGCCAATACCCTCACTGACAGCGAAGTCGCCCTGGTGCTCAGCTATGTGCGCAATGCCTGGGGCAATAAAGCCGAGCCAGTGACCCCGGCAGAGGTCAATCGATACCGTACTGCTGCAATGGAATAGGGTGGCAAATTACAATTTGATGACAATTCACATACATTTTTAAACATTCTTGCGCTTCATCCGCTTTTACACTTGTATTAATTGACATTGTTTGCAGACAGATTTGAAATCTGCAACCCGCTTGGCGACTTGTTTTTATAGTTATGTTGGCGGCGTGTGGTGGTGTCTCGAGCACTGGTGTGAACGCTGATGTAGTGAGGTCAGTGCAAGGGCTGGAATTTTTCTGGTCCGGTAGTGGCAGACATGGTGTTATCCGACGCCCCTGTAGCTATCGCTTGTCGCACTGGAAGTGACACCACCACGAAGTAGAGTATGGTAGCAGCCGCAGCCTTTTTGCATTGGCTGCAATCGTTACCATACTGCTGGCATACTCGAATGACTCCACCCGCCTGCCCAGGAAAAGTGTTATAGATCAGCAAATTCAGTTAAGATTGCTTCTTTATAAATCTTTTTCATCATATGCGATTCAGAATTGTTACCGTGCTGCCAGCACTTGCTCTCAGCATCATCTATCCAGCGCTTGCCGCCAATAATGTAGATCAACCCACTAAAACTGCGGGCCCTATCAAGAGCCTGGCAGTGGATCAAAAATCCGATGCGCGCTATGTGATTACAACTGTGCCGCAAGAATCGGCCATGGAGCGCTTTGAGATGAAAGATGCTCAGGGACGCAATATTGCCTATGTTGCCATGACCGATGGCGATGTTGGTGGACTGGTGTTTGTTGATAACAAACTCACGGGTGCGGTTTCCAAACAGGACGCACTGGCTTTCTATAGCTGCCGTGGCTATGCTTCTGCCACCAAATACCATTGGGCTAAAGACGCCAATGCCTGGATAGAGGGTTTACTGGCCGCCAGCCAGCCGACTTCCGCAATCAATTTGCAATTCTCTGGCAAGTCGAGCTGGCGCAGTATTGTTGAAGTGGTCAATAATCCCTCCCTGTCCCAGATCGGTTCGCTGGTGGATATCGGTACCAATCCCCTGGGTATTTTGCGCAAACTCAATAATGCGCGCGAGTCCATGGCCGAGCGTGAATTGTTTGAAAAAACCAGGCTGCGCCTGATGGAGGTCACCACCGGCACCAGTGAGGGCAAAGTAGCAGAGATCATCAAGCCTGAAGATGTTTCATTTGCAGTCGGTGGCCTGGTCATGGCTTACCCACGGTTTTCCATTGAATATTTTATTGCTGATGGTACGGTGAAGGCGATACAGCAGCCATCATTCCATGTCCTGTCCCACAAGCAGGCAGCATTATTTTATGTGACCAATGCAAAATGGGAAATGTGCACGCCAGAAAACTGGCGAAATGCAATGCCGGTAGTGAATATTCCTATCCCTGCAGTGAGCACAACGCCACCTGCGCAAACGACTGAGCCAAAATAAGTATCTGCATCAAGGTGGAATCCATCGCACATCTCCGTTTCCACCTGCTGGGCCTGGTACTGGCGTGGTCTTGTGCCGGACTGGTATCAGGACTGGCAGCAGGGCAAGCAAAAGCACAAGAAAAAGTGCAGGCCAAAGAAAGTACCTGCTATGGAACAGTCGCCAATGGCAGGCTGGACGCGGGCGTCAGTTTGCCAGAAAAAGGTAATAATTTTTCTGCGTATAGTGCCCTGGGCGTCAGTCTGGGGCGCACGTATGTTCATTCCACCGTTGCAGAAATTATTTCCCTAGCCTATCGACAGCTTGAGCAAACTGCCAGCGACAAAGTTTTTGTCTATGGTGAAACCGGCTGGAAAACAGGTGGGCGCATGCGACCTCATCGTACCCATAAAAATGGTCTGTCTGTCGATTTCATGATGCCCGTGCTCGATGCTCATGGTATTTCCCGGCCCTTGCCTGGAAACATGAATAACAACTATGGCTACGATATTGATTTTGATGCACAAGGGCGCTTTGGTGACTACCGCATCGACTTTGCCGCCCTGGCAGAGCATTTATACCAGCTTGATCTTGCAGCAAAAACCAAGGGCAAGGGGCTGGCCCTGGTGATTATTGACCCGCCTTACCAGGCAAAATTGTTTGCCACGAAGCGTGGGCCTTATCTGCAAGAACACCTGAAATTTATGAAGGGAAAAGCCTGGATCAGGCATGATGAGCATTATCATGTTGATTTTGATTTGCCCTGCAAAAAAGAATCCGGTTTCATTGTAAAACGCAGCACCGGATGACCTGAACTTACTTTACCTGATCATGCCCTGGACCTTTGCCCATCCACTCGCCATATTGCCCCTGCGCCGTCTGGCACCGCAAACTTTCAATCTGATGGCCCTGGTCATAGGCAGTATTGCGCCAGATCTTGGCTACTATGTGTTCGCTTTTGACCTGGCCACACTGGCGCACCAGTGGCCGGGTTTGTTGCTGGTCTGCCTGCCTTTAGGTTGGGCTGTATTCATGTTTTTGCGTTTGATGCAAACACATTTTATTTATCTGCTGCCACAGATGCAAAGGCAGGCATTGCAGGCGCATCTGCCTTCACCCCGGAGGCTGAATGTTTCGCAGGTGATCTGGATATCCTTGTCTTTACTGCTGGGGGCAATGACGCATATAGTCTGGGATGCATTTACTCATGCCAGTGGTTTTGCAGTCGCCTACTTTGATGTCTTGCGTGAACCGGTAGATATTGCCGGTTTTCATACTCGCGTCTTCCATCTGTTACAGCATCTGAGTACCTTGATTGGTGTAGGTGGACTGGCTTACTGCTATTGGCAATGGCTGAAAAAACTCCCGCATATCGTCATACTCGAACCCAGGGAAAGCGACCAGTGGAGGTATATTTTATTTGCCAGTACGGGATTGACTGCATTATTGCTCGCATTACCTATGGCGTTTGCCGTATCTGGTACGAAGAATGCCAGTGCAGCGAAAGAGGCATTTCTGTTTCGCTTTGCGCTATGTGCAACGACTTGCTTTGCCATACTGCTGACGATTGCTGCTTTACTGATCGCCAGGGCCAGAGTAAGACCAGAAGCACCGAAGTAAGCAATTGATACTCAATCAGTGACAATATGCCTATTACTACATCACCCTCATCAACTTAAATGCGTAGAGAATCATGAAAATTCAAAAACTGGCAGTCCTGTTTGTCGTCGCTACCCTGTCGGCTTGCGCCCAGGTGCCAAAACAGGCGACAGTATTTCATTACGCCACGATAGATGCACTGCTCGCAGGTGCCTATGAAGGTGAGCTGACGGTTGATGAACTTAAACGGAAAGGCGATTTTGGTATCGGCACCTTCAACCGCGTTGATGGTGAAATGATTGTGCTTGATGGCGACGTGTTCCAGTTCAAGGCAGATGGGACTGTGGCTAAAGCCAGTGGTGGACAATTCACGCCCTTTGCCGTGGTGACTAGCTTCAAGGCAGACAATCGCTATGAAGTCAGCAAAGAAACCAGCATGAAAGAGCTGGAAGACATGCTAGATGAACGACTGGTCAATAAAAATCTTTTTTATGCGATCAGGGTAGATGGCGAATTCAAGCAGTTGACTACACGTGCCATCTCACCGCAGGACAAACCTTATAAACCGTTGGCAGAAGTGACCAAGACACAAACACTGTTTAACTTCAGCAATACCAGGGGCACCCTGGTTGCATTCCGCAGCCCCGGTTTTGCCAAGGGCTTTAATGTGCCGGGTTATCACTGGCATTATCTTTCGGATGACCGCAAGGCAGGTGGTCATGTGCTGGCACTCAGCCTCAGTCAGGGGGCGATCAAGGTCGGCGCGGCATCAGACATAGAAATCAAACTGCCCGCCAACAGCATGTTTGCCAATACCAATCAGACTGTTGATCGCGCAACGGAATTAAAAGCGGTAGAGAAGTTGCGCAAGGACTGAAATATTTTCCGTTTTTTTAGTTTTTTGAACCGGGATCAGTACTCAGATTCCAGTTCAGGATATTGCCGTTCTTGTCGGTGACGGTCGTCATTTCCTTGAATATCCTGGCTTGCAAAATATCGGGCAGGCGCACGAAATCGACGCTGTTGACAAAGCGGTCACCGCGCATGAAGGCCCAGGTAAAGAACTTCATGGTGGCGGTGGTTTGCTGCGCATCCTTTGCGCGCTGTTGCATGATGATAAAAGTACCCATACTGATAGGCCAGGTTTTTTGCCCTGGTTTGTCAGTCAGCATTTCTTCAAAATTGGCATCTGTGTTCCAACTGCTGTTTGACAGGGCAGCAGAAAATGCCTCGGCAGAAGGGGCGATGAATTTGCCATCGCGATTTCGCAGCAGGGCGTAGTCGAGTTTTTCTTGCGTTACATAATTAAAGTCGATGTAACTGATGGAGTACGCCGTTTTCTTGATTGTGCTGGCAATATTGCTGCTGCTTTTGACTTGTATCAAACGGCTGTTCCAGGCAATGGTGAAATTCCTGCCATACTTGGTCTGCCAGTTTTTGCTGACCTTGCCCAGATAATCAGAAAAATTGTAAGTCGTGCCTGAACCATCCTGGCGCACGATGACTTCGATATTCTTGTTTGGCAAGCGCAAGCCAGGATTGAGCGCCGTGATAGCGGCATCATTCCAGCTGGTGATTTCGCCGGAAAAAATGCCAGCAAGGACTTCGCCGGTCAGGCGCAGTTCAGCGGTTTTGATGCCTGGCAGGTTGATCACCGGTACCACGCCTGAAATAGCTGAGGGAAACTGTATCAGTTTGTCTTTTTTCAGGTCAGCCTGGCTAAGGGCCGCATCGCTGGCGCCAAATTCCACACTGTTTTCCTTGATTTTCTTGATACCGGCGGACGAGCCGCTGGCCTGGTAAGTGACCGTAATACCAGCGTTTTTGCTATAAGCATCTGCCCATTTCTGGTACAGGGGAGCCGCTGCGGAAGAACCTGAACCCTGAATGTCGGCATGTGCAGGAAGGCTGGCAAGAGGGGAAAGCAGTAAAACCAGGGGGAAAAGTAGGGAGTTGCGTGTATTCATGATAAAAAATAAAGCTGAAAAGCGGGGGAACTGGAAACGAATTGGCGCGGATTATCTCACGAGCCTGAAAATTCCCCCCTAAAGCGGTAATTTCCGTAATGAACCTGTCATTTCTAGTGGCTATGCTTCTTCCTTGCATATCGACAATATATTGTTTATATTGTTTACATGTTTTCTAATCTGGAGGCTGGAATGGTAACCGCAGCAACGAAAAAAGTAAGTACTGTAGTCGCAGGTGCAGAGAAAAAAGTCGTAGCCCTCAAAAAAACGCCTGTTAAGCCTGCTGTTGTGGCTGCCGGGAAGAAAGTCGTCAGCAAACCTGCTGACGAGGTGAAAGTCGCTGCAAAAGCGCCCGTGAAAGCCCCTGTGCGCGCCAAGCTGGCAGCCAGGCTGCCTGAAGCCAAACCCGTGGCCGACGTGGTTGTCGAAAAAGTCAAAAAGGCCAAGCTGGTGCGCGACAGTTTCACCATGCCGGAAAGCGAATATGCGGCGCTTGGTGCTGTCAAAAAAGCCTGCCTGAAAGCTGGCGTTGAAGTCAAAAAGAGCCAATTGCTGCGTATTGGCGTTGCCTTGCTGAGCAAGACCGACGTACCAGCCCTCAAAAAACTGATCGCTGGCCTGGCACCGCTGAAGGCGGGCAGGCCAAAGAAAGAAAAATAATTCAGCTGCAGCAATGCGTGAATAGCAGGACATGATGCCGGGCATACGCCCGGTATCTATTCGTTATTCGCTTTTGTTCTGCTGGCATGCAGTTTTTCAAGACTATCCCCGTTCTGGTATCTGTTCGATATCAGCCAAAACGGGGATTGTTGTTTTTCAGACTTGTCATAAAACCGACATCTTGCTGTCATCTTGCTGAAGTAATCCTTGATTATTCTTCGTTCGTCGGATAAACGAACAACATGACAAGGACGATGAATGCGATTACTCACGATACCCGCCGATGCTAATCCCAGTTTTTCCAAACTCAATCTGAGCCTTGCTACCACGGCAAAAGAAGTCAAAGAAGTACAGCGATTGCGCTATAAGGTCTTTATAGAAAGCATGGGCCTGTCTGCTTTGTCTAACCCTGACGGCCTGGATAAGGATGAGTTTGATGAGTACTGCGATCACCTCATCGTGCGCGACTCCAAAACCCTGAAAGTGGTCGGTACTTACCGCATACTGGGGCCAAATGCTGCCCGTCAGCTCGGTCGCTATTATTCCGAAACAGAATTTGACCTGTCGCGCCTGCAACATATACGCAATAGCGTGGCAGAAGCCGGCCGTGCCTGTATACACCCTGATTACCGCAGTGGTGCCGTCATCATGCTGCTGTGGGCTGGCCTGGCTGCGTACATGCGCCGTGAGCGTTGCTCGCACCTGATAGGTTGCGCTAGTATCAGCCTGACCGACGGTGGTCAGAATGCAGCGGCGATTTACCGTGGCTTGTCTGTAGCAGATTTCTCGCCGCTCGAATACCGCGTCATCCCGCACACACCTTTCCCGCTTGATGAAATCGACAGCAGCACGACTGAGGCACGTATTCCACCCCTGTTGAAGGGCTACCTGCGTGCTGGTGCCTGGGTGTGTGGTGATCCTGCCTGGGACCCTGATTTCCATAGCGCTGATTTATTCGTCATGTTGCCACTGGCGAATCTGGATGACCGTTACGCACGCCATTACGGCACAGGGGTGCAATAAACATGAAACCAGCCGATCAGTTCCTGAATAGCAAATTGTATAAAACCGGTAAGAAAGAAACCCAGCGTTTCCGCACTATCTGGATTTCAGATTTGCATCTGGGAACGAGCGGCTGCCAGGCGACCAAGTTGCTGCAATTCTTGCGTGCCACCGATTCAGATACTCTGTACCTGGTCGGTGACATCATCGACGGCTGGCAACTCAAGCGCCGCTGGTACTGGGACCAGACCCATAATAATGTGGTGCAGACTGTTCTGAAGAAAGCCAAAAAAGGCACGAATGTCATATTTGTGCCTGGCAACCATGATGAATCGATACGCCAGTTTATCGACCTCGATTTTGGCGGCATTAAAATCAGGGATGAGCTGGTACACACCACGGCCGCAGGCAAGCGCATGCTGGTCTTGCATGGCGACCGGTTTGATGGTGTCATCGCCTGTGCCAAATGGCTGGCCTATGTGGGTGACAGCTTGTATACCGTCATCCTGAAATTCAACCAGATCTTCAATAACTGGCGCGCGCGCGCTGGCATGCCATACTGGTCGCTGTCACAATACCTGAAGCAAAAGGTCAAGAACGCGGTCAGCTATATCACGCAGTTTGAAGATGCGCTGGCAGACGAGGCCCGCCGCAAGGGCCTGGATGGCATCATCTGCGGCCATATCCACAAGCCTGAGATACGCGATATAGGCGGCATCTTGTACTGCAATGATGGCGACTGGGTAGAAAGTCTGTCAGCCCTGGTGGAAGACGCGAAGGGCGAACTCAGACTAGTGACCTGGCATGACATCTGCCACCCTGAGCATGTGGCAGATGTGGCAGCAGATATCGATGTGGAAGATACGGAACTGGAAACAGTCGCCGGCTAAGTTCAGGTGCTTGCAGCCGGTTTGAACCAGGACCAGATGCGCAAACCAAACTGGTTGCAAGCCAGACCACCGAGCACCAGCAGGCCCGCGCAGATTTTCCACCAGAATAAAGTCTCGTTCAATACGATAGAAGCGGTCAGCATGCCGACCACTGGTACCAACAGAGTAAACGGCGCTATTGTCGCGGCAGGGTATTTACGCATCAGCCATGACCAGATGCCAAAACCGACTATGGTATTCGGGTAAGACTGGTAAGCAATGGCACCGATAGACGTCCAGTTCAGTTGCGCATAGGCGGCTTGCCAGGCATCCATACCTTCCATCAAGTAGGACGCGAGTAGCAGGGGCGGGCTGGCAATGGCCGAACCCCACACCACCATCGCCAGCGGATTGACCACACCTATCTTCTTGGTGACGATATTGGCGATACTCCAGCATACCGCACCAGCAACCACCAGTAAGAATCCTATGATGGTTGCCTGCGCTTCCAGATGCATGGCAACCAGCGCCATGCCAGACAAGGCAATCAATGCACCCAGTACTTGCACGAATTGTGGTTTCTCACCCATGATGACAACGGCCAGGCCCATGGTGATGAATGCTTGCAATTGCATGACCAGAGATGCCAGCCCGGCAGGGAAGCCAAGCTTGATACCGCAAAACAAAAGCGTGAACTGGAAGGCAAACTGAAACATGCCATAGGCAGCCACCCATTTCCACGATGTCTTGGGAAATGACACAAAAAATACCAGGGGCAAGGCAGAGAAGATAAAGCGCGATGCTGTGAACAGCACAGGCGGCAATCCTTGCAAACCGATTTTGATGACTACGAAATTGATGCCCCAGGTGATGACTGCAATCAGGGCGGCAAGGATGTGCGTGGGTTTCATCGTGCTTTATGGGTAAAGACGGCCCTCCATACTAACAGCAAGCGGCATTTGCTGCAGAGAGCCAGTATTTTTACCTGTGGCTAAATGAATCTCAGGAGCGTTTATTTAACCACCAGGTCAGGCGACATGATGGCTTTCAGATAGGTTTGCATAATCTCGTTATCGCGCTGCTTTTGCGTGATCCACCAGACATTGCCTTTGCGTACGCTGTACTCTTGCAAAGGGTGACCCAGTAATTCAGCGGCGACCTGCCCCAGGTAAGGCTGGTGACCGATGATGAGTACAGGTTCGCGGCTGTTCGGCCAGTTGGCTGCAGTCAATACATCGCTGACAGTGGCTGCCGGCCCCAGTTCGGGAACGATTTTATATTTCCTGCCGCAGGCGATCAGGGCCTCAGCAGTATCTCTGGTGCGTATGGTGGGGCTGACCAGTATCCTGCAGGTTTCAGGCAAAGTACTGTCCAGCCAGTAAGCAATTTTGCTTGCCTGCTTGTTGCCTTTGCCTGTCAGCTTTCTGAATTCATCAGTCAGTTCAGCTGTCGCTGGTTCTGCTTCTGCATGACGCCAGAGGATAAGCTCCATTATTGATTATCCGTATCAGCCAGGGTACCCAGAGTTTGCATCAGATGTTGCTGGGCACAGAAACGCACTTGCTTGGCCCGGGCCCTCTTGCGTTCGTAATGTCCGTCTGAATCTAGTGTCCAGGCATTCACATTGTCTTTCAGATAGGGTTCCAGGCCTTCAGAAATAACGCGTTTTTTCAATGATTTTTCCAGCACCGGGAAAGCCACTTCTATACGGCGGAACAGATTGCGGTTCATCCAGTCGGCACTGGCAAGATACACATCATGCGCCAGATCATTACGGAAGTAATAGATGCGGCTATGTTCGAGGAAGCGGCCTATGATGGAGCGCACCTTGATGTTTTCAGACAAGCCAGGTACGCCCGGGCGCAAGGCGCAGGCACCGCGTATGATAAGGTCAATTTTTACGCCATCTGCCGATGCCGCATAGAGCGCACGGATGACAGACTCATCCAGCAATGCATTCATCTTGGCGATGATGCGGGCAGGGCGGCCTTCGCGGGCTATGCGTGCTTCATTGCGTATGGCCTTGATGATTTGCGGTTGCAGGGCAAACGGTGCAAGCCACAGGTAATCAAGTTTTTTAGGTTTGGTCAAACCAGTCAGGTGGATAAACACTTCATTGACTTCTGCCGCCATTTCAGGGTGGGCTGTCAGCAAGCCAAAGTCTGTATAAAAACGCGTGGTCGATGGGTGGTAATTGCCAGTGCCCAGATGAGCATAGTGGCGCAAATTGCCGCCTTCTTCGCGGCGTATCACCAGCGCCAGTTTGGCATGGGTTTTCAGGCCAACCACGCCATATACAACCTGGGCACCGGCGCGCTGCAATTTGTCGGCCCAGTTGATATTGGCTTCTTCATCAAAACGCGCCATCAATTCGACGATGACGGTAACTTCCTTGCCCAGCCTTGCCGCCGTGATCAGGGATTCCATCAAATCCGAATTCATGCCGGTGCGATAGATAGTCTGTTTGATCGCAACTACGCTGGGGTCTTGTGACGCCGAGCGTATGAAGTCAATGACAGTCTGGAAAGGCTGGAAAGGGTGATGCAAGAGTATGTCTTGCTTGCGCAGCAAAGTGAAAATATCAGCATGTGCATATTTGCCTATTGCTTTGGCCGAGAACGGTGGGAAGCGCAGATTAGGCTGTTTGACATGATCAACCAATTCACCCAGCCTGACCATGTTGACCGGGCCATCCACCGGATACAGGCGGTCGCTGTCGAGATTGAATTGTTCTAGCAAGAATCTTGACAGGTCCTCGGGGCAGTTCTTTGCCACTTCCAGGCGTACTGCGGCACCGAACTGGCGGGTTTGCAATTCACCCTGCAATGCCTGGCGCAGATTCTTGACTTCTTCTTCATCCACCCACAGGTCACTGTCACGGGTGACGCGGAACTGTGAATAATTGATCACCTCACGGCCATTGAACAAGTCTTCTATGTGTGAGTGTATGACAGAAGACAGCAGGCAAAAAGCCATGCCATTGATAGAAAGTTCATCTGGCAGACGTATGATGCGCGGCAAAACGCGTGGCGCCTTGACGATGGCAATGGCGGTACCACGGCCAAAAGCATCCTTGCCTGCCAGCGAGACAATGAAATTCAAACTCTTGTTTACTACTTGAGGGAAGGGGTGAGCAGGGTCCAGGCCTATTGGCGTCAACAGGGGTCTGACCTCACGTTCAAAATAGGATTTCACCCAGGCACGCTGGGCTTCATTGCGCTCGGAATGGCGCAACAGATGTATGCCTTTTTTGGAGAGCTGGGGCAAAATCTCCTGATTCAGTAATTCATATTGTCTTTTTGCTAATTGATGGCACTCATCGCTTACGCGCTTGAGCATGGCCTGGAAGGTAGGGTGCTGTACCAGTTCACCATCGATCGTGTTCTGTGCCAGCAGGCTGGCAACCCTGACTTCAAAGAACTCATCAAGGTTGCTGCCGACGATGCACAAATATTTCAAGCGTTCGAGCAAGGGGATGCTGCGGTCCTCAGCCTGAGCCAGCACACGCCAGTTGAAGGCAATTTGCGACATCTCCCGGTCCAGGAAAATCACCGAACGTGACAATTCTGGTACCGCCACTGGCTTGACTTGCTTGACTGGCTTGGCAAGTGCCTTGATTTCAGTGTCAGGAACTTGTTTCATGTCTTCCGGCGCAGTTGCTGAAGAGGGTGTTTCCTGATTTGGCATAGTTTTTTGCATGTCATAAAGGACGTCATATATATACGCAAGCATTCTAGACGTCTTAAATGACAAGTTTATGACAAAAAAGTGATAACAAGTGCAATTATTTCACAGGCTTTGCTTCACGTCATAATCTTGTCATATTTGGCTTGTACAGTGCGCCTCGTAGTACTGAATACTGTTATTTAACTCTGAGGTGAACATGCAAATCAAACGTGTTGTCAAAACTCTCATCGCTGCAATTGGCGTCGCTGTCACATTTGGCGCTGCTCATGCTGCCGACATTACAGGCGCTGGCGCGACTTTCCCATATCCAATTTATGCAAAATGGGCAGAAGCTTATAAAAAAGCCAGTGGCAACGGTCTGAACTATCAATCCATCGGTTCCGGTGGCGGTATCAAACAAATCAAGGCAAAAACTGTCGATTTCGGTGCATCCGACATGCCTTTGAAGGCAGAAGAACTGGAAACTGAAGGTCTGGTGCAATTCCCGGCCATCATCGGCGGCGTGGTTCCAGTCGTTAATCTGGACGGCATCGCTCCAGGTAAAATGAAGATGACAGGTGAAGTACTGGCCGCCATCTACATGGGCAAAATCACTAAATGGAATGCACCAGAAATCGCAGCCATCAATGCCGGTTTGAAATTGCCTGCTGAAGATATCACTGTCGTACACCGCTCCGATGGCTCAGGTACTACTTTCCTGTGGACAGATTACCTGGCCAAAGTCAGTCCTGAGTTCAAAACTGCTGTTGGTTCTTCCACAGCCGTTAAATGGCCAGTCGGTGTAGGTGGCAAGGGTAACGAAGGCGTAGCTTCCAGCGTCAAGCAAATCAGAAATTCCATCGGCTATGTTGAATACGCTTATGTGAAGAAAAACAAGATGACTTACACCTTGTTGAAAAATGCTGATGGTCAATTCGCTGAACCAGATGATGAAAACTTCAAATCCGCTGCTGCGGGCGCTGACTGGAGCAAAGCACCAGGCATGTACCTGGTATTGACTAACCAGCCTGGCAAAATCACCTGGCCTATCACTGGTGCTTCTTTCATTCTGTTGCACAAAGCGCAGGCTGATGCTGAAAAAGGCAAAGAAGTATTGAAATTCTTTGACTGGGCATTCAAAAACGGTGGCGCAATGGCTGCTGAACTGGAATATGTTTCCTTGCCAGCACCAGTTGTCAAACTGATCGAAGACAACTGGAAAGCAAAAGTCAAAGATGCTTCCGGTAAAGCACTCTGGTAATAAAAAGTTTGACCCTGTTCAGAAGCTGAACTAAACGATCAAGGTAATCCGGAACTGTCCGGATTACCTTCCGGTGGAAAAGACACCCATGACTACCCAAATGTCCTCCGTCAACATGACTGCACCAACTGCAATTCCACCTGCGACTAACGCATTGCCACATCAGGCCGATCAGATCGACCCTGCGAGAATGGCTGAAGTAATGCGTCGCCAGCGTTGGCAAGATTTCTTTTTTCATAAACTGACCTTTACTTTCGCCGCTCTTGTGCTGGTGGTACTGGTTGGTATCATTATTTCTCTGTTCCTGCGTGCCATTCCGGCCATGAAGGAATTTGGTTTGCCATTCATCTGGACCATAGAATGGGACCCGGTCAATGATAAATTTGGTGGCATGATCGCCATTGTTGGAACGTTGGTGACTTCGGTCATCGCTTTGCTGATCGCCTTCCCCGTCAGTTTCGGCATTGCCCTGTTCCTGACAGAGATTTGCCCCAACTGGCTCAAGCGCCCACTGGGTACGGCAATTGAATTGCTGGCCGGTGTACCCAGTATTATTTACGGTATGTGGGGTTTGTTCGTATTCGCCCCCTTGTTCTCGCAATATGTGCAACCAGCTTTGGCCGCTACACTGGGTAAGCTGCCAGTGATAGGTATCCTGTTTTCTGGCCCCATGATAGGTATGGGTATCCTCGCTGCTGGCGTGATCCTGGCCATCATGATTATCCCTTTCATTTCTTCCGTCATGCGCGATGTGTTTGAAGTCGTGCCGCCAGTCTTGAAAGAATCTGCCTACGGTCTCGGTTGCACGAAGTGGGAAGTAGTACGCAAGATAGTTTTGCCTTACACCAAAATTGGCGTCGTCGGTGGTGTCATGCTGGGCCTGGGACGTGCACTGGGTGAAACCATGGCGATTACTTTTGTGATTGGTAATTCCCATCACTTGTCCTGGTCTTTGTTTGCTGCTGGTAACAGTATCGCTTCTACACTGGCCAATGAATTTGCTGAAGCTGAATCACCACTGCATACTTCTTCGTTGTTCTTGCTGGGTTTGATACTGTTCGTTATTACTTTCATTGTCTTGTCTGCAGCGAAGCTGATGTTGCTGGGCCTGTCACGTAAAGAAGGGGCAAAATAATGGAAAATTCTACGATGCAATCTGCCAGCAATCCGGTATATCGTCGTCGCGTGCTGATGCACAAGATAGGTATCAGCCTGTCTTCGATCGCCATGGTGCTGGGAGTGTTCTTTTTGATGTGGATACTGTTCACCTTGCTGCTCAAAGGCGCTTCTGCTGTCAACATTGCCATGTTCACCGAATCGACACCTGCACCTGGCAGCGACGGTGGCGGTTTGATGAATGCCATCTTTGGCAGCTTTGTGATGGTCGGTATCGCTACGCTGATTTCTACTCCGATAGGCATATTGGCAGGTATTTACCTGGCAGAGTATGGCGACAAGAGCTGGTTTGGCGGTGTAACGCGCTTCGTGACTGACATCATGCTGTCTGCTCCGTCCATCGTGGTTGGCTTGTTCGTCTATGCGATTTATGTCGCTAACGTCAAACACTTCTCTGGTTGGGCGGGCAGTATTGCGATTTCTCTTATCGCGATTCCCGTGGTTGTCCGCACTACTGATAATATGTTGGGCTTGGTACCTTCCAGCTTGCGCGAAGCCGCATTTGCACTGGGTGCGCCACGCTGGAAGGTCGCCCTGATGATACGTTTGCGAGCTGTCAAGGCAGGTGTTGTGACCGGCATCTTGCTGGCAGTAGCGCGTATCTCTGGTGAAACAGCACCTTTGCTGTTCACAGCCCTGAATAACCAGTTCTTCAGCAGCAATATGAATCAACCGATGGCAAACTTGCCAGTCGTGATTTATCAGTTCGCCATGAGCCCTTACGACAACTGGCGTGAGCTTGCCTGGGGTGGCGCATTGCTGATTACCTTCAGCGTCCTCGGTTTGAATATTTTGTCGCGTACTTTGTTTAACCAAAAAACACAGCATTAATACTGGCCTCGATATGACTACTACTCAAGACAACCAACAGAAAAAAGCAATCGAAATCGGCGGGCTGAATTTCTTTTATGGTGCGACACGCAGCCTGCGCGATATCAATCTGAACATCTACGACAAAAAAGTGACCGCCTTCATCGGCCCATCTGGCTGCGGCAAATCGACTTTATTGCGTACCCTGAACCGTATGTATGACCTGTACCCAGGTCAGCGCGCAGAAGGCAGCATTATTTATAACGGTAAAAATATCCTGGATACAGATCAGGACATCAACTTGCTGCGCGCCCGCGTCGGCATGGTGTTCCAGAAGCCTACGCCTTTCCCTATGTCGGTATATGACAACATCGCTTTCGGTGTGCGTCTGTATGAAAACCTGTCCAAGGGCGAGATGGATGAGCGCGTAGAATGGGCCTTGAAAAAAGCCGCGATCTGGACTGAGGTCAAAGACAAACTCAACAAGAGTGGTCTGAGTCTTTCTGGTGGTCAGCAACAGCGTCTGTGCATCGCCCGAGGTGTTGCCGTTAAGCCGGAAGTTTTGCTGCTGGATGAACCAACCTCAGCACTCGACCCTATCTCTACAGTCAAGATCGAAGAACTGATCAATGAACTGAAAGAGGAATACACCATCGCCATCGTCACTCATAATATGCAGCAGGCAGCCCGTTGTTCTGACTACACTGCTTATATGTACCTGGGTGAACTGGTCGAGTTTGGTGAGACTGATCATATCTTCATGAACCCGGTGAAGAAAGAAACTCAAGACTATATTACTGGCCGTTTCGGCTAACAGACGTACCATGCTTGCGCAGATCTATCCGTGGGAGCACGGATAGATTATATTGCGCGAGCTGGCGTTTATATTTTGCAATTGCGAATTCAGGAGAAACCTGTGACAGGCGAACACTCTTCAAAACAATACGATATGGATCTGGAGACGATACGCTCCAAGGTCTTGTTGATGGGCGGCTTGGTGGAAAGCCATTTTCACGATGCGATGTCCTGCTTCCGTACCGGTAATGCGGTACAGGCAGAAGCCGTGATCCAGTCTGACCTCGAAGTCAACCGCCTCGAAGTGTCGCTTGATGACATGTGCAGCCATCTCATCGTCAAGCGCCAGCCAGCAGCAAATGACTTGCGCACTGTCATGGCAACCGGCAAGGTCATCACTGATCTTGAACGCATAGGTGATGAATCAACAAAAATTGCCCGCATCTCCAGAGATGCAGCGACTGGCAAGCGTGGCGTGCCCATGTTCAGCGGCTATGAAACCGTACGTGTACTGGCAAGCAGTGTGGCAGACATGTTGCATCAGTCTCTCGATGCCTTTGCCCGTCTTGACGGCGGCAAGGCTGTACAATTGATTGCTCAGGATGCACTGATCGACAATGATTTCCGCTCCATCATGCGTAATCTGATTACTTTCATGATGGAAGATCCAAGTACGATATCATCGTCCCTGGATGCCCTGTGGGTGGCCAAGGCGATAGAACGTATCGGTGACCATGCCAAGAACATTGCCGAGCATACGATTTATATCGTTGAAGGCAAGGATATCCGTCATTCAGATTATGTGGCTAGCAAGCAGGAACAACAGAACTAATTATTGATAATGGCTACAGACACAACAATACTCATCGTAGAAGATGAGCCGGCAATCGTAGAACTGGTCAGTTTTTCCCTGCGCGCTGCAGGCTGGAACACTTTCGCTGTCAATACGACAGCAGAAGCCTGGGAATATTTGCAACGCCGTACACCTCAATTGATTTTGCTGGACTGGATGTTGCCTGATCAGAGTGGTTTGCGTCTGTTGTCGAAGATACGCTCAGACCGTCAGTTCAATGAAATACCCGTCATCATGCTGACGGCAAAGAGTATGGAAGAAGACAAGATCGCCGGCCTTGATCACGGTGCTGACGATTATGTGACCAAACCTTTCTCGCCACGTGAACTGACTGCCAGAATCAAGGCCCTGTTGCGTCGCAAGAGCCCTGAGCATGCCCAGACTGCCCTGACGGCAGGCTCAGTGGTACTTGACCCTGTCAGCTGCACCGTCAAGATAGAAGACAACAAAGTCGATATTGGCCATGCTGAATACAAGCTGCTGAAATTTTTCATGGCACATCCAGAGCGCGTATTCTCACGCAGCCAGCTGCTCGACAAAGTCTGGGGCGACCATGTCGTCATCGAAGAGCGGACGGTAGATGTCCACGTACTGCGTCTGCGCAAAGTCTTGAAAAATGCAGAATCTCTGATCAAGACCGTGCGTAGCGTTGGCTACATGCTGTCTGAAAAATAAACTGGCACCAGCTCATGCTATTTACGGCATCGCACACTGCATAAGCTATATGCAGTGTGGCAGCGCCATTCCTGTTTGGGAATAGGTTGCAAACATTGCTCACTGATATCAGTAAAACCTATATCATTACATTTGTGCATTACATTTCAAGCAATTACTGAGAACCCTCAGGAACCACTATGTCTCCACGCCTTATTTTTTGGATTTCTGCATTTGTACGCATCGCCCTGGTTCTTATGGGTGCCGCATCCGCTATGTATATTTGGGGTCCGGTAACAGGTTTGGTGTTAGGCTTGATCGGTATGGTGACCCTGTTTTGCGTACAGCTATTTTATTTGCAGCGCCTGGCAGACTGGCTGGATAACCCGAATAGTTCACGTTTGCCTGATGGCTGGGGTGCCTGGACTGATATATTTTCTCGCCTGTATAAATTGCGTCGTGACGATGAAAAAAACCAGGCTGAGCTGGCAGAGTGGCTGGCGCGCTTTCGCCAGGCCATGACCTTGCTGCCAGATGGTGTGGTCATCATGGATGACGTGCTGTTTCTTGAATGGTGTAACCCGGCAGCAGAAAGCCATCTGGGCCTGAGCCATGCGCAGGACAAGGGTATGCGGGTCACCAATCTGGTACGCAGCCCTGAATTCATGGATTACATTATCCTGGGGCGCTACGAGACACCATTGACACTGTCATTTCGCGACCGCAAATTGATTGCCCACATCATCCCGTTCGAAAACCGCCGCCAGATTCTGGTGACGCATGATGTGACTGAATCAGAACGCATAGATATGATGCGGCGCGACTTCATCGCCAATGCCTCGCATGAATTGCGTACTCCATTGACGGTCATTAATGGTTTTCTGGAGATCGCCTCCATGCAGGACGACCTCGATAACCACACCCGCAATATGCATCTGAAACTGATGACAGAGCAGGGCGAGCGCATGCAGCGCCTGGTAGAAGACATGCTGACCCTGACGCGACTGGAATCGGTGGATTATCCGCCACGCCCTGAACGCATCAGCATGCAAGGCTTGCTGGAGCAAATCATGCAGGAAGCACATGCGCTGTCTGCAGGCAAGCACAAGATCACACTGGAATGTACAGGCCCGGATATACGCGGCAGCAATGATGAAATCCGTAGTGCCCTGACCAATCTGGTGACGAACGCAATCCGCTATACACCCGAGAATGGCAACATCAAGATCAGTTGGATAGATACTCCAAATGGCCCCAAATTTGGAGTGCAGGATGATGGCATAGGTATCAGCGCAGAACATATCTCGCGCCTGACAGAACGTTTTTACCGCGTCGATAAAAGCCGTTCCCGCGAAACCCAGGGAACTGGTCTGGGCCTGGCGATTGTCAAGCATGTGCTGCTCAGGCACAAGGCGAATTTGTTGATTGAATCTACGCCGGACGTAGGTAGTAAATTCTGCGTGCAGTTTCCGGGTTCGGCAATCACTGCTTAATTTTTGCAGTCCAGTAGAGCTGGTGAATTGATAAATTTGCCGGCACTATCTCCTTCTTTGCTGCCTGCTCCTTGTCCGCTTATTGTCCGCCCCTGTCCGCCTGCTCCAAGTGGACAGGCGCCTCCATAAATATTCTGCATAAAATCAAATATTTACATAATGGCATATTTCATGCTGTGGGCTTGTGCATGGCAGCATGGTCCATTTGTCTTGCGATCCGTGTCTGTTGATTTGGGATGGCAGATTATATGGAGAGAGATAAATTGAAATACCCCAGCCTAAGCAGCGCTTTTAAATTCAGTATGATGGCACTCATACTTTGCGCTATGAATGCGCAGGCAGCTGCCGCACTGAGTGATACGGAAATTCGGACTATCCTCAAGCAACGTATCGATCAGGAAAAAATGGCTGCAAGTATTGTTGTCGGCATCATCGATGATAATGGCAGCCGTGTCATCAGCCATGGCTATGCTAGCTTGGAAAACCGTAAATTGGCAAATGCTGACACTGTGTTTGAAATCGGCTCGATTACCAAAGTATTCACGAGTCTGGTCTTGATGGATATGGATACAAAAGGCGAGCTTAGCTTGAATGATCCGGTAGCAAAATACCTGCCAAAATCAGTGACAGTACCTGGCCGTGCTGGCAAACAGATCAGCCTGCGCGACCTCTCTACCCATGTGTCTGGCTTACCCAGGATGCCAGGTAATTTTGCACCCAAAGACCCCGCGAATCCTTACCCCGACTATACCCAGGATTTGTTATACCAATTTTTGTCCACTTATCAGTTGCCCCGCGACATAGGTTCCAAAATGGAGTATTCAAACATTGGGGTAGGTTTGCTTGGCCATGTGCTGAGCTTGAGGGCGGGTGTGGATTATGAACCACTGTTAAAAAATCGTATTCTCATACCTTTGAAAATGCAGGACACAGGTATTAGTCTTACTGCTGACATGAAGAAACACCTGGCTACCCCCTACATCGTGACTGAGGAAGGTGCCAGCGAAGCAACATTGACAGCTACTTCCAACTGGGACCTGGGAATATTTAATGGAGCAGGTGGCTTGCGCTCATCCATGACTGATATGCTCAAATTCCTCGCTGCAAATATGGGGAAACAAGAGAGTCCTGTGCAAGCCATCGTCGATAAAATGCAGGAGCCTTTAGATCCCCAAGCGTTTGGCAAGCCAGTCAGGTTAGCCTGGGGTGGCGGTAATAAATATGGGAGTGAGATTATTTCTCATGCTGGTGCTACTGGTGGTTACCGCAGCTATATCGGGTTTGATAGAAAAGCTGGCAAAGGCGTAGTTGTGCTATCTAATGCTACGACAGATGTAGATGATATAGGTAGCAAGATCATCAATAGCGAGTACCGTTTGCGGCAATTGAAAATGCCACTCGGTTTTGTGCAGGCAATAGAGAAAGCGGGTTACGACCAGGCGTTTGCTGTCTATCAGGATTTAAAAGCGAAAGATGCAGACTTCTATTTGCGCGAAGAAGTCTTGAACGAATGGGCTTACGCCAAAATGAAAACCGGGAAGCCACAATCGGTTGTGGAATTATTTAAACTAGGTGTTTACCTGTATCCCAAAAGTGCCAATACTTACGATAGCCTGGCAGAAGCCTATGAAACAGCAGGCATGAATGAACTTGCAAAGAGCAATTACCAAAAATCCCTGGAGCTTAATCCGCAAAATCAGAATGCTATCCAGCGCTTGCAAGTGTTGGCAAATGGCGCCAAGAGAGGCCTGTAGAGGACAGAAGGTAGCGCATGCGCTACCTTCTGTCTTGTGCCTTATTTAACTCAAGCAGTATTTCTCAAAACGGGTAAGCAAACAATCAACTGGCTGGGCGCAACAAAGGCTTGGTTCTTCCCTTCAGCCATTCCAGCGCCATACCGCTGACGCGTGGCGACAGGCGTTGCAAAACTGTAGCGTGGTAATCATTGAGCCATTTGATTTCGTCTTCGCGCAATAAACCTACTGTGATGCAGCGGGTGTCTATGGGGCAGAGCGTCAGTGTTTCAAATTCCAGGTACTCACCAAATTCGGTTTGCATGGCTGGCACGTTCAGCAGCAGGTTTTCTATGCGTACGCCCCATTTGCCCGGGCGGTAAATGCCTGGCTCATTCGAAGTAATCATGCCAGGCTCCATCGCCATATGTACCTCTGCGATCGCAGGCGAAATGCTTTGCGGACCTTCATGCACATTCAGGAAATAGCCTACGCCGTGACCAGTGCCATGACCATAGTTAATGCCGTCAGCCCAGATAGGGGCACGGGCTACGGTATCAAGCATCGGTGACAGGGTGCCACGCGGGTAGCGCATTTGCGAGAGGTTGATCATACCCTTCAAGACCAGGGTAAAGTCACGTTTTTGCGCTTCTGATACCTGGCCTACTGGAACGACGCGGGTGATGTCCGTTGTGCCATTCAGGTATTGTCCACCAGAGTCTATCAACAGCAGGCCATCACCTTCAATCACCGAATGTGATTCCTTGGTGGCGCGGTAATGTGGCATGGCACCGTTGGCATTGAAGCCAGCGATGGTATTAAAACTGGGTGAGACAAAATGAGGCTGGCGTGCACGTGCGGCGCAGATTTCTTCATCGATAGTCAGCTCAGTGATGCGCTGCTTGCCTAGCGCGCTTTCAAGCCAGGTGAAGAATTCACACAGCGCTGCACCATCCTGTTCCATGGCTTCACGCACGAATTGCGCTTCTTCTGCAGTCTTGCGGGATTTGGCAAATACCGATGGGTTGATGGCTTCGATAACTTTGACAGTTGCTGGTATGCCCTGACGGAAGCCGTAAGTGATTCTGCGCGGGTCTATCATGATGCTGCTATTTGCTGGCAGGGCTGCCAATGCAGCGGCTGCTTCGCTATAGTCTGCCAGGCTGACGCCATCTTTGGCCAGTACCACAGCCAATTCTGCCGGAACTTTGCCTGCCGAGACGAACAATTTCGCCTCAGTCTGGCTAATGAGCGCATGACCAACAAAGACCGGGTTATAACTGACATCAGCGCCACGCAAATTGAAAATCCAGGCCAGGTCATCAACCGTAGAAATAAAATGCCAGTCAGCGTTTTGGCTACGCATCTGTTCGCGTAACATCGCCAGTTTGTCGGCGCGGGCGACCACCGCATACGGTGCGGCATGTTCATAGATAGCAGCCTGTGGCAGGCTGGGACGTTCGTCCCACACCTTATCCAAAAGATCATGGCTGGTATTGAATGTAATGTCCTTGCTTTGTAAGGCATGTTCCAGCGCCCTGGCAGTTGCCAGACCCAATACTGCGCCATCTACACCCACCGTTTGTCCGGGCTGCAAATTGCTGGCCAGCCAGTCTATGTACAGTGTGGCTGCGGCTGAGGCGATTTTCATCATCTTGATGCCAGTTGGTGCCAGCTCTGTTTCTGCTGAACTCCAGTAGCGGCTGTCTACCCACAAACCTGCAAAATCTGCCGTAACGATCAGCGTACCTACCGAGCCGGTAAATCCAGAGAAATAGCTGCGTCCTTGCCAGCGGTCAGGCAGATATTCAGACAGATGCGGATCGGAGGACGGCACGATATACGCATCCAGACCCTGCGCCTGCATGACAGCGCGTAATTGCACCAGGCGGGCAGGGATGGGAGAGGTGATGGCAGAAGGGCTAACAGGGCTGTTCATGGATGGATTTCCAAAGCAGGATAGACAGGATTGAGGCTAAGTTTAATACGAAGGCGGCGTAAATGCAGGGCGAGTTTGATTATATGGCTCAAGTCATTGCTTAAGCGATTGCTTAAACATCATCATTCGTCTGGATTAACAAAGCTGGAGGATAGTATACCTAAAATATATTAGATAGGAGCAAGTATGCCGATTTCTTTAATTTCTCAGAAATCGCCGCATGACATGCGGAGCTGGCTCATTTGGATTGGCGTGGGAATATTCAAGCTGGGGCGCGAGTTCAAATTCGAATGCGGCATACAAGTCCAGCAAACGGGGTTGGTCACTGCGTACACCGAGGCGCAATTCTTCTATGCCGGAAGTCTGCGCTGCATGAATCACGGCTTCGAGTAAATGCTGGGACAGGGCTTCACCCCGAAAAGCGGGCAAAACGCCCATGCGCAGCATTTCCCAGCAATTATTTTCTGTATCCAGCGGTAGCCAGCGCACCGAGCCTACCGGTTCGTCATCCAGCTACAGGACAAAGCCGCCACCCTGCATTAAATCATTGCAGACGCGTTCACTGCTTTCATGGTGGCCGCTGGAGGTGGCAGCCACCTTATCAGTCCAGCAAGTGCGGGTCAGATGCGCGATGAGTTGCGCATCTTCTATGACAGCTTCACGGACAACAATATTCATACGCTGGTACTGTATCTACGCACACAAGTATTAACGGACACGCATGCCAGGTTGCGCACCAGGCCAGGCTTCCAGTATGTACAAACCTGGGTTGGCCTTTTCATCAGCAGCAGATGCGGCCAATACCATGCCTTCTGATATGCCAAATTTCATCTTGCGTGGTGCCAGGTTAGCCACCATGACAGTGAATTTGCCTATCAGCTGTTCTGGCTGGTAGGCAGACTTGATGCCTGAGAATACATTGCGGGTACGGCCTTCGCCCACATCCAGCGTCAGACGCAGGAGTTTGTCTGAACCCTCTACATGTTCGCAATTGACGATTTTGGCAATGCGCAGATCGACTTTGGCAAAGTCGTCGATCTTGATTTCTTCGGCCAGTGGTTCGATATCAGTGGATGCAGTTTCAGTTGCAGCTGCTACACCCTGATCCGGTTTTTCAAATAATTCATCAAAAATTTTCACATCGATTCTTTGCATCAGATGTGTGTAAGGATTGATTTTATGCAGGTGTGGTAATGGTGTCGCTACATCTGTCCATTGCAGTGGGGCGATATTCAACTGCGTTTCTACCTGTGTTGCCAGTTGCGGCAAGACTGGTTTCAGGAAGATAGTCAGAATACGGAAAGCTTCCAGCAAGCGGCTGCAGACTTCCTGCAATTTTGCATCGTTCTCGGCCTTTTTTGCCAGTTCCCAGGGCTTGTTGGAATCGACATAGGCATTCACCAGGTCAGCCTGTTCCATTGCCGCACGCAAGGCTTTGCCGTATTCACGTGCTTCAAACAAGGCCTGAATTTCTGGCGCAACATTGCGCAAATTATTGAGGAAAGCGTCATCTGCTGTTGCCCAGTCAGTCGCCACCACGCCGTCGAAGCGCTTGGTGATAAAGCCGGCAGCACGACTGGCGATATTGATGTATTTGCCAATCAGGTCAGAATTGACACGTAATGCGAAGTCTTCTGGATTCATGTCCAGATCTTCAACCTTGGCATTGAGTTTGGCTGCGAAGTAATAACGCAGCCATTCTGGATTCATGCCCAGTTCAAGATAGCGCAGTGGTGAAATGCCTGTACCGCGCGACTTGGACATCTTTTCGCCAGATACCGTCACAAAACCATGGGCATACACATTGTCCGGTGTTTTATAACCAGAAAACTTCAGCATCGCTGGCCAGAACAGTGTGTGGAAATAAGTGATGTCCTTACCGATGAAATGGATTTGCTCAGTCGTCGGGTCAGCCATGAAAGCATCGTAATCACGGCCAATTTTACCGAAGTAATTTTTCAGCGAAGCGAGGTAACCCACAGGCGCATCCAGCCAGACATAAAAATACTTGCCCGGTTGATCAGGAATCTCGATACCAAAGTACGGCGCGTCGCGGCTGATGTCCCAGTCACCAAGACCGCCTTCGCCTTCCAGCCATTCCTTGCATTTATTCGCTACCTCGGATTGCAGACGGTTGTCTTTCAAAGCCCAGCCACGCAAGAATTCTACGCACTTTTCATCCGACAATTTGAAGAAGAAATGCTCTGACGATTTCATGATCGGTGTCGCACCGGTCAGGACGGAATAGGGATTTTTCAATTCTGTAGGCGCATACACTGCACTGCAAACTTCGCAAGAATCGCCATACTGATCTTTGGCGCCGCATTTAGGGCATTCGCCCTTGATGTAACGGTCGGGCAGGAACATGTTTTTGACCGGGTCAAAGAACTGTTCTATGGTTTTGCTGGTGATGAAGCCAGCAGATTTCAGTTTGCGATAAATGTCCTGCGACAACTGATGGTTTTCTTCACCATCGGTTGAATGCCAGTTATCAAACTGGATATGAAAGCCGTCGAGGTATTGTTTGCGTCCGGCAGCGATCTGCGCCACAAAAGCTTGTGGCGTGATGCCAGCTTTTTCAGCCGCTATCATGATAGGTGCACCGTGTGCATCATCCGCGCCGACGAAATGTACCTCGTGACCCGACATTCGCTGATGCCTTACCCAGATGTCAGCCTGGATATATTCCATGATGTGACCAAGGTGGAAGGGCGCATTAGCGTACGGCAGGGCAGTGGTAACAAACAGCTTACGGGTCATGGTTGATGCACTTTTTATGAACGGACAAGAACATTATTCTAACAGCGAATGCACATATTGCAGCCGCTATGCCCTGATCCGGGGTGAGAGTAGTAGAGTTTTTGTGTTGTTTTGCTAATGGATGCGGCTCAAACTACCCAGGCACCGTTCTTGTAGACAACTTCATCATCAAGTTTTACCGCTTCGGTAACAGCGAAGACATCGACATGATGACGGCCTTCACCACGCTTGATATGCGGTTTGGCATAGCTGCCATGCTTGGCCCCCAGGGATAAATGGACGCCGCACATGCGCTCATAAGTTCCTATGTCGCGCACGGTCTTGTCTTTGGAGAAGGCTTTATTCATGCCAAAGCCCAGTTCGCGCACCCAGACTACGCTGTCGTCAGCACGGATATTGGCCAGCACTTGATCAAATTCAGGCGTGGAGTTGATGGTATCAATAACCTGGCCTTTTTCCACGATCAGGGTAATCGGCTGTTCCGGGCGGTTGACGGTAAACGTGGTATCACCAAAGGCAAAGATACGGATTTGGCCATACACGTCTTCCAGCGCTACCGATTCTGTGAACACTTCACCGATGGGGAACTGACCGCCTACATTATTCATCTGGCGATAGTCGCCGACATTGAGCTTGGCTGGCTCAAGACGGCCACTAAAGATCAATTCGGCACCGTCGCTATCGACCACGCCACCGCTGGCGCTATCGATTTTTTGTTTGAGCGCATTGCCAGTACCGCGATAGTAGTTGGCATCATAGGCCAGCGACTCTATGTAATACAGATTTTCATCCCCTTCCATGCGTGCGAGGTGGGGATGTTCTATGACCTTCAAACCACGCTTGAATAACTCCACCCGCAATCGGTAAGCTTCGAGGCGAAAATTGGTGGATTGTATCAACACCGCCAGATCAGAAGCCTGCAAGGCATTCAAGGTCGATAAAATCAGTTCTGGTGTTTCTACATCAAAATCGATAAAGCGTGCATTGGGTAAACAGGCGCGATAGGCGCTGGTCAGTGCCACTGCCAGGGGGCAGCGCTGGTCATACACGACTACTGCCTGATGTTGCACAGTATGCTCAAAAGCCAGTTGCAGGATGTCGCGTAAATGCTGTGCTGCTATCGCAACTGTTGCTGCAGGCAATATCTCCATAGGTTTTTCTGGGTTTGTAGCTGGATTAACGATGGGGATATTCATGATTTTGCCTGCGCCTGCCGCATCAATAGATGCGGGCAGTTTATTTACGTTGAGAGCTTTAGCTGAGGCCGCTATTTTAACTTCTAACAGCAAAGCATGGATTTGATTTAGTCCAGTTTTCAAGGCATTATGCTTAACTTTATGGAAACTAAATGTGTATAAATACATAATATCCATGAATCTGCAGTACTTAATCTGTATTACTTAATTCAGCGTACTCAATAAATGATGAGCAAATGTCAGGATGCCATATTGCTCATTAAAATATAAATTCACAGGGAATGAACATGATCGCCAAGCAGTATTTAAAGTGGGTATTAGCCTTATTTGTTGCAGTCTTTAGCCATTTTGCTTACGCGCAAAATGCGGCTGCCGATGCAGAAGTCAAAGCAGCATTCGACGAAGCAAAAAAAGTCATGCAGGCAGGTCCGGCAGAAATCAAAATGATAGATCAGGCGGTATTGAAAGTGCCAGCCGGCCAGATTTTTATCCCCATGCCTGAGGCTGGCCGGATCATGCGTGCCATGGGCAATTCGTCTGACCCTAGCTTGCTTGGTGCCATCTTCCCTGAAGAAGGGCACTGGATGATCGTCGCACGCTACCAAAAATCTGGTTATATCAAGGATGATGATGCCAAAGACTGGAATGCGGACGATTTGCTGAAAAGCTTAAAGGAAGGTACCGAAGAGGGAAATAAAGAACGTGTACAGCGCGGTATCCCTGAAATGCAACTGGTGGGCTGGGCAGAAAAACCGAATTACGAAGCCGCAACCCACAGGCTGGTATGGTCTGCGATCACCAAGGACAAACAAGGCAGCAGCGACAGGCAGGGCGTGAATTACAATACCTATGCTCTGGGCCGTGAAGGCTATATCAGCCTGAACCTGGTGACAGCATTGAACGATTTGCCACAGCAAAAATCCATCGCCAAAGATTTATTGGGGCATCTGGAATTTACAGATGGCAAGCGTTACAGTGATTTCAATATCAGTACCGACAAAGTAGCTGAGTATGGCCTGGCAGCTTTGGTTGCCGGTGTCGCTGCCAAAAAGCTGGGTTTGTTTGCCCTTATCTTCGCTTTCTTCGCCAAGTTCGCCAAACTGGCACTGGTTGCCGTGGTAGGCTTGGGCGCGTTGATAGGCAAATTATTTGGCCGCAATAAAGCGTAAAGTTATAAAAGCTTGAAGAGTGAAGTCCAGGCAAAAATAAATAGGATGTAATAAAAATGATGAAGCTGCTGTTCCTGCTCTTTTCAGGCGTCAAATTTAGCAAGTTGCTGGCGTCCGGCGGCACCATGATTATTTCTGTTGCTATCTATGCCTGGATATTTGGCTGGTGGTATGCCGTGGGGTTTGTCTTGCTCATGTTTGTGCATGAAATGGGCCATTACATCGCTGCCCGCCAGCGCGGTCTGAATGTAGGCCTGCCTACCTTCATCCCTTTTCTGGGGGCCTGGATAGAATTGAAAGACATGCCGCATGATGCCGAGACCGAGGCCTACATTGGCCTCGGCGGGCCATTGGCTGGCACTGTTGGTTCTATCCTCTGTTATTTCCTTGCCCGCAATTACGATAGCGATTTATTGATGGCGGTAGCCTATTCAGGTTTCTTTTTGAACCTGTTCAATATGATACCGCTGTCGCCCTTTGATGGCGGCCGTATCACTGCCGTGCTGACGCCGCGCATCTGGTTTGTCGGCGTGCCGGTCTTGCTGGCTTTGTTTTATTATCGCCCCAGCCCCATGCTGATCATCATTGGTTTATTGGCCTGGCCACAATTGTGGCGTGCCTGGAAATATGATCCTGAGGCAGAAGAGAACAAGGCTTACTACAATATGTCTGGTGAGGTACGCTTCACCTATGCCGCTTATTACCTGATCTTGCTGGGCTTTCTGGCGGTAATGACGAATGATGTGCACGAGTTGGTGCAGGCGGCACGTCAGGTCAAAGGCATTTAGCTGGAACACATCTCATCCTTGTTGGTGAGATGTGTTGTGCTTCAGTACGCCCGCTATTTGCGCTTGCAGAGATACCTATTTAGAAACTGGGCTTGTTCACCATCAAAAAGTACACGCCTATCATGGCGATGAATGCAGGGTAGCCCAGCCATTCCCATATCTTTGCATAACGCCAGTACTGCTCTGGCAGCACAGTCGTATTGTTGGCATCAGCAACTTCGAGCATGGCTTTCATGCGTATTTGCAGCCATACCACAGGCAACCAGCAGGCACCGGCAAACAGGTACAAAACAAAGGACCACATGATCCATGGTGTGCTCAATGGCCAGCCTGCCATGTGTACCATGGCAAAGCCAGTCAGGGGCTGAATGATTACAGCAGGTGTGGTAAAGCACCAGTCAGCCAGTACGACCAACCGCGCCACCACGACTTGCGCCTTGAATTGCCTGCTGCGGTTGGTAAAGAACATATAAAACGCCGAGCCAAAGCCGGTACCAACCAGTAAGACAGAAGACAGGACGTGCAGGGTTTTAAGCAAGAGATAAGTGTTCATTTTGTGTCTTTTCGTGTGTCTGTTTGATGAGCAAATAAGTAAGCGAGTAAAGCCAGGATGGGCAGGTTTTTCAGGACCGGGCCAAATGGATGTAAATAATATTCAGGCGAGTAGATCGCAATGATGCCGCTATAGCCGACAATCAGGGCAATCTGCATCAGCCATAAAATGCGCCTTGGCCAGAGCAGGGTAGCCACACCCAGGCACAGATCCAGCGTCGATGCGGTCATCAGCATGAACATCGCAGGAGCACCACCGAGCCCCAGAGGCTGCAATAAAGCCAGGCTGCCGGAGATAGGGTAAAGACCAAACGATACCGCCGCAGTAACAAACCAGACCACCGCCAGCACATAGCGAAACAAGGGCAGGCTCCAGCCTGCAATCGCGCTGCTGGCGAGCAAATGGGCAGGGATGCCCGTGAACCAGTCTTTATGCGATTTTGCTGGTCTGCCCAGATGCGCAACAAAGTTGGTGGCATCAGCAATATTGTCTTGCTCCAGCATGCGTAAACTATCCGTTGTCAGGAGATTTTGCGGCAACAGCCTTGCCGCGCTGGCAGCGAAGCGCATCAGAGGCATGGGGATAGAAAACATGCATTGCGCAGTCATACCCATGGCTGACCGATAAATTTCCAGCATGCGTCGGTAAGACAGCGCTTGAGGGCCGACTGCATTCAAGACCATGCTATGACGGTTTTCATCAGCAAGCCAGAGCGCGATTGCCGCGCACAAGTCATCTACATGAACGGGTTGTACTTGTTGCTCACCACGCCCCGGCAAACCAAGTACAGGTAAGCTGGCCATGCCTCGGAATAACTGGCTACTGCCACCATCAATGCCAACCACCAAAGAAGGGCGCAGGATCAGGTAGCTGAGGCCACCAGGGCCGATATCCATGAGTACCTTGTCAGCAGCGCGCTTGCTGCGCATATAGCCCGTCATGGTTTCAGGATGTTCAGCCTCGTTCGTACCACCGAGGGCAGATATTTGTACGACTGCTTTGACGCCACATCTGGCTGCTGCATAAAACAAGGCAGCAGGTGCATCTCGATGGATGGCATCAAAACTTAATTCTGGTGTTTCATTGAGTATGCCGACGGCATTGATGATGACATCAATTTGCCCAAGGCTGCGCAGACGTTTTTCCCAGATGGCTAGCTCGGTATCCTGCGCATAATTGATCGCTATTTCTTCAGGATCAGTCAGGCGTTCAGGCAGTTTGGGTTTGCGTACGCCGTGACAGATTTCATGCCCGGCATCTTGCAAAACCTGGCTGATATGGCGACCTAAAAAACCTTGGGCGCCGCAGATAAGAATTTTCATGATCTTGTTTTTGTAAGGGCTTACGCTAAATTGTCCCGGCAAGGCGCTGCACTGCAACTGTGCCGGTTTTTTTGCAAATTTTATTTGATGTCGCAGTGACCTTCTTTGCAAGCGCGGCTGCGTTTTTCAGCACGTCTGGCAGCAATGCGCAAAATGGAATCTGCAAATACTTCAGAAACCCAGTGACGGTTTTTGGCGAAATGCTCATAGCCCCAGTTACAGATTGGTTTGAGTATGGGCCAATTACTGAATGCCGTCAGCCAACCCAGACCTGCGGCACGATAGGCGAGGTGTATGACTTCCACACCAGTCACGACTGTGCCATCGGGTTTGATGCCATGGATGACGCGCATCACTTCTGTCAAGCTCACGCCATATTTTGCGACATCAAAACCAGGCGCTGAAGCATCAATGAAATTCAATTTATTCAATTGATCGCGCTCACGCAAATTGTCCATCTCCAGCTTGCAGACAGGGCAGGATGCGTCGTACAGAAGGGTCAGTGGATAGTCGCTCATTTTAGTCTTTCTCAAATTTAACTTTTATTTCTGATGTTTCTGTCAAAACAGAAATATATCTTCAAAAAAAATGCCTGAGCATTTTTTCTTGCGCGAATCAGATGAATAAATGCTTTAGCAAGCTTATTGCTTGTCATCCCCACGCACAAATTTTTGTACCGCCGCACCCATCTTCAACAGCTTCATCAGGGTATTCGGTTCCAGTCGCAGCATTTCATCGGTCCAGGTGGTGACGGTCTTCATCAGCGCCAGGGTTTCTGCTATACGCAACTGCGTGGCCTTGTCTTCCTGATCCAGGTCCGGGCTATCCAGACATTGTTGCAGGGTAGCGATGGTAGGATTGAATTCTCTTTCCTTGCGTTCACGTACTACCGTGCGGAACAATTCCCAGACATCCAGCGAAGTTTCGTAATGTGCCCTGCGGTCACCCATGACATGCGCCAGTTTTACCAGCTTCCAGTTTTGTAGCTCTTTGAGCGAATTTGATACATTCGATCTGGCTACACCCAGTGTGTCTGCAATTTCTTCTGCCTGCATGGGGCAACCGACGATATACAGCAGAGCATGAATCTGGCTCACGGTACGGTTAACACCCCATAAGGTGCCCATTTCGCCCCAGTGCAGGATAAATTTTTGTTTGACGGGTGTAAGTTCCATGAGCACAGTGTAGTTAATTCCCTTATTTCAGTCAAGACAGAAATAAAAGAATTATTAATTTCCTTGATGAAAAGATAAAATTGCTCACAATGAAGCTTAAATCTTAGGGGACATAGATGGATGATGTACATGCAGTATTAAATTTCTGGTTTGGCCTGGATGCCGACGATGCAAAAACTGCGCAATCCCAGGCCAAGCTATGGTGGTCCAAGAGCGATGACCTGGATGCTTCAATCAGGGATGGCTTTGCCAACCTGACCGAGCAAGCCATACAGGGTGAATTGTCGGGATGGGAAAATACTGCCGAGGGCAGGCTGGCATTGATTATCCTTTGCGATCAGTTTCCAAGAAATATGTACCGGAACCTGCCTGAATCTTTTGCCTATGATGCGCAGGCCAGGCTTTACTGTGAGGCAGGGCTGCAATTGCAGGCAGACCGTCAGTTGCGCCCCATACAAAGAGTATTCTTTTATCTGCCACTCGAACACTCAGAGTCGCTGGCAGATCAGGACAAATCGGTTGCTTTGTATGACGCATTGCGGCGCGAGACTCCAGAAGCACAGCGTGAGATTTTCGATGGTTTTTATAAGTTCGCGATAAAACACCGCGCGATCGTTGGCCGCTTTGGTCGTTTCCCGCACAGGAATGCGATACTCGGACGTACATCTACTGCGGATGAGCTGGCATTTTTAGCTGGACCCGGCTCATCATTTTAAAGCCGGAATTATCAGGCACACTACCAGGGAGTATCCAGGCATGATAGAACAACGCGCAACACCAGTGTTTATGTTACTGAGGTGGATGGTTTTTCCAGTGCCGTGGTGGCAGTGCCCACCGGTATTCCGGTATTTCTTGGCTATACAGCAAAAAACAGCACCAAGGCAGCCGGTACAGCTCTGCCGGTACGCATTTCGTCTATGTTGGAATACACTGATATCTTTGGTGCTGCTCCACAGATAGAGTACGACTACGTCAGTAATAGCCAGGCAACACCGCCATATCAGGCCAATATGGCTGCTCCGGCTTTTGGCTTGTACTATGGCCTGGAATTGTTTTTCAATAATGGCGGCGGGATTTGCTATGTACTTTCTCTTGGCACGTATGATGAGTTGATTGCTGCCGGTGCTTTTGGCAAAGACGTCTATGCGAATGCATTGTCTGTTGCCGCTGATTGCACAGAAGCCGATTTGCTGGTCATGCCAGATGCTGTGTATCTTAGCTTCGATGACTGGGTTAGCGTATCGCAACTGGCATTGCAAAGCTGTGAACAATCGCAGCACATCATATGTGTACTGGATGTGCACAATGGCTATTTGCCTGCTGATGGCACTGCACAAGACCCCATTACAGGTGGCAACGGCAGCGGTGGCTTCTACAGGATTGCCGGGCTGGGTGAGGAGTTCAATAAATATGGTGTCAGTTATTATCCATGGCTAAACACGAATATCGTTAGCCTCAGTGATATAGATTACAGTTGGATTTCTGCCGCCAGCTTGCCCTTGGTGGTAGCAGATTTGAATACAGAAGCCCCGACTTTATTTTCCCCCGACGCCTCAGGCGCTGCTTCATCAAAATTGCAGTCTTATCTCAATATCGTCAACGCATTGACTCAGGCAGGCGATGCAGTGGCAGTGCGCCAGCGTCATCAAAGCCTGATGGCGGTGTCACCCCTGTATCGATCCTGCATGAACAATATCGCAACCAGCGTTAACCTGTTGCCACCAGCAGCCGCGATGGCGGGCGTATATGCACGTACCGATCATACCTTTGGCGTGTTTCAGTCGCCTGCCAACACAACCATCATCAATGCTGTTTCTCCTGCGGTCGCCATTAGTGATCAGGAGCAAGAAAATTTAAATATGCCCTTGAATGGCATGGCGGTGAATGCCATACGCACGTTTCCCAACTACGGGCTGCTGGTTTGGGGTGCACGCACTCTGGCTGGGAATAGTGATGACTGGCGTTATATCAGCGTAAGGCGCACCATGATCATGCTGGAGCAATCAATAAAAACTGCATTGCTGTCTTATGTGTTTCAGCCCAACACTAACCTGACTTGGGTAGCGGCTACTTCTACGATTAGCAATTTTTTGAATGCGCAATGGAAGGACGGGGCACTGGTTGGTAGCAAGGCAACAGATGCCTACATCGTTAGCGTGGGGTTGGGTAGCACCATGAGCTCGCAAGATATACTGGATGGCGTGATGAATGTCACCGTCCAGGTCGCGCTGGTGCATCCTGCAGAATTTATTGTACTGACTTTCCAGCAACAAATGCAAACGAGCTAAGCTTATTAAACTGTTTGCGAGTGCCCGGTGCTTTGCCGGGCACTCTGCGAATCACATCAAATCAGTCATAACCAAATGTCGCAGTCTTGCTCAAGTTGCGGGGTGCTGGCGGTGCCTTGGGCGCAAAATTGAACTGGAATTTGACATTGGTTGGGCCATCGTTCGTCACTTGCACAGTTTGCGCCATTGGTTCGCCAAACATATTCGGTGCCCAGGCTTTGACTTCATACTTGCCGGCGGGCAGATTATTCAGGGCCACACTGCCTGACGCATCGGTCTTGGAAAAATACGGCGTATCAACCACATAGATAAAACCGCGCATCCAGTCGTGGAAGTGGCAAACCAGGGCAACTTCTCCTGCTTTATCAAATACGATGGGAGCTGGCTCTTCTTTTTTGCTATTTACACGCAATTCAAAGGTCTTTGCAGGAGAAAATGATTTCAGGTGATGCTCGTGATTATCCTTGTTGGGAAAGCGCACCTGAGTGCCGCTGCGTATCACCGTCAGAAAAGGGCTGAAGGCATAATTTTCTTGCGCTACCACGCTGGTTTCGCCAGGTTTTTTTGCAGGCGAGGGCGTATCCAGGGGTGTTGCAAACAGGACCGCATTGCTCATGGCTTGACCGTTCTTGTCGGTCAAATGCCCTACCAGCAAGCCAGCCTGGGCAGTCAGGGAATAACTGAGCAATCCCAAAACGGACAATGACAGGCAGGATTTGCGGGGCAGCAGTTTTGCTAGTATTTGCATCAATTTCTCCTGATTTTCTTATAAAAACAAATGAGCGCGGGACTATTATGCTTGAACTTTATTTGGCAAAGGAGTTTGTATCTTCTCAAGATGCACCCTTACAACAAGCCTGTCTGCATGGGTATTGCAGCCCGGACGCGCAAATTGCGCTAGACTTGCAGGATATCTATGGAGAATTGCATGAGTATTACAGTAGACGACATTAAAGCCGTATTGGCAAAAGTGACAGACCCAAACACGAATAAAGACCTGGTCGCGACTAAATCAGTAAAAAATATCAAGGTAGAAGGCGCAGATGTCAGCCTAGACGTGGAACTGGGCTATCCAGCCAAAAGCCAGTTTGAACTGATACGCGCTGCTGTTGTGGCTGCCATTGCTGCCTTGCCAGGTGTGGGCAAGGTCGCGGTCAATGTGACTTCAAAAATCATCGCCCATGCCGTGCAGCCTGGCATCAAGCTCATGCCCAACGTGAAGAATATTATTGCTGTGGCCTCAGGCAAGGGCGGGGTCGGCAAATCGACTACCGCTGCCAATCTGGCCCTGGCTCTGGCTGCTGAAGGCGCGGCTGTTGGTATCCTGGATGCCGACATCTATGGCCCTTCGCAACCGATGATCATGGGTATCTCTGGCCGTCCTGAAACGGTCGATGGCAAAACCATGGAGCCACTGGAAAACCATGGTCTGCAAGTCTCATCTATCGGTTTCATGATAGATCCTGATGAACCCATGGTCTGGCGTGGCCCGCTTGTGACGCAGGCAATGCAACAATTGCTGGGGCAAACCAACTGGCGTGATCTGGACTATCTCATCGTCGATATGCCACCGGGTACGGGCGATGTACAACTTACCCTGTCGCAAAAAGTGCCAGTGACTGGCGCTGTCATCGTGACGACACCGCAAGACATCGCCTTGCTGGATGCGCGCAAGGGCCTCAAAATGTTTGAAAAAGTCGGCATTCCTATTCTGGGCATCGTCGAGAACATGAGCATCCATATCTGTTCTAATTGCGGTCATGCCGAGCATATTTTTGGCGAGGGTGGTGGGCAGAAGATGTGCGCCGACTTTGGCGTCGATTTCCTCGGTGGCCTGCCTTTGACGATGAGCATACGCCAGCAAGCCGATTCAGGCGCGCCTACAGTGGTTGCCGAACCTGATGGGCAAATCGCCGGTCTGTATAAAGACATCGCCCGCAAAGTTGCCATCAAGGTTGCGGAAAAGGCCAAGGACATGACCAGCAAGTTCCCGACTATCACCATACAACATACCTGAGGTGCAGGCGAGTATGGATGGTATGGATAGGCAGGCTGATTATGCTTACATGCAGCAAGCGCTGGAGCTGGCCAGACGCGCGACCATAGAAACTTCACCCAACCCCAAAGTGGGTTGCGTGATAGTGCGTGATGGTCAGGTGCTAGGGCAGGGATGGACCCAGCCGGTAGGGCAGGCGCACGCAGAAGTACAGGCACTGCGCGACGCATCCGCAAAAGGCCATGAAGTGCGTGGCGCTACTGCCTATGTCACGCTGGAGCCCTGCAGCCATTTTGGTCGCACGCCACCTTGCGCAAATGGTTTGCGTGATGCCGGTATTGCGCGTGTGGTCGCTGCCATGCAGGATGCCAATCCACAAGTAGCAGGGCGCGGTTTAAGTATCTTACGGGAAGCTGGTGTTGAAGTTGAGTGTGGTACTTTTCCTGATCTCGCCTTGCAGGCACGCGAATTGAACATAGGTTTTTTCCAGCGCATGGAAGCCGGCAAGCCCTGGGTCAGGATGAAAGTTGCCGGTAGCCTCGATGGCATCACCGCTTTGAGTAATGGGCAAAGCCAGTGGATTACCGGGCCAGCAGCAAGGCAGGATGGCCATCAATGGCGGGCGCGTGCAGATGCGATTTTGACTGGCATAGGCACGGTGCTGGCAGACGACCCCATGCTGAATGTGAGGGGTATAGACACGCCACGTCAGCCAAAAAAAATCATCGTTGATTCACATCTGCGCATGTCGCCGCAGGCCAAGGTGTTGCTAGGTGGTGCCTTGATCGTATGTGCTGTGTCCGACACTGAAAAACAGGCGCAACTGGAACAGGCTGGAGCAGAGGTGATTTGCTTGCCGGGCGCAAATCAGCAAGTGGATTTGCCTACCCTGATGCAAGAGCTGGGGCGCATGCAAATCAATGAATTGCATGTGGAGGCGGGGGCGACTCTGAATGGCGCATTGATCGCACGAGATTGCGTCAATGAATTACTGCTGTACCTGGCGCCCAAGCTGTTGGGTAGTGGTGCTGGTTTATTTAATTTACCTGAATTGACGCATGTGGATCAGGCGAGTGTTTTGCAATTTCACGAAATCAGCCAGGTAGGAGATGATTTGCGGATACTGGCTCGCTTGAAATAAATCATTTATATGTGAAGCAAAAATATGTGAAACCGGAAAATGTAAAGCAGAAAAGAAAAAAGGATCGTTGAATTATCAACGATCCTTTTTAACTGGTCGGAGTACAAGGATTCGAACCTTGGACCCCCTGCTCCCAAAGCAGGTGCGCTACCGGGCTGCGCTACACTCCGAAAAACTGGTCTGTCTTGCCTGACATTTATTATCTCGGTTAATACAGCTTGAAAAAACAAGATCTGAATTTGCTGAAATAAAAGGGATCGTCTGTGACGATCCCTGGAATCTGGTCGGAGTACAAGGATTCGAACCTTGGACCCCCTGCTCCCAAAGCAGGTGCGCTACCGGGCTGCGCTACACTCCGAAGACCGCAATATTACTGCTTTAGAGACTCGCTGTCAACCCGTTTGCCCGCGTAGCTCTCTATGACAGGCGATCATAAGGACTTTTTGCTTTCAAAATAGCGTTGCTGTCCAGTAATCGGATCATCAAAACAGATGGATTTTGCCAGTAACTGCAAAGGTGCAGAAAAATCGTCCGCCTTGCAGGGAAGGGCCGCCGGATAAAATGCATCATTCAAAATAGGTGCGCCGAGACTGCTCATGTGCAGCCGCAATTGATGTTTTCTACCGGTCACAGGCTGCAATTGGTAGAGGCTATATTCGCCACGTCTTTCCTTGATATCAAGCAGGGTTTCTGAATTTGCCATGCCTGCCACTTCGCGCATGACAAAGAACTTCTCGGCTTCTTCCATGCGGCTGCAATGCCGTAGCGGGAAAGCCAGTTCTGACAAATGCTTCGCAATGGCGTGATAAGTCTTTGCCATGCTTTTGCGCTGGAACAGGGATTGATACTGCCCGCGGGTGGCTGGATTGTGTGAAAACAGCATGACGCCTGCGGTTTCCCTGTCCAGTCTGTGTATGGGGGTCAGATCCATCAAGCCAGTATTTTTCTTCAGCCTGACCAGCAAGGTTTCCCGCAAAAATCGACCAGATGGAATGACTGGCAGGAAGTGCGGTTTATCGACCACCAGCAAATGCTCATCCCGGAACAGGATTTCTTCATGAAACGGGACAGGTGTTTCATTCTCGATTTCACGGTAGTAGTAAATACACATGCCGCGTTTGACAGCACTATCTGCAAGCAGGACTTTGCCGTGTTGATCAACGACCTCTTGTCTGTCCAGGCGTGTTTGCCAGATGCTTGCACTCACATCCGGGAAATGAGCTTGCAAAAAACTGAAGACATTGTCCCAATGGCCTTCTGGTATCCAGATATAGCTGGGTGCGATGCCGTCGCGTACTGGCAAAGGCAGGGGCAGGGAAGGCTGGGCTTGCATATCTGTTGCTTTATCTGGGTGTTAGTTTTCGCCGCCATACTATCACGCAGGCTTCATTCCAGAGTTCAGTTGGGCGCCCTACCTCATGAAACTATCCGTCCTGGATGTTAAAACGGTAAAATGCTGGTTTTAACCATTATCGCGTTCTTGTATGTCAGTTGTATCGACAACAGGGCGCAGGCTAGTGATCTCATGACTGTACGTACCCGTTTCGCTCCCAGCCCTACCGGCTACCTCCACGTTGGTGGTGCCCGCACTGCCTTGTTCAGCTGGGCATTTGCCCGTCATTTTGGTGGCACTTTCGTGCTGCGCATAGAAGATACCGATCTTGAACGCTCAACGCCAGAAGCTGTGCAAGCCATTCTTGATGGCATGAACTGGCTGGGTCTGCATCATGACGAAGGCCCTTACTATCAAATGAAGCGCATGGAGCGCTACAGCGAAGTGCTGGCCGACATGCTGGCAAAAGGTACTGCCTATCACTGCTACTCCTCGCAGGAAGAAGTTGAAGCCATGCGTGAACGTCAGCGTGCAGCAGGTGAAAAACCGCGTTACGACGGCACCTGGCGTCCTGAAGCTGGCAAGACTTTGCCTGTGATTCCGGCTGACCGCAAACCAGTCATACGTTTCAAAAACCCGCTGGATGGCGAAGTCAGCTGGCTGGATGTCGTCAAGGGGCAAATCACCATAGCCAACCGTGAGCTCGATGACCTGGTCATCGCCCGCCCCGATGGCACACCTACCTATAACTTCTGCGTCGCAGTCGATGACTGGGACATGCAAATCACCCACGTTATCCGTGGCGATGATCATGTCAATAACACGCCGCGCCAGATCAATATCCTGAATGCGCTCGGCGCGACTCTGCCGCATTATGGTCATTTGCCTATGATATTAGGCCCTGATGGCCAGAAACTGTCTAAGCGTCATGGCGCTGTCAGTGTGATGGAATATCCAAAACAGGGCTATCTGCCTGAAGCCATGCTGAATTATTTGGCGCGCCTGGGCTGGAGTCATGGTGATGATGAGATATTCTCCATGGAGCAAATGTGCAGCTGGTTTGATTTAAGCCATTTGTCTGGTTCTGCTGCCCAGTTCAATCCTGAAAAACTGGCCTGGATCAATAACCACTATATCAAGGCAGCTGACAATGTGCGCCTGGCTGGTTTGATCAAACAGCAAATGCTGGATGACGGTGCACAGTTTGATAATGCGCCCGCACTGGAAGCCGTAATCGCGCTGTTGAAAGAACGCACAAATACCACAGTAGAGCTGGGGCAGGCTGCCATGCTGTTCTATCGTCAGCCAGCAGCAGATCCGGCATTGTTGACCCAGCATGTGACAGAAGCGATCTTGCCAGCCTTGCGTCAATACGCCGAGTTGTGCAAAACCGTGGAATGGAACAAGGCAGCCCTGTCTGCGGCCATGAAACAAACCTTGGCTGACTTCTCACTGAAGATGCCGCAACTGGCCATGCCTTTGCGCCTGCTGCTGACGGGTCAATTGCAAACACCATCCATCGATGCCGTCATTGAGCTGTTTGGCCGTGAAGTTGTTACGAAGCGCCTGAGCGTAATTGCAGGCTAGAAAGTCTGGGGGCTTTACATCTGACGATGTATCCCCTATAATCTTGTTTCTGTTCTGCAGCGTCGGGGGTATAGCTCAGCTGGGAGAGCGCTTGCATGGCATGCAAGAGGTCAGCGGTTCGATCCCGCTTACCTCCACCAAAAAATGTGGCAGAGCAGATAAACATACTTGTTGTCCCCATCGTCTAGAGGCCTAGGACATCACCCTTTCACGGTGAGTACAGGGGTTCGAATCCCCTTGGGGACGCCAATAAACTTCATTATTTATTGTGGACAGCAAGTAGTTTACGATTTAGGTCAGCAACACGGACAGAATCTGTCCCCATCGTCTAGAGGCCTAGGACATCACCCTTTCACGGTGAGTACAGGGGTTCGAATCCCCTTGGGGACGCCAGTAAGTTCTCGTTAAGAGAGTGAAAAAAGCCTTGAGAAATCAAGGCTTTTTTTTCGCCTGCACGTTTCTGCTTTACAGTTCGGCGTTATTCGACACACCAATATGGATTGCTGCCTTGGTTTCAGTTGAGGCGCTCAAATTTAGTCAATTGCTTTTTCCATCCAACTTCATCCAACGGCCCAATGCTCCGGGACAAACGCATCAGCATTCCTGTCGATCTAGTGATGCTCGCTAAGCCTTGCCTGTTCGTTGTAATGTTTGCTAGTTTTTTGTTGATATGAGACTATTTTTCTGATGATGGAATGTTTTTTTAAATTTGCTTTTTAAGGTTGAGGATGAAGAAAAAAATTTTGCAAAGTTCAGGTGTAGTGTTGATCACTTCCCTGCTATGCGCAGCGACGTTTGTGAAGGAGGGTAACTCCAGTGATTTGCCAGCGTCATCCGGACTTAAGCCAGAGGCTCCCGGCGTCTTTACGCCGCTGGCCTCTGCAATCCCGGGATATCCGGCACCTGTGTTGCCATCTGCTCCAGAATCGGCATGGATTAACGCAGACAAAGAGCAATTTGCTGCTTTACTAGCAGGACAAAAAGCAGATTTTTTCATCGCACCGGTTGAAAACCGCATCAATGGATTTGATCGCAGTACTCGCTCTTTAATGGCTGCGTTTCTGGCGACAGCATTGGCCGATAATTTCGGCGAGAAGTCACTGAACCCTTACCTGGTGCAACGGGCACTTGGTGAAGGACACAGGAAAATCGAGCTAGCGCAAATCCTGCGCCTGGCGAATGATACCGGCGCGCTGAAACGATTAATTGTGGAAGCAGACTACGATGATGCCGGGAACTGCCTTGTCAAATTCCGTTATTCTCAGCGATCGACTGTCAGCGATACGTGGCCAGAAGAAAAATCGCAAACACTGACTATTCCAGTTGAAGAAAACCAGACTTACGCCGAAACCTTCCGTATAAAAGCAATACCTGAAATCGCGAAGGCGATGGGATTAAAGTCTTCAACAAAAACAATAACAACGAGTCCAAGTCCAATCGCTGTTATGACGCGCTTGCCTGATAATTTGACGCAGGCAAGATCCGCAGCGGACATGAGTCGTCTCAACGAGAGCATTTTGTATCAGGTGCTGGGCACAATTTCTCCTGGCCAGCCCGAGCGTGCACGCGAGAGACTATTTGAGCAGTCATTGCTTGCCCTGCACAGTAGCGGGCAAAAAGGTGAATTTGCAGGGTATCTGGAAGCGCGTGCAAATTTCTACTTGCATTCCCGGCCAGCAGCCCTGAAAAGTCTGGGGCAAACCAAGAGTGCAGAGGGCATTGCTTTCCGTGCTTTTGTGAACGGTAATCTGCCAGAAATGGAAAAAGCAGTTTTGGGCGTGAAGAACGAAATTTCCCGCCTGATGCTGGAGATAGAATTGCAAGATTTGCGCCAGGCATACGGCGTCTCGCTGAAAACCCCAGTACCAGCTTTTGTCGTGACAGCATTGGACAAGCGGCCTTTCTGGCAAGCCTTGTTCTTGAGAAGATTGCAGGAATATGATCAATGGACTGTGCAAAGCAACGTGCAAGTGAAATGGCAGCTTGATCAAAGTTTGCCGATCGAAGGGTTTGATCTTGAAACCAAAGTCAGAGATTTGCAGGCCCAGGGCAAGAAGGTTGATGAAATCGAACTGGGAATGTCCGCACTGGAACATATAAGACGTGCACGTGGCCCTGCCTTGCAAGCTTGTAAGTTCAGCCACCCCATGTGTGTCGATGCTGCGTATCTCGATATGCTCGAGGCAAACCTGATTTCAAATGTCGTGAAATTGCTGAATAAGACTGCGTTATCTCAGGGTAATTACGAACGCGCGGAAAAAATGGGCGAGTATTTTTCTGGCTATTTGAATGGCAATCCTGATTATGCGCTGGCAATGGCGAATGTTTTGAATTTCAAATTAAAAGCTGCGGCACCGGAATTACGTCTGGCAATCATCGATAAAATCAAGAAGCAGGCGAGTTTGGCTGCTTATTGGGAACAAGGGCAAACTGAAACCTCTGTCGCAGCAGCGAAGTTGCTGCATGGATTGCATTTGAATGTGGAATCGACCCCGTACTTCAGTGTTTTTGCCGGTGATCTGCCACTGCGTCCTTATTGGGTTGACCGGACCTGGTACACAAGCTTCACGGCACGTACTGAAGCAGCATTGTTGAAAAAGACCATGGATGAGATGCGGGTGAAGCTCGACTATGCGCAAACTGAAATAAATTTGGCACTGGCTATCGCACAACAAAGGGACGTGACGGATGCAGAATTAAAGACCTTGAAGAATCAGGTTGCTGACAGGTTTAACGGTAACCCAAGTCGCGCTGGCTTAATGGCGATAGTCGATAAAGCCCCTGACACAGAGCAAAACAGGATAAAAAACTATGAGCTGGCAATTCGGAATAATCCGGATGCATGGTCAAGCTATCATCATTATGCCAATTACCTGATCAGTTTCAAAAACGACTATCGCCATGCAAAAGAAATTTTTCTAAAGTATCCAGGCTTCAGGCAGCCAGATGTTCATGGTGTTGTTGAGGTGAGTAATCATGCCGTCGATGCTGGGAATACCTTTTTCTGGAATGCGTATCCAGAAGATGCAAAAATATTTTATAAGATTGCAGCCGATTTGGACACTGGCTCAGGCGCCAGTCATTTGGGTGCTATCAGATTGCATTTGCTGAAGGGAGACTATGAGCAGGTTTCCGCATTGTCACTTCATAATGCGCAACGATATGATATTCCCCGGTCGTATGGCGACTATATGGCCTGGCAATTCGTGTTTGGTAAAAGCCAGCAGGGATGGGATGTGTTCAATCAGATCAAAGCGAGACTCAAATCCCCGGAAGCATGGCGAGCTGCTGACATTGGATACAGAATAGACCAGCGCTCATGGGAAGACATCAGTGCCTGGTTGCTTAAGGATGAAATCAAAAATATCAAATTCGGTTTATATAAGCCAGCAATGATATTGGCGGTCTTGCACAATAGCGTCGATCGCATGCCAGCGGCAGATTTGCCTGATGTCATGAAATCGATAGAGGGAAAAGCGACGGGCAGCTATCGCTATCCGCCTATGTTTACCGTTCCCACAGAATCTGGCCATGAGGTTGCGCTTCCTTTCTCGCCGCTCAGTTCACGCGAAAATACCAAAATAGCGGCGGGCGACCTTTGGTCAGATTCCATCATGTTTGCCGAAGCCTACCTGAGTTTTCGCAAACGCGATTACAAAGAAGCTGCAGAAAAATTTTATAAGATGGAGGCTTTTTATCCTGTAAATTATGAGGCCAGCCTTAACCAGTACGCATATACCCTGCCGTATTTTTCCTGGGCCAGCGCCAGGTCAGGTGACCCTTATAAGCTGGAAGCATACCTCGATAAAATAGGTGTGCTCACCAGTGCCGAGCATGATTACTACCTATCCAAGGCAATCTTTACCGGTTTGCGTGGCGAGACAGCAAAGGCAGTGCAATACCTGACTCTGGCATTTAACAATAGAAGAGAGAATGACACCAGGCTTATCTTGAAAGAATTTCAGTGGGCTGAAATATGTGAAATGCTATTTGAAGCCACGAAAGACAAGAAGTATCGTGACCTGGCTTTGAAGTGGAGTAAAACCTACCAAAAGCTGAATCCAACTTATGCGTGGGCTTATGCGATGGAGGCCAAATTGACTTCATCCCCAGAAGACCGCTTGCGCGCCTTGGGTATTGCTTTATATTTGGACCCGGGTTCAGAAAGGGCTAATGCTTTTCCTGAGAACCTGAAACAGCAAGCGAAGAAATGGTTTGAATCCCACAATCCATTTATCCGTGCAACAGGAGCCGCAAAAAATAGCAAGCTTAAATAAGAGCATTGCTAAATAAAAGTACAGCCTGAGCCATACTGATGGTTCAGGCTTTATGAGGTAGGGGAGGGCAGGAATGAATGAAATTAACAACCCCCGGGTCGCACAGGTGTTTGCTAACTATCCACCCCCGATACGGCAAAAGCTGATGCACCTGCGTCAACTGATCCTCGATACCGCATCAGAATATAAACTTGCCAGCAGGCTGGAAGAAACCCTGAAATGGGGTGAGCCAAGTTATCTCGTGAAAACCGGCAGTATGATCAGAATTGGTTGGAGGAGTGCAAGACCTGAGCAATACGCGATGTATTTTCATTGCCAGACCAGCCTGGTCGATACCTTCAGGCAGCTATATGCAGACAAGCTGACATTCGAAGGTAACAGGGCGATTATTTTTCATCAGGATGATGAAGTCCCCATCGATGAACTCAAGCATTGCATACTTTTGGCGCTCACTTATCACGACAGAAAACATCTACCCATGCTGGGTGCATAAACAATATGCGTTGTTTGATGTTTTGTTTGCGCTGATTTCTGTCGTGTTGTTTGCCAGGGCTTTATTATCGACTTACTTCTTGATGTAAATCTTGTCAAACTCACCGCCATCATCAAAGTGTTTTTTCTGCGCCTGCTTCCAGCCGCCAAATACATCATCAACAGTAAATAAATTCACAGGCTTGAAAGAGGCGGCATATTTCTTTGCTGCGATTTCTGAGCGTGGGCGCAGGTAGTGTTTAGCGATCAGGTCCTGGCCAGCTTCGGTATAGAGGAACTGCAAATAGGCTGTGGCGATTTTGCGAGCCTGTAAATAAAAGTGTGTAAGTAATTCTGGCCAATGAACCTCCTATAATGAGGAATTGCCAAAATGACGACAAACGCAATGGAAAGAAGCAAACTGCAGGCGCTGGCCAAAGAGCTGGCGAAAGACATCAAGACCGAAGCTGATTTGAATGCATTCTCCCGTGAGC